>NZ_KV880640.1 GCF_001907695.1 Thalassospira sp. TSL5-1
CGGCAAGGTGACGCTAACGGCGGGTGACAGCCAAACGCTGGATCAGGTTCAAACCACGAGTGCGGATATCGTCATCACCGCGCAGAATGGTTCGGTGACAGCGAAGGATTTCATCACGACAAGCGGTGCGAAGATCGGCATCAAAGCTGCTCAAAATGTTGCTTTTGAAAATGAAGAAGCGGATGTCACGTCTTCCGGTGCGGGCGAAGTGGAAATCATCGCGACGGCTGGGAATATTACCCAGGCCGATGGATCGACCATCGATGGTGGCAGTGGCAAGGTGACGCTGACCGCCGGTAGCAGCCAGACACTGGATCAGGTCAAGACCAGCGGTGCGGATATTGCTATTACCGCGCGGAATGGTTCGGTCACGGCGAAAGACTTTATCACGACCAGCAACGGTAATATCGCTATTACTGCTGCGCAAAATGTGACGCTGTTTAATGGTGAAGCCGATGTAACCTCGACCGGGACGGGTGATGTGACCATTACTGCGACGGCGGGTGATCTTTATCAGGAAGATGACAGCACCATTGATGGTGGTACGGGCAATGTCATTCTGAAAGCCGGGAATGATGTGACCCTTGACCAGGTTCGCACCAATACCGCCGATATTACCGTTACGGCGGATAACGGGTCCATTCTGGCAAATGATTTCATTCGTACCAGGGACGGGTCGATTACCCTTCTGGCGCATAAGGATGTAACGCTCAATAATCCGGAATCCGATGTGATTTCGGAAGCGTCGGGCAGCATTGATATTACCGCAACCACCGGCAAGATCGTTCAGAAGGACGGATCGGAAATTGACGGCGGGGATGGTCGTGTATCGCTGACTTCAGCACAGGATATGCGCATTGCAACCCTGCGCACTGGGGCCGGTACAAGTGGTGCATCCTATGACGGTGTGACCCGCATGATCGGCATTTCGCTGCGGTCGATTTCCGGGACGATTTCGTTGGGTGAAATCAGTGCGGCCAACCATATCGATATCGTTGCCGGGAACTCGATTGTTGAATCAAACGCCTTTGTTGATCACGGCAACGGGTCGGCGCAACTGACGACGGCCGTGCTAAAAGGTGACACGGTCGCCATGATTGCCGAAGGTGGCACCATCGGCACATCAACGTCCGATCGCTTTGAAGTGCAGACTACGGCACAGGATGGCAGCGAAATTGTGGTTGCCCGTGACCAGTTTGCCTCCAAGCGTCGTTACACCACCCTGCAGGCCCGGGACGGCATTTACATGGCGGAAACCAGCGGCGATCTGAGTGCGGATCGCGTGATTGCGGGAACGGCCAAGGGGGGCCGCAATGACAATGCCGAAATTGCGCTTGCCATTCGCAATGGCAGCAGTGATATCGGCACGATTTCGGCACCCGAGAAGATCAACATGCGGGCCAGCGGGCAGGATATCCAGATTGAAAATCTGAAGTCCCGCAATGCCGACCTGTATGTCGAAGGCAGCGATGGCCGCCTGGATATTGAACAGGGGAGCTTGGGTGAAAGCACGGTCATGGAAGCCCAGCATATTTCCCTGACCAAGCTGGAGAATTATGTTGATAGCGCCCAGTTGTTGATGAAGGTGACGGGCCTGAATGGCAGCCTGTCCAAAACGGTTAATGCCAATATCTCCGCGCCCAAAAAGATTCAGTTTGATCTGTTACGCACCAACAAGGCGGTCTTTGACATTAACACCGTCAAGACCACTATTGTGACGGGGCAGATCACGGGTGATATGATCATGAAATTGCCACTTGGCAAAATGCTGATGGATAACGTCACCCAGAAAATCCGTCTCGGCTACCAGCTGCAATTGTTCGACAATGATACCAGGTTTAACGACCTCTGGTTTGAGAAGACGGACTTTAACCTGCCGGTTGATACCCGTATCGTGACGATGGATGATACGACATTCCACGGGCCGCTGGTGATTGATGACCCGGAAGATCGTATTGGCCGTATCACGGCAACCACGCCGAGCGAGACGTCCGTTCCGACGACAAATACGCCGACCGCCCCGGTCGGGACGACAACCACCAACCAGTCGGCACCGGGTAATGTAACGGTTGCGTCGTCGGGTAATGTTGTTGGCCTTGGCCGTCCGGCAGGTGGTACGGGCAGCCTGGTAAGCAGCGGTCAGAATGCGGGTGGAAATGGGGGCAATTTCCAAAACGCCATCTTCCAGCCCAGCCTTTCTGTCGGTAATGTGGCCCCTGCGACAACAGGAACGGGGGGCAATACCGGAACTGATGGCGCGGGTGGCATTGGCAATACGCCGGTAGGCACCAATGGTGCCGCCACGTCGGGCGTTGCGCCATTGACCGGGGATTTTGCCGGTGATGGCCAGCTTGGTGCAAATTCGGATACCGGTACTGGATCAGATGAACAGGACCAGTAATGAAGATGGAAGTGGCGGTTTTACTGCCACTTCCACAATTAATTGAAGATACGTGCATAAACAGCGCCGGGGCGCTGTCTTTGGGGGAAGACATTTTGGCAATTTACAGCCGTACCATGCCGGGTGTTTCCGGTTTGACCGGAAAGGGCGTTATGCGCCCGGTGGTTCGTGTTATGAAGGTGGTCTTGATGGCAGGCACCATGACGGGGGTGGGGATATTTACGCCGTCGGCCTTTGCTGCGACGCAGGCCCCCAACAGCGTGCAGAGTGAGCAGCAAAGCAATCCGCTGGAAGATGTGATCCGTCAGGAGCAGCGTCAGAAACAGATTAATGATTTCAACGGCTTCGAGTTGCCCGAGATTGTGGATGGCAGCCCGGATTTCAAACCGCCCAAGGCGGGCACCGGTGCCAAATTTACCGTGCAGCGGTTTGATATTAACCGATCCGAGATTTTGGATGATCAGACCATCCGCGATGTTTTGCAAAAATATGTCGGTCGTCCGCTTTATCTGGCGGACCTTTATGACATGCTGGCCGCGTTTAACGAACTTTATCGCCAAAAGGGGTTCGTGACGGCGCGCGCCTATATCCCGCCGCAAAAAATTGCCTCTGGCGAAGTGCGCGTCATTCTGGTCGAGGGCCGCGTTGGCCGTGTCCGGATTGAGCAGAACGAGTACATGCGGGCAGACTACATCTCCAGCAGCCTGCATATCGAGCAGGGCGATCTGGTTAGCCTTGAAGTGCTGGAAAAGGCATTAAGCCGCTTTAACCGCCTGCACCAAACCAAATTGACAGCCAAATTGGAACCGGGCGAGAGTTTTGGTCAGACTGACATTGTCGTTACCGCCAAAGTCCCCGACCGCATGGCCTATTCCCTGTTTATGGATAATTACGGGGCGTTATCGACCGGGCATTTGCGCAGTGGCGGCTATGCCCGGGTGAATAGTGTGTTTGGCATTGATGACCCGTTTACTGTGGGGGTGACGGAATCACGCGGTTCGCGCTCGGTTTTTACGTCCTATGAATTGCCGTTAAATACCTATGATACCCGCCTGTCGCTGGGCTATACCCAAACACGTATCCACATCATCGACGGTCCCTTTGCTGATGACCCGGCCGACCCGGATGTGTATGGCAATACGCAGCTTATTACGGCAACTCTCAAGCAACCCTTTGTATTGTCGCCGCATTGGCTGATGAATGTGGATTACAGCTATAATGGCAATGTGTCCTACACCACCTTTGGCGCGGCGCTCACGGAAACCTGGATTAACCGGCATTCCATTGGCGTTGATTTTGATTATCTGGGTGATACCGGCTTTTATTCGTTCGGTTTGCGCGGCCATCGGATGTTTTCGCATATCCGGCAGGCCTCCACCGAAGAGCGTGTAACCAGCAAATATACCGCCGATGCCTTTGCCTACCAGCAATTGGGCGGGCCCTTCACCGCACAGGTTACGGCTGGCGGGCAAATGACCAAGGACCGCGTTTTGCCCCCGGCAGAGCAGTTCTCGGTTGGCGGTGTGGGCACCATGCGGGCCTATGAGCCGGGGGCGTTTTCGGGTGATGATGGCTATTTCATCAATACCGAACTGCATTACAACTTCAACTTTCCGACCGCGTTCTGGAAGGATAAACCGGTTAATACCCAGGCCAGCATTTATGTATTTTTTGACCATGCCGGGGCGTTTCGTTATCGCGACGGATCCCAAAATGACCGTTACCGCCGCGAAGATTTCACAAATGGCACCGGTATTGGCGTGCGGGTGAACAACTTTGTCGGGATTGCGTCGCTCGATGCGGCCTATATCAAGGACCTTGATTTCCACACTAATAATGATGAAGCCCGCAAGCCCAACTTCCTGATGAGTTTGCGGCTGAATTTCTGATGGGTGTAACGGCACAATAACGACCGAGTATAAACATAAAGGCCCGGCAGAGCGATCTGCCGGGCCTTGTTTCATGAAATGGATATGCCGTTACGTGCCGGGTTTAACGGCTGCGCCGGTTGCAAGCGATTTCACGGCGGCATCGGCCAGTTCAAGCGCCTTTAACCCGTCCTGCCCGCTGGGGAAAGCAACATTTTCGCCCGCCAGCATGTTGCAGAATGTGGTCAGTTCAAAACGGTAGGCATCGGCATAACGCTGCATGAAGAAATCCAGCAGCGGTTCGGTGGTATAGCCATCACCATTGGCAATGGTGACAGATGTCGCCCGGTGGTTTTCCGCCTGCACCATACCCTTGGAGCCATGCACCTCGACGCGCTGGTCATAACCATAGGTCGCCCGGCGGGAATTGGTAATCACCGCCATTTTGCCACTCGCCGTGCGCAATGTGGCCGTGGCGGTATCGACATCGCCGGTTTCCTTGATCGCCGGGTCGGTCAAAACCGCACCGGTCGCAAAAACCTCGGTCACTTCTTCGCCCAGAAGGAAACGTGCCATGTCGAAATCATGGATCATCATGTCGCGAAACAGTCCGCCGGAGCGTTTGATATAATCAACCGGCGGCGCACCCGGGTCGCGTGATGTGATTTGCACCAGTTCCACATCGCCCACATTGCCTGCGCGAATTTCGGCATGGACACGGGCAAAGCTGGGATCAAAGCGGCGGTTGAAACCGACCATCAATTTGGCCCCGGTTTCCTCGACAACCTTCAGGCAGGCGCGCACCCGTTCGGCCGATAGATCAACCGGCTTTTCACAGAAAATCGCCTTGCCCGCCTTTGCTGCCAGTTCGATCTGGTCGGCATGAAGGTCGGTCGGCGTGGCAATGATGACCGCATCAATCGCGGGATCGGCCATAATTTCCTCGACCGTGGCGCGTTTGGCGCCGGTCAGGGCGATGGCATTTTGTGCCGCGGCATCCACCGGGTCATAAACCGCGGCGATTTTTGCATTGGGAACACCCAGAACAGCTTTGGCATGGGTGATGCCGATACGTCCGGCACCCAGCAGTCCGATATTAAGCATGGCTATGGTCCTTAACCAAGGGTCGGCATGGTGAATTCAGGGTCGGTCCGCTGGCCGCTGGGCCAACGGGTGGTGGTGGTTTTAAGCCGGGTAAAGAAACGAACACCTTCCATGCCGTGCATGTGGTGGTCGCCAAAAATGGAGGCCTTCCACCCGCCAAAGGAATGGAATGCCATCGGTACGGGGATCGGCACGTTAATGCCAACCATGCCCACCTCGATATCCTGGCTAAAGGCACGGGCGACATCGCCATCGCGGGTGAAAACCGCCGTGCCATTGGCATATTCGTGGCCGTGAATAAGGTCTACTGCGGACTGATAATCCGGGCGGCGCACCATCGAAAGGGCCGGACCAAAAATTTCCTCGCGGTAAATTTTCATATCCGGTGTCACATGGTCAAACAGGGTACCACCAATATAATAGCCGTTTTCATAGCCCTGCTTGTCCTGGTGGAAGGTGCGGCCATCCACCACGATCTTGGCGCCTTCGGCTTCGGCTGAATCGATATAGCCGCGCACTTTTTCCAAATGCTGCTTGGTCACAAGCGGTCCCATATCCGATGTTTTATCCGATGCCGGGCCAATTTTCAGGGCCTGGATTTTCGGCACCAGCTTTTCAACCAGCGCATCGGCAACCGCATCGGTCACGGGTACGGCAACCGAAATCGCCATGCAGCGTTCACCCGCCGAGCCAAATGCTGCCCCCATCAGGGCGTTGACGGCCATATCAAGGTCGGCATCGGGCATGATGACCATGTGGTTTTTCGCCCCGCCCAGGGCCTGCACCCGTTTACCGTTTGCCGTGCCGGTGGTGTAAATATATTTGGCAATCGGGGTGGAGCCGACAAAGCTGATGGCCTTGACATCCGGGTTGTTCAACAGCGCGTCAACCGCTTCCTTGTCACCCTGTACCACGTTGAAAACACCTTCCGGCAACCCTGCCTCGGTCAGCCATTCCGCCATCAAAAGTGATGCCGACGGGTCGCGTTCGGAGGGTTTAAGGATGAAGGTATTGCCACAGGCCAGCGCAACGGGGAACATCCACATCGGCACCATTGCCGGGAAGTTGAACGGCGTAATCCCGGCTACCACACCCAGCGATTGGCGCACCGAATGGCTGTCCACACCGGTGCCGACATTTTCGGTAAATTCACCCTTCAAAAGGTGTGGGGCACCGGTGGCAAATTCGACCACTTCAAGTCCACGGGTGACTTCACCCAGGGCATCGTCGTGGGTTTTGCCATGTTCGGCGCTAATGGCCTGCGCCATCTGGTCGGCGCGATCCCACAGGATCATTTTAAACCGGTCCAGAATACGGGCACGGCGCAGCGGCGGGGTTTTGGACCAGTCGCGCCAGGCTTCCTTGGCAACGGCAACGGCCTGGTCAATTTCGGCGGTCGATGCCAGGGCGACGGTTTTTTCCGCTTCGCCCGTGGCGGGGTTAAAAACATCCTGCGACCGGCCCGAGGTGCCGGCAACATGTGCGCCATTGATGTAATGGGCAATCTCGGTCATGGGTAAAATCCTTTGGTTTCGGGCATCGGCGCCAGGTTATTTGCTGTCGCGCTGAAAAATCCAGTCATGGTCCGGGTGGTTCTGGAAACGCCATTTGCGCATTGGTCCCGCCATGACATTAAGGTAATACATCTCGTAGCCATAGGGCGATCCGCAGGGATGATGGCCCTTGGGCACCAGCACCACATCGCCACTATTCACCGCCATGGTTTCATCCAGCTCGCCATCTTCGGTAAAAACGCGCTGAAAACCAAACCCCTGTTCCGGGTTCAAACGGTGATAATAGGTTTCCTCAAGATAGGTCATCTCGGGGTAATTGTCCTCGTCATGGCGGTGCGGCGGATAGGACGACCAGTTGCCCTGCGGGGTGAAAACCTCTGTCACCAGTAGGCTGTCGGCAATGTCGGATTCCTCCATCGCAATCGGATGGATGTAGCGGGTATTGGCCCCTTTGCCGCGTTCCACCATTTGCACATCCTTGATTACGCGGGCCGGGTAATTGCCCTTGCCCGGTGCAGTGCAGACCGCAAGGGTGCATTTGGTGGTCGCTTTTGCGCTCCAGGTGGTATCATTGGGGGTATAAACGCAATGGGGGGATTTGCGCTCAAACACATTCATGCGCTCGCCCAGCTCGCCAAAATTCTGGTCATCAACCGAAATCTCGGCCTTGCCTTCAACCAGCACCAGAATTACTTCGCGGTCGCCCGTCGGCTCGGATGCGGTTTCGCCGGGTTCCAGGTGATAAAGCCCAAATCCGACATACCCCCAATTGGCCGATTGGGCGGTAATGTCATGGACTTTGCCATGCGTTCCGTTGGGTTTGCGTAGAAGGTCGGCCATCAGGCGTCTCCTTTGTCCAGTCCGGTGGCTTTGGCCATCGCGCGGAGCGATTTCAGGCCAAGGGTTTGATATTCAAGCGGGTTGCGAACGGCGGGGTCCTGTTCGGCTTCAATTACCAGCCAGCCGCTATAACCATGTTCGGCGGCAATTTTCAAAACCGGTTCAAAGGCAACTTCGCCTTCGCTATCACCCGGAACGGTAAACACACCGCGCCGCACCCCTTCCAGAAAGCTCAGCTTTTCTCCCTCAACCTGCGCCCGAACGGCAGGACGCACGTTTTTGCAGTGAATATGACCAACCCGGTCCATATATTTGCGCGCAACTTCTTCGGGGTTGGCACCGCCAAACAGGGCGTGGCCTGTATCAAGCAGCAAATGCGTTGCCGGGCCGGTATGCGCCATCAGGGCGTCAATTTCTTCGGCACTTTCAACGACGGTACCCATATGGTGATGGTACACCAGCGTAATGCCCTGATCGGTGCAATATTGGGCGATGGCTTCAACATCGGCACCAAATTTCGCCCAAAGATCCGCCGGTAAAACCGGGCTGTCGGCCAGGGCGACATTGTCATTGCCATGAATGGCATTGGATGTTTCGCACACAATGCACACCTTGCAGCCCATCGCTTTGAGCAGGTCCAGATGTGGCTGGATGGCTTTTTTCTCGTCTTCGACCGAATGGGCCAGCAGATTAAGCGAATGCCAGCCCGAAACAAATTTAAGGCCGTTTGGCTCCAGCGCAGCTTTCAGTTTGGCGGGGTCGGTCGGCATTTTATGGCCTTTTTCAATGCCGTCAAAGCCGATTTCGCCTGCCTGGCTCAGGCAGGTTTCAAGCGAAATATCCGCGCCAAGGGTCTGGTCGTCATCATTGGACCATGCAATCGGGTTGGTGCCGTATAGAATCATGGTGGCTTAATCTCCGGGGCGCTGGTTTTTCAGCGCATTTTGATAATTTTCGCGGGCTTCATTCACACTGGGACGAACCGACACTTCGGGTATTGCAACGTCCCACCAGTGCCCACCGGCCTCGGTCGAGGGCAGGGGGTCGGTATCAATCACGATGGCATAGGATTTGGTTGCTGCACGCGCACGGGTCATGGCCTCTTCCAGTTCGCCAATCGACGATACCTTTTCGGCAATCGCCCCCATTGATGCGGCATGGGCGGTAAAATCAATTGCGGCTGGTTCAACATGGCGGGCGGTATCAAGCAGGTTGTTAAAACTTTCACCCCCTGTTGCCATTTGCAGCCGGTTGATGCAGCCAAAACCACGATTATCCAAAATAACAGTGATGATTTTGTGACCCAGCATCACGCTGGTTGCCAGTTCGGAATTCATCATCATGTAGGACCCGTCGCCCACCATGACGACGACCTCTTGGTCGGGCCGGGCCATTTTCACTCCCAGGCCCCCGGCAATCTCATAGCCCATGCAGCTATAACCATATTCAACATGGTAGCCATTGGGTTTGGCGGTTTTCCAAAGTTTATGAAGCTCGCCGGGCAGGCCGCCTGCGGCACAAACCACAATACCGTCTTCATCCAGGCTGCGTTGCACCGCGCCAATCACCCGGGCGTCGGTTGGCAGGGTATTGCCGGTCGGGGTCGCGGTGGCGGCATCAACCGCGGCGATCCAGTCGCGTTTCAGGGCAGGATCAGGCTGTTCAAAGCGATGATCCCCCAGGGCTTCGGAAAGTTCCTGCAACACCACCTTGGCATCACCAATCAGGGGCAGGGCATTGTGCTTGCTGCCATCAAAGGCGGCAATGTTAAGGCCCAAAATGCGCCGGTTGGGGTGTTTAAACAGGGCCCAACTGCCGGTGGTGAAATCCTGCAGGCGGGTGCCAATGGCAATGATCAAATCGGCATTTTCGGCAACGGCATTGGCACTGCTGGCCCCGGTCACACCAATGGAGCCGAGGTTTAGCGCATCATCCCACGGCAGGGCCGATTTGCCCGCCTGGGTTTCGCCCACCCCAATGCCATGCTTGTGGGCAAAATCGCGCAGGGTTGCGCAGGCATCGGCGTAATGCACACCACCCCCGGCGATAATCACCGGGTTTTTCGCCTGTTTGATGGCCCCAACCGCCGCGGCCAGTTCGTCCTGATCAGGGCGCGGGCGGCGCGGCTTCCAGATTTTCGGGGCAAAAAAGCTTTCCGGCCAGTCATAGGCTTCGGCCTGCACATCCTGACAAAAGGCCAGGGTGACGGGACCGCAATCGGCCGGGTCGGTCAGAGTTGCCATCGCACGCGGTAGGGCGGTTAACAAATGTTCGGGCCGCGAAATGCGGTCAAAATAACGGCTGACCGGCTTAAAGCAGTCATTGACGCTGATGGTTGCGTCACCAAAATCCTCGATCTGTTGCAAAACCGGGTCCGGGGCGCGGTTGGCAAAGACATCGCCGGGGATCAGCAAAACCGGCAGGCGGTTGACATGGGCCAGGGCTGCTGCCGTTACCATATTGGTGGCACCCGGTCCGATGGAGGTTGTAACCGCCATGGCGCGTTTGCGATTTGATGCCTTGGCATAGGCAATGGCGGCATGCGCCATGCCCTGTTCATTATGCGCACGCCAGGTGGGTAATGCGTCGCCAATGCCGTGAAGGGCCTCGCCAATGCCCGCCACATTGCCGTGGCCAAAAATGGCCCAGCATCCGCCAAAAAACGGCACGTTATCGGCGTTATATTGTACACTTAAATACCGCACCATTGCCTGGGCGGCAGTCAAACGAATGGTGTTCACGCCGTTCCTCCACTATTTTTACGTGCCTGATCCCACGAAAGGCACAGGGCACGGTATTTGTCTGCCATTTGTGCAATGGCAGTTTGATCGTCAATCTCGCCGGTCAGCCATTCACGGGCTGTTGCGGCAAAAATCGTGCGGCCCACGGCAAACCCGCGCACCAGTTTGTGGCGGGCGGCGGCGGCAAAGCTGGCGGCCAGTTCTTCGCTGGGGGCCTCAAGGCCCAAAACCACCACACCTCGGCAATAGGGATCATTCTGTGCAATCGTGTCGCAGGCATGGCGCCAAGCGGCATCGCTTTTCATTGGTTCGAGTTTCCACCAGTCGGGGTAAACGCCAATGTCATAAAACCGCTGAATGATTTTTGCCGTGGTTTCATCATCGCATGACGCAACCTTTGAGGGAATGATCTCGAGCAAAAATTCAAGCCGATTGGCCCGCCCGGCATCAAATAACCGCAGGATGGTTTCTTCCTGCCGGGCCTTCATCGCGTCGTCATCATCGGGATGATAAAAACACAGAACCTTGATCACGTTTTCCACCGGCCATTCGGCCAGCTTGCTGCCCAAATCCGGGCCGATTTCAAGTTCAAGCGGGCGCGAACCGGGTTTTTCCACCGGGCGGCCAATCCAAAGACCTTTGCCTGCTGCCGCATACAGGGCATCGCGGCCCAATCGTCCATCACATAACAGGCCATATCCCGGCTTGCCATCGGCGACATTTTCCACCGCATTTAGGCACAGCTTTTTAAATGGGCCAATTTTGTCATGCGATACGCCCAGTTCATCGGCCAAATCTTCCAGCTGCATGCGGTGGTCAAAGGCGAAAACGCGCATTTCCGGCCAGTCGCCGGTGCGGTTTGTGGCCCAATGCACCTGTTCCAGTTCCGCATCATGGCGGAGCGCCGGGGTTTTCATGCCGCGATTAAAGAAAAACTGTAATTCTTCCCAACTGGGATAGGCCGGGGTGCAGCCATGCCGCGAAACCGCAAAGGCCCCGCAGGCATTGGCATATTTAAGGCTGGTTTGCCAGTCCTCGCCACTCAGCCAGCCTTTAAGCAGGCCGGACATAAACCCGTCGCCAGCGCCCAGTACATTAAAAACCTCTACCGGGAAGCCAGGGCCTGAAATGCCGTCATCCAGGCTGCTGCCAATCGCCCCGTCAAAGGCCGATGCCCCCATTGGCCCGCGTTTGCATACCAGGGTGGCCGACGAAATGGCGCGTACATTGCGCAGGGCGGCTAGGGTATCGGTGGTCCCCCCGGCAATATGAAATTCTTCCTCGGTGCCAACAATCAGGTCAAATAAATGCAGGGTAGCCTGCAATTCCGCCGTCACCTTTTCCGACGCGATAAAACGGTTTTCGCCGTCGCCATGCCCGGAAAGGCCCCACAGATTGGGGCGGTAATCAATGTCCAGCGCGGTTTTCGCTCCGTTTTCCCGTGCCAGTTTCAGGGCCTTTAAAACGGCAGCCCGGGTGCGCGGATGTGAAAGATGCGTGCCCGTCACAGTAACACAGCGGCTTTGCGCGATGAAATCGGGGTCGATATCATCTTCGCACAGCGCCATATCGGCACAGTTTTCGCGGTAAAAAATCAGCGGAAACTGTTCCTGGTCGCGAATGCCCAGCAAAACAAGCGCGGTCAGGCGTTCGGGGTCGGTAATGACCCCGCGCACGTCTACCCCTTCGGCAATCAGCTGTTCGCGAATGAAACGGCCCATATGTTCGTCGCCGACCCGCGTGATCAGGGCCGATTTCAGGCCCAGCCTGGCGGTACCGCACGCCATATTGGTGGGGGATCCGCCAATATATTTGTTGAAGGATGCCATATCCTCCAGGCGGCCGCCAATCTGGGCGCCATACAGGTCAACCGATGACCGGCCAATGGTAATGACATCAAGCGTCATCAAATGGTCCCTCCCAGCGAACCTTCAAGTTCGGCAAGCTCCTGCCCGCCCGCCATCAGGTCCTGCAATTCTTCGGGTTCAATTTCGCCGCGCAGGGCCGTGCCGTGTGTTTGCCCGCGGTTCAGTACCGTGAAACGGTCGCCCACGGCCATGGCATGGCGCACATTATGGGTAATGAATACCACGCCAATCCCGGCCTTGCGCACCCGGTCAATGGTTGCCAGAACGTTTGATGTTTGCCGCACGCCAAGGGCGGATGTCGGTTCGTCCAAAATCAGGACCTTGGCGCCGAAATGCACCGCACGGGCAATAGCAACACTTTGGCGTTCGCCCCCCGAAAGGGTGCCAACCGCCTGGTCGGCCTCGCGCAGGTTAATGCCCATGCGGTCCATTTCTTCAAAGGTAATGCGGTGGGCGGTTTTAAAATCGATCCATTTAAACGGGCCAAATCCCTTGCGCGGTTCGCGCCCCATCCAGAAATTGCGGGTAACCGACATGAGCGGGATCATCGCCAGGTCCTGATACACCGTGGCAATCCCGGCATTCATGGCATCACGCGGATTGTTAAAAACCGTGTCCTGACCGTTCACCCGGATCACCCCGCCGGTGGGCTTGTGCACACCCGACATGGTTTTAATAAAGGTCGATTTACCCGCGCCATTATCGCCCAAAAGGCAATGGCATTCACCGGCATAAACATCGAAGGATACACCCCCCAGCGCAATCACCGGGCCAAAATGTTTTTCGATATTGTCCATCTCGATCAAGGGGCTAGACATTACCGTTCTCCTGTAATCATGCGGCGGATATAGGTATTCATGATCACGGCCAGGATCAGGATCGTACCCAGGAACACACGGAACAGCGAACTTTCGGCCCCGGCAAAAAACAGCCCCTGCTGCACAACACCAAAGATCAAAGCCCCCAGGGCCGCCCCAATAACCGAGCCATACCCGCCGGTCAGAAGCGCCCCGCCAATCACCACACAAATGATGGCTTCAAATTCCTTGAGCAAACCACGGTCTGCCGCGGCCGAGCCAAACTCCATCACCTGGCAGGTGGCAAAGACGGTGGCGCAAAAGGCGGTAAACATAAACATCAGAATTTTCACCCGGTCCACCGGCACGCCCACATAACGGGCGGCCTTGGCATCGCCGCCGGATGCGAAAATCCAGTTGCCAAAACGGGTGCGGGTCAACAGGAAGTGGCCGAAAATTACCAGCACAATCGCCCAGACCACCAGCATTGGAATGCCTTCAACAATCGGCTGACCGGCACGGGTGCCGCGCGTAAAGGTCCCGACCCAACCCATTTCGCCAAACCACTGAAACAGGTCCTTGAAAATCACGCCGCCAAACAAAAAGGCCAGCGGGTCGCCCTTGGCGGCTTCTTTGACACCGCCGATAATGGTCTGGCGGGTGGTGGTGATGGACAGCCAAATGGTCAGACCGCGCAAAATATACAAAAACGCCAGGGTCACAATAAAACTGGGCAGTCCGGTTTTGATCACCAAAAAGCCGTTCAGTGCGCCAATCGCCATTGCGATAACGAATGCAGCAATGATGGCGGCCCATACCGGCCAACCCATATGTACCGATAGAATGGCAATCACAACGCCGGAAAAACCAATCATGGAGCCAACCGAAAGGTCAAATTCACCGGCAATCATCAACAGACAGGCACCCACGGCGATAATCGCGAATTGTGCCGAAACGACGGTCCAGTTCTTTATGCCTTCGGGCGCGAACATGCCGCTATCGCCCGCAATCATCAAAAAGAAAACAAAAACCAGAATTGCGCCGCAAATCGCGCCCAGTTCGGGCCGGATCATGGCACGACGAAGGCTTGAGACTTGCTTTAATCGCTCGTCCGTCATGGCATTACTCTTGTATTTTGGGGAACGGAGAGTTGCCAGGGGGCGGCACAAGGCAGGCCCCCTGACGGGAGGAAGAAGGTTCAGAAATTAGCGGTATTCGCCCGCATATTTCTCGACCAGGCCGATATTGTCCTTGGTGATGAAACCCGGGCCCGAATTGATGTCGCCTGACGGCAGAACGCCATAGCGGACATAATTGGTCAGGATCACGACCGGCAGGTAGCCCTGCAGGTAAGGTTGCTGGTCAATGGCAAAGTCGATATCGCCCTTTTTGATGCCATCGGCAATCTTGGCCGACAGGTCAAAGGTGCCAAACGGAATGGCGCCATTCATGCCCAGTTCGCGCAGGGCATCCAGGGTCGGCTCGGCAGAGTTCGGACCCAGGGCCAAAATCGCGCCAACATCCTGATGGGCATTCAGATAGGCCGAAACCTTGTTTTTCACTTCCGACGGGTCCAGGCCGGTATCAATCATCTGGTCGCCCAGATCGGTGCCAATGGCTTCGGCAAAGCCACGGCAGCGTTCAACCGATGCCGGGTTGGTGATGTAGTGGTTCACACACAGGAAGGATTTAACACCCTTGGCCGCCATGCGCTTGCCAGCGCCAAAACCGGCATCATATTCCGGCTGACCAACATGCATCAACGCGCCCAGCTCGTGGGACTGTTCAACCGTGCCGGAATTGATGGTGATGACCGGAATGCCCTTGGCGATGGCGTCTTCGACCGGGCCTTTCAGCACGTTGAAATCGGCGATGGTCACAATGATGCCATCGGGGTTGGAAGCGGCGGTTTGCTGGACGATGCGTGCCATATCGGCCAAATCGCCGGTCGGCGGGTTGCGATATTCAACATTCACATCCATCTGGTCGCCCGCAACCTTGATGGCGTTCTTGATCACGTTCCACCAGCTATCGGAATCCGGCGCATGGCTGATTAAAACAAAATTTTCGCCTTCCGCCTGGGCGGATGTGGATGCGGTTGCCAGCCCGGCAAATGCCAGCGTTGCGGTGGCAATGGCGGTTAGTGTCTTTTTCATCTTCATCTTGGTCTAAGCCTCCCTATTCGGCTTTTTCTCGGAACACCGCTGTAGGATCGGTGTGATGGTTCCTTAATCTTCGTCATTCCGTGCCGTTGTCCCGGCACTTTGCGCTACGGTTTCTTATGGCGGCGGACCGCTTGGCAAAAAGGGAAAGCCGTAAACTCTCCCTTTCTTTTGTGCGTGGAATTTTTATTCCATAAAAAATGAAATGCAACAAAATTTTCTATTTTGTTGTTTCATCCCGTCGGGCCCCAATCGCAACCGCAAGGGTAATTGCCAGCGAAAGCGTGGCTGATAGGGCGCGAAAGGCTCCCACATCCACCTCGGTAACATGCAGGATAGTGGCGCGTAATTTTTGCAACGGGCTGGTCAGTGTATCGGTAATCGCCACCACTTCATTGCCGAGTCCGCGGGCATATTGCGCCAGTTCCACCGTTTCCTGCGAATAGGGGGCAAAGGTAATGGCGATCAAAACGTCGTCTTTGCGAATGGCGTGACGGTGGTTCAGCTTGCCGACCCCGTCATGGAAAACGGCGGGAATATCCATTTTTTCCAGCGCATAAGATAAATAGGATGCCACCGGAAAGGCCCGCCTCAGGCCGATAACATGGATCATCGGCGCATGGGCCAAAAGGTCCACCGCATGTTCCAGCGTTTCCGGGTCAATTGACGCGGCCATATTTTCCAGCGATATGCGCCCGGCCTCAACGAATTCGGCCAGAAGGGCGCTGGGGCTGTCCGCCCCCGATGCCTTTAAATTCTCAAGCCGTGTTGCGTAATCGGGCCATTTCAGGGCGTAGGTTTCGCGAAACATTTTTTGCATTTCGCTAAAGCCGGAAAAGCCCATCAACTGGCAAAACCGCATGAAAGCCGAGGGTTGCACCCCGGCTGCGGCCGAAAGCTCCGCCACGGTTGAAACGGCAATACGGTCGGTATTTTGCGCCACATAATCCGCGCATTGTCGCAGCCGTTTGGGCATGGATTCGGAAATTTCCAGCAGGCGATGGTTGAATTCTTCCAAAGAGACGGGGGCGGTTTGATCGCTCATGCAGGGCCTTTTTTGTTTTTATCTTGACGGACGACATGTTCCATGGTCATCCAGATTATAGAACAAAAATTCTATTTTCATTCGGGTGAGGAGTCTAGGAAAATGAGCAGCATTGGAATTGGCCTGATCGGGACCGGTTTTATGGGCAAGGCGCATGCGCTGGCATATCGCTCGGCAAAGGCGGTAATGGGTGATGTGCCCGATGTGCGGCTGGAACTGCTATGCGAGCAACCCTTTGACAAGGCCGAAAAATTTGCCGACCAGTTCGGTTTTGCCCGTGCGACCGATAACTGGCGCGACCTGTTGAATGACCCGGCGATTGATATCATTTCCATCACCACGCCCAATATGCTGCATCATGAAATGGCGCTGGCGGCCATTGCGGCGGGCAAGCATGTTTATTGCGAAAAACCGCTGGCCCTGACGCTGGATCAGGCGCGCGCAATGCGCGATGCCGCGGCAAAGGCCGGGGTAAAAACCATGGTCGGGTATAATTATATCCATAACCCGGCCTTTACCCATGCCTGCCGCCTCATCAAATCCGGTGCGATTGGCCGGGTTGTTCATTTCCGGGGCTGGGTGGACGAAGATTACCAGGCTGATCCCAACCTTGCCTGGACCTGGCGCAGCACCCTTGCCGATGCCGGGCTGGGCGCACTGGGTGATATGGGCTGCCATCTGGTTTCCATGGCCTATGGCCTGCTTGGCCCGATTGATAATCTGGTTGGCGATATGCAAACCGTGCATCAGACCCGCCCGCTTTCCGATGGCACCGGCAGTGCCGCAGTGGAAAATGAGGATACGGCGACTGCGCTTGTCCGTTTTGCGTCCGGCGTGCAGGGCAGTATTTCAACATCGCGTTCCGCCTGGGGCCGTAAAAGCCGCCTGGCCTGGGAAGTGCACGGAACCGAAGGCATGATCTGCTATGACCAGGAACGCATGAACGAATTGCAGCTTTACCAAAATTCCGGCAATCCGGCCGAACAGGGCTTTAAAACCATCCTTACCAGCCCGCATCACGCGCCTTATGGTAATTTCTGCCCGGCGGCGGGCCATCAGCTTGGCTTTAATGACCTGAAGGTCATCGAATGCGCCACCTTCCTGTCTGCCCTTGCCAAAGGCGAGGATGCCTATCCCAATTTCAACGATGCCTTTGAATTTGAAAAGGTCATCCATGCCGTCGCAATGTCGGCGCGCCAGGATCGTAGAATTATGCTGACTGAGTTAAAATAACCACCCTATTAATTTGAGAAATAATGACGATAATATTAGTCGCGGTTCAACTGTCTTTCGGTGTAGGTATGCCTTTCCGATTTGGATTGTCAAACCATTTTTGTAACTGTCCCATGAAGTCCCATACGTCTCCTGAACTAGGTTTAACATATTTGTTTGATTGAGGATCTTCGCCCATTTTTTCAAATACATCTATTAACCAAGAGGGGCCATGTCCGCTCGCACATAGGTTTTTGAGCCAAGATTCTAATTCACCAAGACGAATTGTAAAAAGTCCGTACGAATCTAGGGCGTCGAATAACTCTTCGGAGGCTTTTTGGGGAGCGGAATCAAGAAGAGAAATGCCACCATTTCGCTTCATGTCTAGATTATTTTCCACAAAATAATTTTTAATTTTTTTGCGAATATCTGCATATGCTTGATGCAATGGTTCTGGGAGGTTTATGCTTCGTAGGTGTTGTGACCAGGTGGAACCGCCGTCCTTTAATATATCAATATCAACGATACCAGCAGCGGAAATCCCGAGATTTCTAAGGGGTTCTATTATCGTTGGCACTGTTTGTTTGTTTTGTGCGTTTATAAAAAGGCAATTCGATATACCCCTGGGATCATTTTCCATAAGTAATCTTTCATTTATTTCTTGATAAAATGCTCTATCAGAGTCCGCCTCGGTTACGACTACATTTTCGTAAAATAATCCTTGTAAGACACGTGTGGATCTGAGGAGAGGATTCCGCATTAGATTTAAAATTTTGTCATTCGGAAGTATTCTTGCCGTCGAGGAATTATTTTGATAAGTTAATCTTATAATATTAACAGGCACTCCTGATTGAATGCAACCCATTACGAAATCGGAACTGTGTGTTGATATAAATATGCGTTTTTTTGTGTCAGCAGATGTTTTGGCAATTTCCCTGCCTAATTTATAGGATAGGGAGGGGTGTAAAAATGCTTCTGGTTCGTCAATCGATAAGACCTGTGGCTCCCCAGCGATTATTTCAGTAAGTATTCCCGTAAAAGCTTGTACACCATCGCTTGCATGTTCTATTGGTGTTGCCCTTTTGTGGAAATCAACTGCCTCACTTGTAATACCTCGTTCTTGTTCAATTTTGTTGGGGGCTCTATCTGAGAGGCGAAAACTCAGTTCTCCCAAGTGGGTTGGATCGATTACAAGGTATTTTCCGAAAGCTTCATATACTATCTTTCGTATTTGCTCACGTTTGGAATCGTTGGAGAAGAGAGTCCCAATTCGTGATGTGGGGGCTGCTTTTAAATCTCCAACTGACTTAGGAGAGGTCAGTTCTGTGCGATTTTTGCTGTTTAATATAAGCGTGTGATTGGAAAGAAAAAATTGACAAAAATTATTGGTATATTTATTAGGGTTTGTAAGAAGTTGATCAATTATATTGTTATGGAGAGATGTTGTTGAACCTGGTACTTTTATGAGAGAATGATCGGGTTGAATGTTATGGTCTTTGGTTGGTGTTGCCAACATCATCTTTTTGTTCTGCGATACGTCCGCGGTTGTTGGGTGTTTAAACGAAATTTTATTTATTAAAATATTATTTTGATTGTGTTGGCCGGATGTGCAAAATTTTTGAATTTCTCTTAGAATGGTGCTCTTTCCGGAGTTATTCGGACCTACAAAAACTGTAATGGAACTTGTTATAAATTTTAATATTTTGGTTCCGGAGTTGTTATTTATTTTTATTTCTATGTTATCTATCATGTCTGTTTTCCGCGCATTTTAAAAGGATTTTTCGGAAATTTTTATGTCATTCTATTCCTTCAGCACGTTTAACACAATCGATGTTTTTACATGCTGGACGGAATCGTGGGGCAGCAGCACGTCATTTACAAAACGCGAAAGGTCGTTCAAATCGCGGGTGACGACTTTTAAATGGTAATCCATTTCCCCGGTCAGGGCATAGGCCTCCAGAACCTCCGGTAAATCCGCCAACAATTCGCCAAACCGTTTGGCATTGTCGCGGTTATGCGTTGCCAGCGTTACCGAAATCACCACCATCAGACCCAGCCCCAGTTTTTGCCGGTCAATCGCGGCGTGATAACCGGAAATATAACCCTCGGCCTCCAGCCGGGTGCGCCGTCGTGAACATTGCGACGGGGAAAGGGCAATGCGCTCCGAAAGCTCATTATTGGTCAGCCTGCCATCCTTTTGCAGTTCGGCCAGCAGTTTCAGGTCCATTTTATCAAGATGCGTCATTTGTGCGCCATTTTGTGAATAGGTGCGGTTTTCATGCAAAATTTTGGCAAAACAACCCAAGAATGCAAGCACATTGTACGGGTTTGGGCGCAAAATCATGGGCAGTTGATAATTAGACAAATACAAAATCAGGAGACTTCCTATGGGTCCGTTCCCGCATGATGCCCCCCGCGCCACCATCAGTGACGAAAACCCCGCTGGTACCGATGGTTTTGAATTTGTTGAATTTTCCCATGACGACCCGGAAAAACTCGCGGTGCTGTTTGACCGCATGGGCTATGTGCCGGTTGCCAAACACAAAAGCAAAAACATCACTGTCTGGCGGCAGGGGGACATTAACTACATCGTTAATGCCGAGCCCGCATCACACGGCATGAAGTTTGTGGAAAAGCATGGTCCATGCGCCCCGGCAATGGCCTGGCGCGTGGTCGATGCCAAACATGCCTTTGATCATGCGGTTGCCAATGGGGCGGAACCTTATGAAGGCGATGACAAAACCCTGGATGTTCCGGCCATTGTCGGCATTGGCGGGTCGCTGATTTATTTTATCGATCAATATGGCAAAACCGGTTCGGCCTATGATGCCGAATTTGACTGGATCGGTGAACGCGACCCGAAACCCGAAGGGGTTGGTTTTTATTACCTGGATCATCTGACCCACAATGTTTATCGCGGCAATATGGATAAATGGTGGGATTTTTATCGCAATCTGTTCAATTTCAAACAGATCCACTTTTTTGACATTGCCGGGAAAATGACCGGCCTTGTCAGCCGCGCCATTACCTCGCCCTGTGGCAAAATCCGCATTCCGCTCAATGAATCGACGGATGATAATAGCCAGATCGAGGAATACCTTAAAAAATACAAAGGCGAGGGTATCCAGCATATTGCCGTTGGCACCGATGGCATTTACGAAGCAACCGACAAACTGGCCGCCAATGACCTTAAATTCATGCCCGGCCCGCCTGATGTCTATTACGAACAGTCTTATGACCGTGTAAACGGCCATGACGAGCCAATTGAGCGCATGAAAAAACACGGCATCCTGATTGATGGCGAAGGCGTGATTGATGGCGGCACAACGAAAATTTTGCTGCAAATATTCTCAAAAACCGTGATCGGGCCGATCTTTTTTGAGTTCATCCAGCGCAAAGGCGACGAAGGCTTTGGCGAAGGCAATTTCCGCGCCCTGTTTGAAAGCATCGAGGAAGACCAGATCCGCCGGGGTGTTTTGAAGGTTGATGCGGCGGAATAAAACCATTCATTGTGGTTCCAGAGGTGCGTGTATATGCGCGCCTCTGGCTTTTTGTTTTCGTGTTTATCTCACGTAACGTCCATTTTTTTCAAAGTACAGTACTTCACCATCTGAAAATTCGATCCGGGCAAGTCCCTTTTCAAACGGATCGGCGTCTTTCGCCTCTATGGGATCAAAGGCAAATTGCCCGTCAAAACCGTAATACCCAAACAAATACTCGCCACCATCATTTCGGTCGGCATTGGATTGAAGCACGAATAACCCTTCCGAATAACCCTGATAGTGCCAGTTCTCGGGCAAGGACATTTTTAGTTTCATCCGGGTATCGTAAACAAAGTCCTGTTCCACATCATTTTCTTTTCGGGTCAGAACCAGATAACCGTCATAGAACCTGAAACGGTAGGGTTCAAAGCCAAAGAAGTCTGCGGCATTGCCTTCCTGTGCCAGGGTCTGGCCGCGCGAATTAATGATCGTCCATTTTGTGATATTTTCAGTGTGTGTCGTGTGTGAGACGGTGCCGCTTGAACAACGCCCGCTGCATAGGCCGAATATTGGAAGGCTTATTTCCCGCGTGCCAACAATTTTTTTAACAAGGCCAATCCCGTTCAGGCTTGAGCTACAGTTTGTATATTCCGCCTCCAGCACAACCTTGCCATGCTTATCCTTGTATCCACAGCGATAGTCATTTCCTTCGCCAACCGAAAAATCAACAAGTTCATCAAGCGGTGAGGGCAGACAGGCACGATAGGCTACAAGGGCGTCGGGGGCGTCTTCGAACCCATCGGGTTGATGAAAAGACGGGCAGCTTGCGATTTGTTGGCTTAAACTTTTCTCACGCACAAGCAAATCCTCATTTTCCGGTATATCGGTTGGAAAACGGTCCTTTATGTGTTCAAGGCGTTGTGCCCGAAACGTGGTCTCAAACAGGTTTTGGATGTCGGCTTCGCTAATTTCTTTTTCCGGGTCGTCAGGAATGTCGTTTTGGCGCGTACGGGCCTGGTCGAGTTTGTCCTGCGCTATTTTCTGGTCGCGCTTCGCAAGCCATTCTCCAACCGCATACAGATTAATGTGCGCCTTTTGCACTTCATGCAGTGCGTTAGTTTGGACTTTGCCGGTTTTTAGCAGGTCGCGATAATAGGATTTTGCGCGTTTTATGGCGTCTGAGAGCTCAAATCCGTTACTTTGGAAAAGATCATCCCAGTTTGGGCTGCCAGGGATATTAAAGCTAACGTTCGGGTTGCCTGAGGCCCCAAAAATACCGGGATCACATTCGACCCATACATTCTCAAAAAGGCTCGGGGAAAATTTCAGGTCGACGCTGTAAAGATCAATCTTCTCGGCAATGTCATCAGGCACATAGGTGCCGACACCTTTTATGGTCGAGACAAAACTGTTGTTGGTTTGGGCTTTTTTAAAAGTCCAGTTTGCCGTGCAATAAACAACAGGCTCCCCCCATAGGGTATAAATCAGCAGCTTTGCCCGAATATCGACCCAGGCCGTTCCTTCCCCTGTTGCTTCCCATCCGTCTAACATCGGCGCGGGGAAACGAACCTGCACATCTTTAAAGGTAATGACGTCGGATTCCACTTTGTCAATGCGGGCGATGTCCTCATCATCGGCAAAGGCGGGGGGATGGAGCGATAAAATCAGGGCAATGATTAAAAATACAAACCGGATTGATGCAAATTTCATAATTCGCTCCCCTGCGCGAGAATCCGGGCCTCGTTCTTAAAGACAGCGCAGTCTCCCGACAGGGCAAGATAGGTATTGGCATAATCTTTGGTGTATCGCGCAAACAGTTCGGTTGACGTTGAATATCGTTCCGAATGGGAAAGTTTTTGCACCATATAGGCGTAATAGAAATAATAGCTGCCCGGCAGATCGCGGGTTTCCTTGCGGGCTAATCCCATATATTGCAAGCCCAGTTCGAAATCCTGTTCTTTAAAGGCATGGGCCGCATATCGCAGTAAGTTTTCGGCCATTGTCTTTTTATCGTCATAAAGGATTTTTTCGGCTTCGCGGGCGTGGGCAATCTTTTTGTCGGATAGGTTGAATGTAAGATATTTGGGTAAATCGACTTTCGGGGGTTTCTTTTGCAACAGACCCAAACGCTGCATCAAGGCGGGAAGGGCCTTTGGTGCGCAAGATGCGCCTTCTGTGTCTGAAACAACATTCGAGACCATGGCCGTAAGGTTTTTACGAAAGATCTTTGCGTCCCAGATGTCAGAATAAACAAGGGTTGCTATCGATAAAAGCGGAACGGCAACCACGCAAGAGACCTTGAAAAATCCGCTGACCCGCGAGGCATCCTTGTCGCGACCGGTGATGAGCCGCAAAAGCCCATAAAACGCCAGCAAGATGGCAAAGGCTGCCAAGATTTGCTCAACAAAAAGCCAGTTGCTAAGCCATTTGGTGGCCAGCATGAGGCCGACCATCACTGTTGCCCAGCCGATGTTTTCGTTTCGGCTGAGCAGGAAATTACCGCTCACAATGACTGCAATAAAGGCGATGATGCGAATACTGGTATCCAGAAACGTATCTGTGCCAAATTGCGTGATCAGCCATCCGTTTGCCACAACGACAAGCCACAGCGCGCCCGGCAATATGAGATCGGTTACCTTGTTTTCGTGTCTTGGCTGATAGGTTTTGGCCTTTGGCGCGACAGGTTCTTCGGTTTTTTTATCGTCCGGTGTCTCGCCCGTTTCTGTTACGGGATCCATAAAACCGGTACGGGCAGAATAGTGAAAATCGCTTTTGCATGACGGGCAAATGATTTTCAGGATCGTATCCCTGAGAGGTATTCTGGTGGGTTCACCGCAAACCGGGCAGTTAATGACAATCTTCTGCTCATCCATGACCACGATCCGAATTTCCATTATAGGATTGTATAATCCTATATATCGGTATGGTTGGTTTGGGAATGCGTTATTGCGATTGAATCAATGTGTTAGGTGTTTTTACCTGATGGTTTTGCCCGCGAGCCTCAACGAACCCCGGATTTAACACAAGAAAACCCGGGGTCCAGAGTGGGCAGCGGGTCATTCAAGAGCCCCCAAGTCCTAACATTTGCGGCAACCACATGATCAAACCGGGAATGGCGATCATCAGGATCACGCGAACAAAATCGGCCGCCAAAAACGGCAGAATACCGCGAGATAGGGTAGTGATTTTCATTTCCGGGGCAACACCCTGAATGATAAACAGGTTCATGCCAATTGGCGGGGTGATCAGGCCAATTTCCACGACGGATACCAGCACCACACCAAACCAGATCGGGTCATAACCCACCCCGGTAATAACGTTAAAGGCCGGGACCACGGTGAGCAAAATCATCGAAAGGCTATCCATGAAGCAGCCCAGCACCACGTAAAATATCAGTAGCGAGATGAGAACGGCGAGCGGTGAAAAACCCTGGCTGGTAATCCAGTTGACAAGTGTTTGCGTCAGCCCGCTGGTTTCAATAAAGAAATTGAAAACCGCCGCACCGATCAGGATCATAAAGATCATGCCGGTCATGCCTGCCGTTTCGCGAATGCCGGTGCGAAGGACCGTCCAGGTCAGCTTTTTGCGGATAAAGGCGAATAATAACGCGCCCCCTGCGCCCACGGCGGCGGCCTCGGTCGGGGAGAACAGCCCGGCATAAATGCCGCCAATCACCAGCAGGATCAAAACAATCGCATCCCACATTTGCAAAAGTGCGCCCCAGCGTTGCGACCACGGGGTATAGTTGCTGACCGGTGCAAGTTCCGGCTTGCGCATGACCTGCAAACGGATTGAGGTGATATAAAGCAGGGTTGCCAGAATGCCCGGGATCATCGCGCCAGCAAACAGGGCACCAATGGATTGTTCGGTCATCAGGGCGTAAATCACCAGCAGGATCGAGGGCGGGATCAATACGCCCAGCGTGCCGCCAGCGGCAATTGATGCCCCGGCCAGGCTGTTGGCATAACCGCGTTTTTGCATTTCCGGCAGGGCGACCCGGCCCATTGTGGCACAGGTCGCAAGCGATGACCCGCAAATGGCGCCAAAAATGGCACTGGCCCCGACGCTGGAGGCCGCAAGCCCACCCCGGCGATGCCCGGCAAAGGCGGTAATGCCGCGAAACAGATTGCCCGATAACCCCGAATGAGAGGCAAAAACCCCCATGAAAATAAACAGCGGCACCACCGACAGGCCATAGGGAAATATTGCCTCAAACGGCAGGCTTGCCATCACATAGCTGGCCGATGACCAGTCCATTAACATCAGGGTGCCACCAATACCCACCAGCGCCATTGCGACCGCAACAGGTACCCGCAGCAATGCCAGTACCAGGGCGACCACAAAACCAATTAGTCCGGCCCATTCCGTTGCCATCAGATCGTCTCGCCCGTCACAATAAATTTCAGAAATTTCACAAAACACACCAACCCGGACAGGGCCAGGCCACTGAGCAGGAACACCCAATATAAAATCATCGGAATGGCCAGGTTTTGCGAGACATCGCCATAGGAAAGCTGTTCCATCGCCCGACCCCATGACAGATAAAATAAAAACGCCATCAGGGCTGCGCCTGCCAGCGGAATCAGGGCATCAATGATTTTAAAAAAGGTGCGAAAGTGATTTTTGCCAAACAGGTCCACCGTCACATGGGCCCCGGTGCTAAAGGCGTGGGGAATGGCCCAGGAGGCCGCCGCCATGACACAAAACTGGGTTAAATCAACCGCCCCGATAAAGGATTGGTCGCCAATGCGCCGCCAGACAATATCAATCACCACCACGGCAATCGCCCCCATCAGGGCGGCCATGCCGACAAAGGCGAAAATATCGGTAATGCGGGTCATGATACTGTCAAGGCGGCGAACCGCAGCAGGAAGCTGCGGTTCATCACGAATATCGCTCGATTGGGTCATTTGCCGTCCGGGTGATATTGGGCATCAAATTTTGCGACCAGTTCCTGGGCGCGTTTGTAAATCGCTTCGGGGTCTTTAACACCCTTGGATTTCAGGCCTTCCAGGTAATCCTTGATCATCGGCTGGACGGCTTCCTTCCATTTTTCACGGGTTTTATCGTCAATTTCGATAATTTCATCACCGTGTTTGATGGCATCAGCCTTGCCTGCGGCTTCCCATTTGTCCCACCAGCCGCCAAATTTCGCGACCAGATTATCGCCCGAAATGTCGTCAATCGCCTGCTGAACGTCCTTTGGCAGGGAGTCATATTTCTTTTTGTTCATGACGAAATAAAACCCGGCCACATAAGCCCCGGCATCGGTATGATATTTCAAAAGCTCGTTGGCCTTGACCGCGTTAACCAGGTCCCAGGTTGTGACCAGGCCATCGATATTGCCCTTTTGCAGGTTTTCATAAATGGCCGAGGGCGGCAAACCAACCGGCGATGCGCCGTAGGCTTCGAGCATCGCCGACACTGCCGGGCTTGGCGTGCGCAGCCTTAGGCCTTTCAAATCTTCTAGCGACCGGACGGGTTTATCAAGCGTATGGATCAATCCGCCTTCGTGGGTGAACAGGGCCAGGACCTTGAAATCCTTGTAATCGCTGCCCAGCATGCCTTCCTTGTAAAGGTTCCACAGCGTTTCCGAGCCGCTATCGGCATATTTGACCAAAAACGGCATTTCGATAATCGAGGCGGCCGGGTAACGGTCACGCGGAATGCCATTCAGGCCCACGGCCATGTCAATCACACCGGCACGCACCTGGTCGGCCTGGCGGTCCACTTTGCCAAAGGCCGAGGTGGCGTCATAAATTTTGACCTCGACCTTGCCATTGGTTTTTTCTTCCAGCTGCTTGGCCCAGGGTTCCAGAAAGTCCTTTTGGAAGCCGTGGCTGGGTGGCAGGTAATGGCTGATTTTAAGGGTAATGTCGGCGG
Organism: Thalassospira sp. TSL5-1; assembly: GCF_001907695.1. Taxonomy (NCBI): domain Bacteria; kingdom Pseudomonadati; phylum Pseudomonadota; class Alphaproteobacteria; order Rhodospirillales; family Thalassospiraceae; genus Thalassospira; species Thalassospira sp. TSL5-1. The sequence continues at coordinate 26,918 of NZ_KV880640.1, forward strand.
CATTGGCGCAGGTGGCACCAGCCAGGGCCGTTGCACCGGCCAAAAGGCCGATCATGGTTTTACGCAAATTCAGACGTTTCATTGTTCTCTCCCTGTTGATTTTCTGTGTGGTTGCGATGTGACCATGTGGCGCGTTTCGCAACCTTCCCAAGGGGCGGGCAATTGATGTTGGATTATTCCGGTGCGGCGGCAGCAAAGGCAGGCAGGCTTTGGCAATGGGCATCAACGGCGCAAATGGCCGGGTAGGCGGCAAGGTCCACATCAAATCGGCGGGCATTGTAAACCTGTGGCACCAGGCAAACATCCGCCAGCGTTGCCTGTTTGCCCAGGCAGAACGGGCCTTCATCCCTGTGCGGGGCAATTAACGCCTCAAGGGTATCAAACCCGGTTTTGATCCAGTGATGATACCAGTCCAGCTTTGCATCCTCCGATGCGCCCAGGGTGCCGGTGATATATTTTAAAATGCGCAAATTATTCAGCGGGTGAATATCGCAGGCAATGGTATGGGCGATTTCGCGCACCGCCAGGGCGGCCATCGCGTCCTGCGGGATCAGGCGCGGGACCGGATAGGTAACATCCAGCCATTCAATCAGCGCCAGCGACTGACCAAAGGTCTTGCCGCCAAACTGAAAGGACGGCACCAGGCCCGAAGGCTCGACCGCCTTATAGGGGCTGGCAGCCTGTTCGCCGGTGCGAAGGTCAATCGTGGTGACGTTTTCGGGCTGCAATTCCTTTAAATTGAGCGCAATACGCACCCGATACGACGCCGATGACCGGAAGTAATCGTAAAAGGTCAGATCGTTCAGTTTCATCCCTGGCTCTTTTTTATGTGGCCTTGGCTGTGTTGGCAAATGCCCACTCCGTAATGAAAGAACCGCATTTCAGGCGACCGGCAAACGTACCGAAAGAAGCGGTGTGATTGTCGGCGTCATGTTCCGATATGCGATTTCCTCTTTCAGATTGGAATTATGCTATATATAATGAATTACGCAATATGAAATTTTAACAGGCTTTTTGTTGATCGTGACACCAGCGCAGCCCAGCAACCCCACCGTGATTGATTTGCCAGAGGAAGAAGCCGGCGATACCCGCAAGGGCATTCAGTCCATCGAGGTGGGTGGACGCATCATTTCCGCCCTGTGCGATTTTCAGTATCCCGTTCCGCTTAAGGATCTGGCGGCAGCTGTTGGCATGCCCGCGGCCAAGGTGCATCGTTACCTTACCAGTCTGGCGCGTATCGGCCTTGCCTATCAGGATGAACAGTCTGGTTTATATGGCTTGGGGCCAATGGCCTTGCGCATGGGGCTGTCGGCAATTGAACGCAACGATGTGGTCATGCGGGCCGGGCGGCTGTTGCGGGCCTTAACACTGGACTGGCGGTCATCGGGGCATCTTGCCATTTGGGGCGAACGTGGCCCGGTCCTGATTCGCACCGAACATGGGGGGCCGCCGGTGATTTCGACAATGGGGTTGGGTACGGTGATGCCACTGTTGCGCTCCGCCACCGGGCAGGCCTTTCTGGCGGCCATGCCGCGTTCGGCGATTGAACATGTCATGCGTGCCGAACAGGATATTTTACATTGGGATGATCAAAAGGTTGAGGGCCTGATTGTCAGCACTCAGGCCCGTGGCGCCGCTGTGATTGAAGGCGACATTGTACCGGGTCTTTCGGCCATTAGCGCGCCGGTTTTTAACCTGGATGGGTCAGTTGCCTGCTGTGTCACCCTGATGAATCCCAAGGCCAATTATTTTCAGCCGGGCCACCCGGCCTTTGACGCCTTTTTGCGCGCCATCGCTCAGTTTAACAAGGATTGGGGCGGGGATGCGCGCAGCAGTCCATAGGTTCGGCATGTCATGTTTTACATGCTTTCAAGTTTACCAAGGAGGGTCATCAGCGCATCAAAATCCTGCTCGCCAAGATGGTTACGGACTTTTTGGTTATAGGTGATGCCCGCCTTTGCAAGGGATGCAAAGGCGCTTTCGCCCTGTTTGGTCAGCGTGATTAACGCAATGCGGCGGTCGGTTTCATCCTGTTGGCGTTTGAGCCAGCGACGTGCCTCGATCGAGGCCACGGCACGCGAAACCTTGGTTTTATGCAGGCCGGTGCGGGTGCCAATGTCGGTTGCAGTTTGTGGACCATATTGGCCCAGCGTTGCCAGCACCCGCCATTCGGACCGTGTCATGCGGTATCGGTCCCGGTAAATGTCGCGAAAACCGAAACTGACCTTTTCGCTGGTGTGAGGCAGCACAAAGGGCAGGAAACCATGCAGGTCAAATTTTTCTGTCATCACGTTTGATCGCTGTTTGATAGTTACAAAAATTATAGTTACGTCTGTAACTATATCAAATAATGTTAGGGAGAAGACAATGGCCGATCACATTGTTTCTGCAAAAAAGAACCCGGACGAAAAGGTGGGCGCATTGCAGTATATGTCGGGCTTTGGCAACGACTTTGAAACCGAATGTCTGCCGGGCGTTTTGCCGCAGGGCCAAAACAGCCCGCAAAAATGCAGCTATGGCCTTTATGCCGAACAGCTTTCGGGCTCGCCCTTTACCGCGCCGCGCGGCACCAATGAACGGTCCTGGCTGTATCGCATTCGCCCCAGCGTGCGCCACAATGGCCGGTTTGAAAAAATCGATCTGCCTTACTGGAAAACCGCTCCCTGCCTGAACGATCACAGCCTGGCACTGGGGCAGTTGCGTTGGGATCCGGTTGAAATGCCGTCTGATCCGACCGATTTCATTGCCGGGATGCGCACCATCACCACCGCTGGCGATGCGATGGGGCAGGCGGGCATGGCAAGCCATATTTATGTCTGTAACACCGACATGGTGGATGATTACTTTTTTAATGCCGATGCCGAATTGCTTGTGGTACCGCAAATTGGCACGCTGCGCATCTTTACCGAACTGGGTATTATGGATGTTGCGCCGCTGGAAGTTGCCCTTATCCCGCGCGGCATGATGTTTAAGGTTTCCATCGTCGCGGCCGGGCCAGATGGTGGGGTGCGGGGTTATGTTTGCGAAAATTACGGCGCCAAATTCACCCTGCCTGAACGCGGGCCAATTGGCGCAAACTGCCTTGCCAACCCGCGTGATTTCAAAACACCCGTTGCCGCCTATGAAGACAAGGAAACCCCCTGCCGGGTGCTGATAAAGTGGTGTGGGGAGTTTCACGCAACCGAAATCGGCCATTCGCCGCTGGACGTTGTCGGCTGGCACGGCAATTACACGCCGTTCAAATACGATCTGCGGACATTCTCGCCGGTGGGGGCGATCCTGTTTGACCATCCCGATCCCTCGATCTTTACCGTGTTAACCGCGCCTTCGGGCGAGGTCGGAACGGCGAATATCGATTTTGTTATTTTCCCGCCGCGCTGGATGGTGGCGGAAAATACCTTCCGTCCGCCCTGGTATCATCGCAACATCATGAGCGAATTTATGGGCCTGATCGAGGGCCAGTATGACGCCAAGGAACAGGGCTTTGTGCCCGGTGGCATGAGCCTGCATAACATGATGCTGGCGCATGGTCCCGATACCGAAGGTTTTACCAAGGCATCGGAAAGCGACCTTAAACCGGTCAAGCTGGATGGCACGATGGCGTTTATGTTTGAAACCCGCCTGCCACAGCAACTAACCCGTTTTGCTGCCGAACTGCCCGGCTTGCAGGATGATTACCAGGATTGCTGGAAGGGCCTGGAACGCCGTTTTGATGGCACACCGGAAGGTTGCCAGGACTAAGCCCAATTTCACAATTGCAAATATGATTTCAAATAAAGACCGGACATACCCGGCAAGGAGACAGGACCCATGAAACTCGCCACCCTTAAAAACGGCAGCCGTGATGGAAAACTGGTCGCGGTATCCCGCGATTTGCGCCGCTGTGCCCCCATCGATGGCGTGCCAACCCTGCAATATGCCCTGGATAATTGGGCAGTGACGCAAGGCAAACTGGCCGATATTGCCGCAAAGCTTGAGTCCGATGTTGCCTTTGGCGATGTGTTTGATCAGGCAAAGGCGCATTCGCCGCTGCCGCGCGCTTTTCAGTGGGCGGATGGTTCGGCTTACGTTAACCATGTCGAACTTGTGCGCAAGGCACGCGGGGCGGAAATCCCCGAAAGTTTCTGGACCGATCCGTTGATGTATCAGGGCGGGTCAGACAGCTTCCTCGCCCCGCAGGACCCGATTGTGCTGGGCGATGAAGCCTGGGGCATTGACATGGAAGGCGAGGTTGCTGTTGTGACCGATGATGTCGCAATGGGCGCGAGCCCCGAAGAAGCCCGCAAAGCCATTCGCCTGATCATGCTGGTCAATGACGTCTCGTTGCGTGGGCTTATTCCGGCGGAACTGGCAAAGGGCTTTGGCTTTTTCCAGTCCAAGCCGTCATCGGCCTTTTCGCCCGTGGCCGTAACGCCCGACGAACTGGGCGATGCCTGGGATGGCGGCAAGGTGCATTTGCCCCTGAATGTCGATTTGAACGGCAAGCCCTTTGGCCGGGCCAATGCGGGCATCGACATGACCTTTGATTTTGGTCAGCTTGTCGCCCACGCGGCCAAAACCCGCCCGTTAAGTGCGGGTAGCATCGTTGGTTCAGGCACGGTTTCCAACAAGCTGGACGGCGAACCGGGTAAACCGGTGGCCGATGGCGGTGCGGGCTATTCCTGCATTGCCGAAATCCGAATGATCGAAACCATCCGTGATGGCAAACCGACCACGCCTTTCATGCGTTTTGGCGACACTGTCAAAATTGAAATGCGCGATGCCAACGGCCAGTCCGTTTTCGGCACCATTGATCAGACAGTGGAACAATATAAAGGCTAGCTCCCGCCTCTTGGGTTCGAGCGGTTCGCCTGATAACTGTGCTGTTATACATTAAGCCCGGCTCCGGTTGCCAATGATGGCAGGGGCCGGGTTCTTTATGACGGTGTGTGTATCCGTGCCTGTCTCCGGGTTTTGAGAATGCGGAATGGTGCTTTTCGTTCACGGTTGAACTGTTATGCGGTTCACACGCGCATTTGTCGGCGGAAATGTGATGAAAACCGCGTTCGGCAATACGGGCTGAAGGTTTATTCTTCAGGGTCACATGATCCCAAACAGGCGGGTTTTCGGCATATTTGGTGGTTTCGCTGCCCGGACGGGGCGGATGGAAACAGGCTATAAAAGCCGTTTTTGAGGGCGGGGTATATCGGGTCTGGCGAAATAAAAAGTTTCGGTTAAATTCGCCGGGCTTTTGTTTTGAGGTTTTCGCAACGCGTTTTTTGCGGTAGCTAAATATTGTCAAAGATCTGAAAAGTAAGAACAGAAAGAAAGTGCGAGGTCGCCACAATGAAGAACGTCCTGACTTTCCGAAATATTATTGTCGCGATTCCCTTGCTTACCATAATTCTGGTGCTTGATTACGCCTTGCCACAAGTCGATGTGGTGAGAGCTGTTGGTGTCGAAATCAAGCGTATGGATACCGAGGATTCGAAAACGGGGCAGCAGCGCACGCGCGATGTCTATTTTTTGCAAACAGAGACACAGGACGGAAAGCCGAGAGTTTATCGTAACGAGGATAATTTCCTTTATTTGAAATTCAACTCGGCAGATCTTCAGGCCAAGGTGCAGTCTTTCGCGACGGACAAGCAGCTTATCGCGGTAAGGCGGTATGGCTGGCGCATTGCCGCATTTTCCATGTTTCCCAATGCTGTAAAGGTATGGGCGGTCGAACCGGGATATACTCATATCCCTGTATTCAACACAATTGTCATTGTTGGTCTTTTGGGGTTGGCGGCCTTTGTGTTTTTGCGCGTAAGGCGCCGGTTAAAGGCCAGGGCGCAAGAACGCCAGGAAAAGGAAGAACGTGAAGCACGCGAGGCCGAACAGGCTGCTGAGCGTGCCCGGCAGGAAGCCCGCCATAAAGATGCCGATATTGAGTCTTTTCTGAAGTCTGATGATCGCAAAACGGATTAATTAACAATAAAGGCTGCATCGACAGATATGCTAAGGCAAACGGAAACCTATGACCTTGAAGCCGGAGTTTTGACGTTAACCACACCTGTACGCGAAGGGCCTGACCTGTTTCGCATTGCAGAACGTTTAAATCCCAAACGGGCGTTTCTTTTTGTTTCCACAATTCTGGGGCGTCATATCCCGGTTGACCCTGCGAAACACCGCGCTGTTTTACAGCAATTGGCCGACGGGGTGCTGGCGCATCTTTTGTCAGGCCCGGTATTTGTGATGGGGTTTGCCGAAACCGCTGTTGGCATTGGCGCGGGCGTATTTGATTGTCTGAGGTTGGCTGATCCTGATCGCGACATGGGCTATCTCACAACAACGCGGTTTGCCCCGGCTGGTGCGCGTGAATGGTTCCGGATCGAAGAAAGCCATTCTCATGCGGTGGATCATTTGATCTTTAAGCCAGGGCCGGGAGTTCTTCATCACGGGCCGGATGCGACACTGGTGATTGTGGATGACGAGGCGACAACTGGCGCGACCTTTGCCAAACTTGCTGCCGGGCTGAAGGCGCAAGGGCTGAGTTTTGGCCGCCTTGTTCTTGTGACATTGACGGACTGGTCGGATGGCAAGGCGGGAGATGCCGTTGGCGGTATCTTCGAGGAGGCCGATATATTTAGTGTGACCGCCCAGAATGGAACATGGTCCTGGAGCCCTGACCGGACAAAAACACCGCGGGCCCTTCCGGGGGCGTGCGATCCTTCGGTTTCGGCCTGGGTGCCTGATTCAGTTCAGGAATTTGCGGCCCCCCGTCTGGGCCTTTCCAGCCGTGAAGACCGGCAATCAGGCGAGGATATTCTGTCAATTCTTCAGCAGAATGGTCTTGAATTGCCAGCCGCCGGTGATCGCATTCTGGTGGTTGGGGCTGGCGAGCATGTGTGGCAACCGATGCTGGCGGCAGAAGCATTAAGGGAGCGCGGATTTTACACGCGTTTTATTACAACGACGCGCTCTCCCATTCTTCGGGGTGATACCATTCGCCATAAACTGAGCTTCCCGGACCATTACGGGCAGGGTTTCTGGATGTATATGCACAATGTTGTGCCGTCGGATTGGGATCGTATTTTGTTTTTCACCGAGACCGGATCGGACGGGCTGTGCGACACGCTTTTGTCGGCCTTGGGTCAAATAGATGTCATTGATGGCATCGGTACCATTTCTGTATTGAAGCCGATGGAAGGAAAGCCGTAGTGCGTCCTGTTTTTTTTTCTGATCTGGATGATACGGTTTTTCAAACAGCACGAAAGATGGAATGTCCTCCTCGTCCTGAACGATTGGCGGCGGAAGCGTTGAATGGCAGTCATTCCTACATGACGGCCGCACAGGATATGATGATGAAGTGGCTGCTGGCCTCGACACGGTTTATTCCCGTTACGGCCCGCTCGTCAGAAGCCCTGGGGCGGTGCAAATTGCCCTTTGAAGATTATCAGATCTGCACGAATGGTGGCGTCATTCTGACGCCGTCGGGCACTCCCGATCCTGACTGGCATGCAAGGATGAAGGAGGAAGCCGATGCGGTGGCCTCCGGGCTTGAAAACCTGATGTCCTTTATGGCCCGGCAAACCCCGGCAGGCCGGTTCCGGTACTGGATCGTCGAGGATTTCGGGGCCGGATTTTATTTTTGTGTCAAGTCGAACGAAGACGCCCGCAGGCTCGATGACATAGATGCTGAACTTTGCGAGGTTGCCGGGGCGGCACTGGTGCGTCATCGCAATGACAATAACCTGTCATTTACGCCAGCAGGTATTTCCAAGCGGCATGCCGTTCAATATCTGGCGGAAAAGCTGGCGCTTGATGGATCATCCGTACCCGTGTTTGGTATGGGGGACAGTCTGACAGACCTTCCCTTTATGGCGGCGTGCGACATGCTGGTGATCCCGAAAAATTCCCAGATAGCCCAAATAAAATTATGCCCGGAGGATGGCTGATGTCTTGGCCTTCCCAACTGATCAAAGGGTCTTATGACCCCGAAGATGTTACATTTCTTCTAAAGCAGGTAGAGATTGCGCCAACGGATATTGCAACCAAGGAAAGAAATATCCAAAGCGGCACCGTGCATTATTCGGAAATGATTTCGCAGGAACGTCGCCCTGATGCGCGCTATCTGCAAATCTTTGAAACCGCCCGTCAGCAGAGCGAAGAGCGGATTGCACGCGAGATTTCAGGGCTTGCGCACCATATTGTCGCACGGATTGACAGCAACGAACTGGATCGGCGGATTACCTTATGTTCGCTTGTGCGGGCCGGGGTGCCCTATGGTGTTTTGCTGCACCGTGAATTGTCCGCTCTTGGCGTGGATAGCCAGCATTTTGGTATGTCTATTATTCGCGATCGCGGACTTGATGGGAATGCCCTTGATTTTATTTTTGCAAAACGCCCGGTTGAGGGGATTGTTTTTGTCGATGGCTGGACCGGCAAGGGTGCGATTTCGACCGAATTAACCAAATCGTGGCGGGAAATCACGGGGCGTTCCAATGCTGAGCTTGCCGTTTTGGCTGACCCCAGCGGTTTTGCTTCAATGGCAGGGTCACATGAAGACTGGCTTATTCCCTCGGGTATTCTTGGCGCAAATGTTTCAGGTTTAATCAGCAGATCGATTCTGAACCGTCAGGTTATAGGCCCGGCAGATTTTCACGGATCCATACCGGTCAATCATCTTGCAGATATAGATATATCCCTCGATTTTGTGAACCGTATTACAGCACTTATGCCGAAATACCGAGGCGGATATGGAATGCCAAAACCTGAAATCGATTTGGCAAATCTGCGTGCGCGGGCGTCAGCGTGTATTAATACTGTCGCTGGCTTGTTTGATGTCGATAACATTAACCGGATTAAACCCGGTATTGCCGAGGCAACCCGGGCTGTTTTACGAAGGCGCCCCAAAAAAGTCATAATCAGGTCACTTGAAGACCCTGATCTTGCGGCACTCATTCATCTGTGCCGGTTGGACAAGGTCGAACTGCTTGAAAATGCAGATCTTACGGGTCCGTACCGTGCCATAACGCTGATTGAAAAAATGTCCTGATGACGTTTTTTTCACGTTGTGCTTGGAAGTGAAGATATATTTTGAGTGCCGGTGCAATTTTATAATTGTGGCATAAAAAAGGCGATATTCGCGACGGGTTATTATCCCTGATATTTCCGATCGGGGATGGGATATCAAAAAGCGCATTATGATTGCGTTATCGGCGATTTTTATTGGTTGGTTGTCAATGGTGTGTTGCCAACGATGATCGAGTTCACAGCTATCAGACTTGTAAGTTTAAATAGGTTCTATAAAACGGAATAAAATAAAATTCAGCGTTCTGTTGCGTTACCGAAAAAATAAAATTTTGTTATCGGGTTTCTCTTTTGCGCAGTTTGTATCAGGATGCAGGTTAAACACTCCGTCGATTGTTGAAATTCACGATTCGGAGAATAAGGAGAATTAAATGAGCATTTCCCTTTCCAAAGGTCAGACCTTGTCTCTGGAGAAAGACACGGGGTTATCCAAGGTTTTCATGGGGTGCGGCTGGGACCCGGCAAAACCGGAAAAAAAGGGCTTTTTCAGCAGCCTGCTGGGCGGCGGGGGTGCAGATGAAATTGATCTGGATGCCTCGGTGATTGTTTTTGATGCCAACAAAAACGCGATTGATCTGGTGTGGTTTCAGCAACTGACATCAAAAGACAACGCCATCACCCATAGTGGCGACAATCTGACCGGCGAAGGGGATGGCGATGACGAAACGATCTATGTCGATCTCAAGGCCCTGGATGCGCGGGCAAAATACCTTGTTTTCACTGTGAACAGTTTTCGTGGACAGACGTTTGACGAAGTCGATAACGCTTTTGCGCGTCTTGTTGACCACAGCAAAAACGCCGAAATTTGCCGCTATACCCTGGCCGAGAAGGGCCGTCATACCGGTGTTGTCATGGCGTCGATGGAAAAAACGGATTCTGGCTGGCAGTTGACCGCACACGGTACGCCCACCAATGGCCGCACCGCCCATGACCTTGCCGGCGCGGCATTGGCAGCGATTTAAGGAGTAATTTCATGCTAAACTGGTTAAAAGAAAACGCCGCGCAAGCGCGCTCCAAGCTGACAGCAGAAGCCTCGAAATTCAAAAACAGGGCCTTCATGGAAGCTGTTGTAAATGGCTGTGCCCTGGTTGCCGCGGCAGATGGCAGCATTGATTCCTCTGAAAAGCAGAAGATGGCTGGCTTTATTGAGCGTGCAGACGAGCTCAAGCATTTTGATATGCGCCAGATTATCGACGTTTTCCAAAAAGCGGCAGCTGATTTTGAGTTTGATCATGGCATTGGCAAAGCCTCTGCCTTGAAAACGATCAGCAAAATCAAGGGCAATGATGAACAGGCACGGCTGCTTGTCCGGGTTGTCTGCGCGATTGGTGCTGCTGACGGCGATTTTGATCCGCAGGAAAAGGCGATGGTCGCGGAGATTGCACGCGAACTGGGTCTGAATCCTGCCGATTTCGATCTTTGAGCCGATATGAGCTTTCGGGCAGGCCCGCGTGCCTGCCCGTTTTATGATTGCAGGAAATATAAATGCACGAACTTAATACATACCAGCTTGTTGTTGTCGCCCTGGGGGCGATTTCTTTTGGCATTTATCTTCTTGTAAAAGGTGGTGACTGGACAATTGATAATGCTGTGGTCATTGCCGAAAAATTTGGTTTATCAAAACTTTTTATTGCGGCAACGATTGTCGCGTTTGGAACCTCCGCACCAGAGCTTTTTACCTCTGTAAATGCCAACTTGTCCGGGTATCCGGGCATTTCGGTTGGCAATGTGGTTGGTTCAAATATCGCAAATGTCCTGATGGTGATTGGCATTTCCGCCATAATCGCCCCGATTGTCTTTCTTCGGGCCCAGGTGCGTGTGGATGCGCTGGTGATGCTGGGTGCCACAGCTGCGATGGTCGCTGCGATCATGTATGGACTGTTGCCGCGCTGGGGCGGCATTGTCATGGTTGTGGCAATCGTTTTGTATGTTGTCTATCAGTACAAAGCCGCAAAGCTTGACGTTGAAGAGGTCGAGGAGCACGAAGCTGACAGTTCTTATCCTGGTGTGATGATGATTGTTGGCATTGTGACGCTGGTTGTTGGCTCCGAGCTTCTTGTTCAGGGGGCCGTGGCGGGTGGCATGGCATTGGGTGTTCCCGAGGCGGTGATCGGCATGACCGTCATTGCGTTCGGAACCTCGCTGCCGGAGCTTACCGCCTGTGTTGCCGCGGCACGCAAAAACCATTCCGACATGATCATTGGTGGCATCGTCGGTTCCAACATTTTCAATATATTGTCTGTGATGGCGGTTTCGGCGGTAGCAAAGCCGCTGGTCATCGACAGCAGATTTGCCAGCTTCGACATGCCGATTGTTGTTGCCGTGACATTGCTTTTTGCGGCGTTCCTGCTGTTTGCCGGCAGGATAGGCCGTGTCGCCGGTGCGTTGATGGCTGTTGGCTATCTGGGCTTTACCTTTGCCCAGTATCAGTATTGACGCATGGCAGAAACTTTCCGGGAAGATGAAAAGCAATCTTTCTCAACGTTCTCTGACTAGAAAGGATAAGAAATGGCCCTGACGCTTTCCAAAGGTCAAAACCTCTCGCTTACTAAAACAGACCCGGGACTGTCGAAAATTCTTGTCGGGCTCGGATGGGATGAACGCCAGACTGACGGTGCCGAATTTGACCTCGACGCTTCGGCATTTTTGCTGAACGAAGCGGGTAAGGTTCGGAGTGATGCCGATTTCATTTTCTATAACCAGATGAATTCGACATGTGGTTCCGTCAGCCATACGGGCGACAACCGCTCCGGCGCGGGCGAGGGTGACGATGAAGCGATCAAGGTGAATCTTGATACCATTCCGGCCGACGTTCAGAAGATCGCCATTACCGTAACGATCCACGAGTTTGAAGCGCGGAAGCAGTCTTTTGGTCAAGTCACCAATGCCTTTATTCGCATTGTGAATGATGCGACAGGCAGCGAAGTCGTTCGTTATGACCTGACCGAAGATTATTCGACGGAAACTGCAATGGTTTTTGGCGAGCTGTATCGCCACAACGGTGAATGGAAATTCCGGGCTGTCGGCCAAGGCTACAATGGTGGTCTTGCCGCGCTGAGCAAACAGTACGGCGTTAATATCGGCTAATTTTTATTCCTGTGACACCCAATCGTGCCGGTGTGTCTATCGGCATGTCTTTGTGAATTAATGGAAGGAACTGACAATGGCTGTATCACTTCAAAAGGGCGGCAACGTTTCACTGACCAAAGAGGCTCCGGGCCTGAGCAAAGTGATCGTTGGTCTGGGCTGGGATCCGCGCGCGACGGATGGCACCGATTTTGACCTGGATGCCTCGGTTTTTGTGTGCGGTGAAGACGGCAAAGTGCTCTCTGATGGTCACTTTGTCTTCTATAACAACACCAAAAGCCCCGACGGTTCTGTCGAGCATACCGGTGACAATCGCACCGGCGCGGGTGAAGGCGATGACGAACAGGTTAAAGTTGACCTCGGGAAAGTTCCCGCAGAAGTCAAAAAACTGGTCTTTGCCGTAACCATCCATGAAGCAGCAGCACGCAAGCAGAATTTTGGCCAGGTGGGCAATGCCTTCATGCGTGTCGTCAATCAGGATGGCGACAAGGAACTGGCTCGTTATGACCTGTCGGAAGATTATTCCGTCGAAACGGCAATGATTTTCGGCGAGGTCTATCGTCACAATGACGAATGGAAGTTCAAGGCTATTGGCGCCGGTTTTGAAGGTGGCCTCGGCCCGCTAGCTTCCTCGCATGGCGTGAATCTCGGCTAAACTGTTTTAAAGTGCGCGCGGATAAATGTCCGGGCGCACTTTTTTTATCTCGCACCTTCAAACCGGCAGTAAACATCACTTGGACGAATGTCAGGAGATCCGACATGACCACCCTTGCAATGGGCGCAAACGCCCCGCTTCCTTCGCTGACATTCGAGCTTGATGTTCTGTTGCCACAGGGGTCGCCGATTGATGTGACGGCGTTGCAGCTTTATGCCAACGGCAAGGTGCGCGGTGACGGCGACATGTGTTTTTTCAATCAAAAAACAATCGGTGGCGGGGCTGTGACCCTGAAGGTCAGTGCCGACAAACAGAGTTTTGTTTTTGATCTGGCAAAGGTCGGGGCCGATGTTGACAAGATTGTTGTCAACGCCACGCTTGATAATGGTGCCTTTTCGTCTGTTCGCGATTTAAAACTCGTGGCTTCGCCGGGCATCGAAATGCCGGTCGATACATCCGGTCGGTCCGAGGCCGCCCTGATCCTGTGCGAGATCTATCGGCGCAATGACCAGTGGAAAATCCGCAATGTCAGCCAGGGATTTAATGGCGGATTGCAGGCCTTGGCCGAACATTTTGGGGTCGAGGTTGCCGCACCTGCGGCCCAGCCCAGCCCTGCACCAAGCGCAAAACCGGGCTCGGTGCCGGAAACGCCCCGATCGACTGTCAATCTTTCCAAGGTGTCGCTGACAAAACAGGAAAGCACGATTTCGCTGAAAAAGGATGACGGCAAATTTGGCCGCATCCGGGTCAATCTGAACTGGAACCAAAAACCAAAGCCAGGCGGTTTTTTTGGCATGGGCAAGCGCAGCATCGACCTTGATCTGGGGGCTTTTATTGAATTCCAAACTGGTGAGAAAGGTGTTGTCCAGGCGCTTGGTAACTCGTTTGGTGACTTGAACAATATGCCATTTACCAAACTGATGGCCGATGACCGCTCAGGCACATCCGCCGATGGTGAATGGCTGGAAATTAATGGCGATGCGTGGCCGTCTTTTCGGCGGATTCTGATTGTCGCTTTCATCTACGAAGGTGTCGCCAACTGGCAGGAAACCGACGGTGTTATCCGGATGATGGTGCCCGGCCAGCCCGAAATCGAAGTGCGCATGAACGAACTTAGCACCAGCAGAAAAGACGTGATGTGCGCCGTTGCCCTTTTGGAAAACGATAATAACCAGATCCGCGTCAGTCGCGAGGTCCGTTTCTTTAACGGTCACGAACAGGTTGACCGGGCCTATGGCTGGGGACTGGCCTGGCGTGCGGGCCGGAAATAGCGCCCGACTGTCGATGTTTATCAGAGAAAGGTTTAGAGCATGAGAAGACTTCCCGTATACCTGCTGCTTGATACGTCGACATCCATGCGCGGCGAGGCGATCAATGCCGTCCGTGACGGGCTGGACCTTTTGGTCAGTACCTTGCGCCAGGATCCTTATGCGCTGGAAACGGCATATTTGTCCGTCATCACCTTTGATACCTCCGCCAGCCAGGTTGTGCCCCTGACGGAACTGACCGAATTTCAGGCGCCCGACATCGACGCCAATGGGGCAACCTCGCTGGGCGAGGCGCTTTCGCTGGTTGCAGATTGTATCGATCGCGAGGTTCATAAATCGGATATGGATACCAAGGGCGACTGGAAGCCTTTGGTTTTTCTGATGACGGATGGTGCCCCGACCGATAGCTGGGAGAAAGGCCTTGCCGCGTTTAAGGCCGCAAAGCCGGGCCTGGTTGTATGTTGTGCGGCGGGCCCAAGGGCAGATACCAAAGTTCTGGAAACGATTTCCGAGATTGTGGTGACGCTTGATACGGCAGATGGTGCGACCATTGCCTCCTTTTTCAAATGGGTATCGGCATCAATTACCACCTCTTCGCGCAAGATCGATCAGAACAAAAATGATGTTGACGGTGTTGATGAACTTCCACCGACGCCAGCGGGAGTCAATCTAACAAAATCCTGATTCTGATGTGACCGGAATTCAAGGGGCTGATTTGAAAGGACGAACATGAGAAGACTTCCCGTTTATATCTTGCTCGACACGTCAGGCAGTATGCAGGGTGAGCCGATCGAAGCGGTGAATTCTGGCATGGAAACCCTGATCGGGGCGCTGCGACAGGACCCTTACGCCCTTGAAACGGTTTATATGACCATCATTACCTTCGATGCTGAGGCAAAAACCATTTTGCCGCTGACAGCACTGGAAGATGTGGTTCTGCCGCAGATTACCACGCCGCGTTCAGGCCCCACACATATGGGGCTGGCACTGGAAACACTCGGCAGGCAGGTCAGTTCCGACATTATTAAAAGCACGGATGAAGCCAAGGGCGACTGGGCCCCATATTTGTTTGTGATGACCGATGGCAAACCGTCCGACACGCAGCTTTATCAGGAACAGTGCGTTGCCATGCGCAAGCTGGGCTTTGCCAATATCATTGGCTGTGCGGCGGGCCCCAAGGCGCGCGAAGATGATCTCAGGCCGTTATGCGATCATGTTTTACGCCTCGATACAATGGATGGCAGTGCTTTTTCCCAGCTTTTCAAATGGGTTTCCGAAGTGATTGCGTCGGGCAATAAAAGTCTGGGCAGCAATGCTTCGGCAAAGTTGCCGCCACCGCCGCCGGAAATCAACGTGGTGTTGTGATGCGAAAGTTCCCTATTTTTCTGGTTATTGATGTTTCGGAATCAATGGCGGGTGACGCATTAACCGAACTTGAAAATGGAATGCGCCAGATCACGGCGGATCTGATGACCGATCCCTATGCGCTGGAAACGGCGTGGCTGTCCGTCATTGCGTTTGCCGGACGCGCCAGAACGTTAACCCCGTTGACCGAATTGCCGGAATTTGTCCCGCCGCATCTTCCCATCGGGGGCGGGACCGGCCTGGGTGGGGCGCTGGTGCATCTGATGGATGAGATCGACCGGAATGTATCGGTAAACACAGCCGGGCAAAAAGGCGACTGGAAACCACTTGTGTTTTTAATGACCGATGGCGTTCCGACAGATGATGCCGAACCCGCCCTGCGCCGCTGGAAACAAAGCTATGCGGACCGTGTTTCGCTGGTGGCGGTGTCGATTGGCGGTGGCGGTGATCACGCCGTTTTGTCGCAACTGACCGATGATATTATCCCCTTTGATGACACGGCAGAGGGGGCGTTCAAGAAATTCATCATGTGGATCACCAACTCGGTTAAAAGTTCAACCCGCAGTGTCACGGCTGGCGGCGGGATTTCGCTTGCCAAGATGGGGGATGATGTTTCTGGCGGGGCGACGGGCGGTCTGCCGTTCGAGACCGTGGATGACCGCTATGCCGTCTTTGTCGGACGCTGCGCCAAAAACAGGGCGCCTTATGTCGTTAAATATGAACGTCATTTAAACCAGATCGGGTCGCAGGATCCGCGCCTGGCAGAGCTTTTCCAAAGGCGGGATTATCTTTTGAAGGCAGCCGTACCGGTGCAGGAGGATTATTTCGAGCTGTCGGACGGGTCGCGCTCTGACGCGAGTGTCAGTTCTGTTCAGCTTCTCGGGCAGCCCGATTGCCCGCATTGTCATGCCCCGTTTGGGATGGCGTTATGTGGATGCGGCAGCATCCATTGTGTGCAGGGCGATGGTCCTGCAACCTGCCCCTGGTGTGGCAAGACCGGCAATTATGGTGTCTCAGACGGATCGGATGGCGGCTTCGAGATCGAGCGGGGCCGGGGATGACGCGAAGTCCGGAGCAAAAAACCTACGAGGATCTTGCCTTTCGGTTTTTTGTCACAACGCTGTGCTGCAACGGATGCCGGGTGCCGTCGAACATTCCCGACGGGCTGGAGAACCTAACCGAAGAAGAATTGACGGTTTTGGCCTATCTTCAGCAGGTGTCCCAGGAACGTTCCATCATCGCCGATCCGGAACCAGAGGACGACGATCCTGCCCTGGCAGGCTCATCCTTCGGAGAAATGGAACAAGAGGAACCGGACGAACAGCACGAACAGGAAGAACAGGATGAAACTGTTTCCGTTCCTGTAACGCCGGAGCCTGAAATAATTGACCAGGCATCGACCCGTGTCGAAGAGAACATGGCGATAGAGGGCAACGATGCGCTCGACGGTGAGGGAACACCCTCCGTGGTCTCGGAAGATGAAACAGATGCCTCGATACCGTTAAACCCTTTAGCTGCGGATAATGCAGCGCCACCGGTTGACGAAACGAATGGCGATGCCGCTCATCATCAGATGTCGGATAACGCGTTACCTACGGAGGATAACACCGTGATCAAAGGGCCGGGCGGCATCGTGAAAACGGGTTTTGAGGCATCCTATTCGGAACCGGAGCGGATTAACCTCAAAAATGGCCGGTCTCGTCAGCCCTATGAAACAACCATTCAGGGTTATTCCGGTATCGAGATCACCGATGATGGTGGCACCGGTTTGTCGATTTCGTCGGACGGTGATGTGTCGGGACATGACATTCAGGCAGGTGAATACACCCTGTTTTTGAAGGCGGTCAAACAGGGCGAACCGGTTGTTATTCGTGCGCGCTTGTCGATCATCCCGGACCCTCGCGATTTGTGGAAAACAATCCCTTCTGATCAGGACGCCCCGATGGCCAAGCCGGACCAGAGTTTCGATTGTCAAACCGGCGAGGGCCTTGTCGTTGCGGCGAGCAAGCGGGGGCGCTCCCATGCCCAGGAGGGCAAATATCGGGATGACGATTTTCGTATTCGGGCCGATACAGATACCGGCTGGCATATTCTGATTGTCGCTGATGGCGCGGGATCTGCCGATCTTAGCCGTGAAGGCAGCAGGATCGCGTGCGAAACCGTTATGGAAGCCTTGCCAGCACTTTTGGCAGAAAAGGTAGATCCCTGGCTGGAGGAAACTTTGGCGCGTTATGCGGCCGATCCGGATGCCTGGGCAACCGAAGTGCGCTGTGATTTGCTTTATCCTGTCTTGCCGGAAGCGGCCCTGAGGGCGGCCCGCGCGATCGAGGACAAAGCTGCCGAAATCAAACAGGACCCATCGGCGTTTTCGACAACGATTGTCATCGCGATTTGTCGCAAGGTGGCAGACCGGTGGTTTAGCGCAAGTTTCACTGTTGGGGATGGCGGTGTCGCCATTTTTGATGCCAAAGCGGAAACCGTTACGGTGATGTGCCGGCCTGACAGCGGAGAATTTGCCGGTCAAACGCGGTTTTTGGCATCAACCGAGTTCCGGGACCCGCACGCTGTTATGGGGCGCGTGTTTGTTGATCTGTGCGACAGTTTCACGGTTCTTGCCGCAATGACCGACGGCATCACCGATCCAAAATTTCCGACAGATTCAGCCTTTGCCAATGCCGAAATTTGGGCGGATTTCTGGACCAATGATCTGTGCGCGCAGGTCGATCTTCACCAGGATAATGACGGGCTGAAGGACCAGATGATGGCCTGGCTTGATTTCTGGTCGCGCGGGAACCACGATGACCGAACCATCGCCCTGATGATGCCAAACCAGAACGAACAAACTCTTGAGACAAAGAAAGCCGTTGCCAAACCGCAAGAAGGTCAGTCCCGGAATTCTGCGGCACAGGATGGGACAGACGGTGATCAGGCAGACGTGCAATGAGCATTGTAAATTTGACATCGGAAGGCGGGAAGCCTGTTTCTTTTGTCGATGAAGTGATTGCTTCCGGGGCAATGAAGGACATTTATGTCAGCCCTGACAAGACCTATGTGGTCGGCTTTTTCCGCGATACCCAGGACGCGACCCTGAAGGAACGTTTGCGCGAAATTACCACCCGGTATCGCAGCAATCTTTTTGACAAGGATAGCGGCGATTTCTGGAAGGATTATTTTTGCTGGCCGACAGATACCGTTGAACATAACGGCCGGATCGGGGTTGTCGTACCGTTTTATGCGTCGGATTTTTTCTTCCAGTACGGAAGTGTGAAAGACGATATGCTTAAAATTCGCGGTAAGGACAAGGAGGGTAAGTGGTTTGCCTCGGCCTCCAACCGGGAAAAGTTCCTTGATCCGCGCGAAAAGGGCAACTGGCTGACGCATCTTCAAATCTGTTTGTCAATTTCGCGTGCTGTGCGGCGGTTGCATATGGCGGGCCTGGCGCATTCGGATTTAAGTTATAAAAATGTTCTGGTCGATCCGACAAAAGGCAAAGCCTGCCTTATTGACATTGACGGGCTGGTAGTGCCGGGCAAGTTTGCGCCCGATGTTGTTGGCACGCCCGATTTCATCGCGCCCGAGGTCATTGCGACGCAACATCTTGACCGGGAAGACCCGGCACGGGTTTTACCCTCCCGCACGACGGATCGTCATGCGCTGGCCGTTTTGATTTACATGTATCTGTTCTTTCGCCATCCCCTGCGCGGGCGCAAGGTGCACGACCCGGATGCAACGCGTGACGAGGAACTGAGCATGGGAGAGCGCGCTTTGTTCATCGAGCATCCTACCGATGACAGCAACCGGGTCCGCCCCGAGGACCTAAGGCCCCAGTCGCTGCCGTGGGGGGACCCGGCCCAACGCCCCTATACAATGGCGGGTCCGCTTTTGACCGAACTATTTGACCGCGCGTTTATTGCAGGGTTGCATGCGCCGGAAAAGCGCCCCTCTGCGGCCGAGTGGGAAAGCGCGCTGGTGCGCACAATGGATATGATACAGCCCTGTTCGGCGGGTTGTGACATGGGCTGGTTCGTGTTTGATAATTCGCGTGCCCCCGTATGTCCGCATTGCGGGACGGCATATCGGGGTAAGTTGCCGGTGCTTAATCTGTATTCAAGCCGGACAAAGGGCAGCTTCCATGCCGATAATCATCGCGTCATGGTATGGGATGGACAGTCGCTTTTTCCCTGGCATGTCAATCGTACGATTTTCCCCAATGAGCATCTTACCGCCGCACAAAAGAAAAGGGTGGGCTATTTTCAGATGCACGAGGGCGACTGGTATCTGGTCAATGAAGCAATGCCGGGCATGAAAAATGTTTCAACCGGTCAGGAAATTGCGATCGGGGACCCTGTGAAACTTGAGGACGGATTACAGATTTTGTTGTCCGCCCAAGAGGGTGGGCGGCTGATTCAGGTGCAGATGGCCGGGGCGTAATCGTTTGTCAGCATGGCGCGATAACCGGCAACACCCAGGGGCGGCCGTTGTGGGGGCCATTTTAAAGCGCGAATTTTCCCAGATTGTCCCCGTCCTAATTGTTCAGGCAGTCGATATGCTGGCGATAGAGACGGGCAAGTTCGACCGGGCTCATGGTGTGTCCTTCTGATTGAAATTCATTTTTCTCGATGGGCCGGTTTGGAAGGCGCGCTGTGATAACCCTGCAAAAATGAACGATCTTTGATCGGTGCAATGCAACTGAACCCGTTTTACGCTAGGATGGGTCAAGATACAAATCGGTGGCGGAGGCAGGGTTATGAAAATCGGTATTGTCGGGGCGGGCATGGTGGGCAGTTCGGCGGGGTATGCCATTGCCCTGATGGGTATTGCCAGTTCGGTGATTTTTGTCGATCGCAATGCAGACCTGGCTCGTGCTCAGGCCGAAGATATTTCCCATGCCGTGCCGTTCATGTCTTCCTGTCTTGTTCATGCCGGAGATTATGCCGACCTGAAAGGCGCATCGGTGGTCATTCTCGCCGCCGGTGTTAGCCAGAAACCCGGTGAAACCCGGCTGGAGCTGTTGGGCCGCAATGCGAATGTGTTTCGCGAGGTGGTGGGCGAAGTTTTGCGTGTCACGCCTGATGCGATTTTGCTGATTGCATCGAACCCTGTCGACATCATGACGCAAATCACCGCCCGCCTTTCCGGCCTGCCCGCCGCGCGGGTGATCGGGTCGGGTACGATCCTCGATACCGCCCGCTTTCGCAGTCTTTTGGGCCGGCATTTGGGCATTTCGCCGCAATCGGTACATGCCTATGTGCTGGGAGAACATGGTGATAGCGAAGTGCTGGCCTGGTCCAATGCCAGGGCCGGGTCGGAACCGTTATTGTCCTTTGCCACCCAGCTTGGCGTGCCGATCAGTGATGCGCAAAAGGCGGAAATTGACGATGGCGTGCGCAATGCGGCCTATAAAATTATCAATGGCAAGGGGGCAACCTACTATGGCATTGGGGCCGGTTTGGCGCGTATTGTTAAATCCATCGCACAGGACCAGCAGGATGTTTTATCCGTTTCCGTTGTCACCCGAAATGTGGCGGGGGTGGAAGATGTGGCCCTGTCGATCCCGCGTGTGGTGGGGGCAGCGGGCATTTGTGCCGATATGATGCCAACCCTGGATGATGCCGAGAATGACGCCCTTCATCGCAGTGCCAGCCTGTTGAAATCCACCATCGAGGCGGTTGCGCTTTAGGGCCGATACAGTAACAATTTGCTATATTGGAAGACGTATTTCAAATACAGCAATATAAAGGCCGTCGAAAACAGGAGACAGGCGATATGACAGCGGAAATACCGCCGATGCCGACCGATGAAGGCATTATAGCCTTTCAAAAACAGGCTGAGTCCTTTTATCCGCCAGATGCAGTAAGTGCCAGCATTGAACAACAACGCGCATGGTACGATGCCTTTTGCGCCAGCTTTAACCCGCCAGACCCAGCGGGGTTAAGGTTTGAGGATGGCGAAATTGCCGGGGTGCCGGTGCGGTATTTTCATCCATCCGTGCAAAAAACCGCCTGTTGCCTGCTTTATTTTCACGGTGGCGGTTTTGTTGTTGGCTCGCGCGACAGCCACCATGCCATTTGCGCCGAAATTGCCGAATTTTGCGGGGCAGAGCTGATCTCGGTCGATTATCGTTTGGCCCCCGAACATATCTGGCCTGCCGCATCGGATGATGGTTATGCCGTGCTGAGCTACTTACTAAGGCGTGGGCACCGGACGGTGGTGATGGGTGATAGCGCCGGTGCCAATATGACCGCAGGCTTGATGATACGTGCACAGCGTGATGATGTTGGCGGCAGGATTGCCGGTCAGGTTTTGCTCTATCCCGCACTCGGCGGGGATATGACACGCGGGTCTTATGTTGAAATGGCGCAGGCACCGGGTCTTACGACGCAGGATGTGCACTATTATCGCGATATTTTGCAAGCGCCGGAAAATGATGCTGTGGCACATCCATTAAAGGCGGATGACGTTTCAAACCTGCCACCGGCTTATATATCTTCGGCCTTTTTTGACCCGTTGCGCGATGATGGCCGCCATTATGCAGCAAAACTGGTGCAGGCCGGGGTGAATGTGATTTATCGCGAGGAACCGCAAATGGTACATGGCTGGTTGCGCGCACGCCATATGAGCGATGGGGCGCGTACTGGTTTTGATCATTTGTGCCGGGCGGTTGCCGGATTTTGTGAAACCGGACCGTGACGATAGGGTGTCACGGCCCGGTTTGTACATATGTCACAATTACATGAAATCGCGTGGAATGGTGCGGTTCCAGGTTTTCCGATACACTTCCTGATCATTTTCGACAGCAATAACGCTGGCTTCGATATGCCAGTCGGTTTTGCTGCAGGTAAGTGTTGCTGCACATACCGTCCGGGTAAACCAGCCCGTGCGTTCCATATCGCAGGTCCACATGGCATGTCCGCGCAGGGATGTCGGATCATCGGGCGAGATGGTCCAGGTTTCGTCGCGGATCTGGCGCGTTGAAAGCCCCGTGTCGGGATGTTCAAACAGGCCGGTATCTTCGAGAATGCAATAATCGGTTTTGTTGGTCGTCATGTTACGGCGCACTTCGCGGCGCGTGTTGGCCGGTTGATGTTCAATATAATGTGGCAGCGGGTCCGGGTTTTCCGGTTCAGGCAGATCAATCACCTGATGATCGCCCAGCAGGGGCAGGGCCAAATCGATGGATGCCGTATCGATGGTGACACCGGCATTAAACGGGTCTGGCAAAATCATCGGCCAATAGGCGGTGGAAATGGCAACACGAAGTTTGTGCCCCGCGCGGATGCGATAGCCGCAGGCATCCAGCACCACCTTGATGCTAACCTTTTCGCCCTTTGGCATCGGTTGCGGGGCGTTGTAATGGGCTTCAGGGTTACGATGCGCCAGGTTTAACACACCAAAGGCAATGCGGGCGGCGGTGCCATCGGGATGAATATCGACAAGCCGCACACACAGATTGGCCCAGTCAGCATCGCAGGCAACATTCAGTGTGATTTCCGGACGGCCCAGAAGATCGAGGTCCTGTTTTAGCGCATGGCTGTCAAAACATAGCGATCCGGCATCGTCACCGCGCTGGTCAATCGCCATTTCCGCATCGGGTTTCAGGGTGAAATATTCGCCCGCTGCCGTGCCGGTATCAAGCGGTGATTTCAGGAAAACACTGTTTTCGCCGTCGGCAGTGCTGATGATCGCCTCCGCATTTTTGGCATCTACCAGGCGGTCATCGCGGATATGATAATGCAGCATTGCGGGGGTTTGCCAGGTTTCCTTGGCAATCCAGAAGCCATTATCATGGTCGCGGCGCGGGGCCGGTTTGACGGCATCAAGGATATAGGCCCGCATTTGCGCAAGGTCTTCGGCCCCGTTTTTGTCATCGCGCAGCCAGCGGTTCCACCAGCGAATGGCCTCGCCGTGGAAATCAGCCCGTGGTTTGGGCCAGGCAAAATGCGGATATTTATGCACCCACGGGCCAATCAGGGCCTTGGCGCGGTCCGGCATGCCTTCAATCGCCCGAACCGGTGTGTTACGATAGCCATCGGCCCAGCCCGCCATGACCATTGACGGGATTTTTACAGCATCAAAATCCTCGCAGATCGAGGCATGTTTCCAAAAATCATCGCGCCTTTGATGCTCAAGCCATTCCTCAAGGAAGAACGGTTCGTTTTCCAGGCGTTCCAGCCACATGTCACGCCAGCGGTCGCCCACCAGTTCCGGGTCGGGGGAACGGGATTGATAGGCCAGCATGGTTGCCGCCCAGGAAAGCTGAACCGCAAGCTGACAGCCATTTTTATAGTGAATGTCGTCATTATAGCGATCCACTGTCGAGGCAATGGAAATGACAGCCTTTAGCGCCGGGGGCTGCAGGGCGGCAACCTGAAGGCAGTTAAAGCCCCCCCATGAAATGCCCATCATGCCCACATTGCCGTTGCACCAGGCCTGATCCGCAATCCAGGCGATGATTTCGCAGGCATTGGCAAGTTCAAGCGGGGTATATTCGCCGTCAATAACGCCATCGGATTCACCTGAGCCGCGAATATCCACCCGTACCCCGGCAATGCCGGCGGCGGCAAAAACCGGATAGGTGGATTCATCGCGCGGGCTGGTACCGTCGCGTTTGCGGTAGGGTAGAAATTCCAGCACGGCAGGAACAGGCGTGGTGTCCGCCAGGTCGGGCATCCAGATGCGTGCGGCCAGGCGGGTGCCGTCCTTCAGGGTGATCCATGTATTTTCAATAACGGAATGGGTGCTATCGGGCATTCTTTATCCAATGTTGGTGGGGCGTATTTGTATTATCGGGCATGTTAAAGCCAATGACCGGTTTGGGGCGATCATGGGCGCAAATATGGAAAACACCGCCCGAAAATTATCCGGGCGGTGTGGTGAATTTGGCAGGATCAGTTGCCGGCACTTTCCATGCGGCGGGTTGCCAGGACCTTTTCCAGCCAGCCCAGTTCCATTTCCGGCACCGATTTAAGCAAAAGATCGGTGTAGTCATCAAACGGGGGCGAGAGCACACTGGAACGCGGGCCGAAATCCACCAGCTTGCCTTGCAGCATGACCGCGACGGAATCGGCAATGGCGCGGACAATGGCAATGTCATGCGTGATGAACAGATAGGAAACACTGGTTTCCGCCTGCAAACGCATTAGCAGATCCAGGATGCCTTCCGCCACCAGCGGGTCCAAGGCCGAGGTTGGTTCGTCACACAGGATCAGTTCCGGTTCGGCGGCAAGGGCGCGGGCGATGGCGACACGCTGTTTTTGCCCGCCGGAAAGTTCGGCGGGGTAGCGGTCGTAAAAACCCGAACCCATTTCGATTTCATCTAGCAGTTCCTGCACCCGTTCCTTTTTCTTGCGACCACTCAGGCCGAAATAAAACGCTAACGGGCGACCAATGATTTGCCCCACTGTCTGGCGTGGATTCATGGCGGTATCGGCCATTTGGTAAATCAACTGAATGCGGCGCATCTGGTCGCGGTTGCGTTTTTTGTGCTGCGCAGGCAGTTCTTCATCGGCAAAGGTAATCGACCCGTCGGTGGGGGGCAAAAGCCCGGTGATGACCCGGGCCAGCGTTGATTTGCCAGATCCGGATTCCCCAACCACGGCCAGCGTTTGCCCGCGCGGCACATGCAGTGATACATCGTGCAGCACCTTGAAACCATTGCCATAGGATGCCGAGACATTATTAACCGACAGCAGCGCCTGGGACTGGTCCCTGGCTTCGCGCTGTTTGGTTTGGCGAACGGAAATCAGCGCCTTGGTATAGTCTTCCTGCGGGGATTCGATAATTTGCTGGACCGGGCCATATTCAACCGTCTCGCCGTTGCGCAGGACCATGATGTCATCGGAAATCTGGGCAACAACAGCCAGATCGTGGGTGATGTAGAGGGCAGCGGTGTTTGTTTCCTCAATCGCGCTTTTGATCGCTGCCAGAACATCGATCTGGGTGGTAACATCCAGCGCGGTGGTGGGTTCGTCAAAAACGATCAGTTCGGGGTTGGAACACAGTGCCATGGCTGTCATGGCACGTTGCAACTGTCCGCCCGATACCTGATGGGGGTAACGGTCGCCAAAATTGTCCGGGTCGGGCAGGCCCAGAATATTAAACAGATAAAGCGCACGGGCACGGGCTTCTTCGCGGGTCATCAGGCCATGTTCAAGGGTTGCCTCGATCACCTGATCGCCCAGCTTGTGCGCCGGGTTAAACGCGGCCGCAGCAGACTGGGCCACATAACACACCCGGGCACCGCGAATTTGGCGAATGCCCT
Source organism: Thalassospira sp. TSL5-1 (assembly GCF_001907695.1). NCBI lineage: Bacteria > Pseudomonadati > Pseudomonadota > Alphaproteobacteria > Rhodospirillales > Thalassospiraceae > Thalassospira > Thalassospira sp. TSL5-1. Next base: position 52,611 of record NZ_KV880640.1, read on the forward strand.
GTTTGCCTGCCTTGAGGATATCCTCGCCATCGAGCAAAACTTCGCCACCGGTAATGCGCACCCCACCCCGGCCATAGGCCAGGGCCGACAGCCCGATGGTGGATTTTCCCGCACCAGATTCCCCGATCAGGCCCAGGACCCTGCCCCGTTCAAGGTCAAAGGAAACGCCGTGGACAATTTCGATGTCATTGGGGGCTTCACCGGGTGGGTAGACCGTGGCGCCAATTTGTAAATTGCGTACCGATAACATATTAGCCATCTCCGCGGCCTCCCTTCAGGCTGGATGTTCGTTTCAGCAACCAGTCCACAATCATATTCACGCAAATTGCCAGGGCGGCAATTGCGCCACCGGGAATAAGGGCCGCGGAAATGCCAAAGATGATGCCATCCTTGTTATCCTTGACCATGCCGCCCCAGTCTGCCGCTGGCGGTTGAATGCCGAGGCCCAGAAAGGACAGAGTAGAGAGAAACAGGATGGAAAAGGCGAAGCGCAGACCAAATTCGGCCAGAAGCGGGGTGAGGGTATTGGGCAGGATTTCGCGGAAAATGATCCACATTTTGCCTTCACCGCGCAGTTTGGCGGCTTCGACAAATTCCATCACGGCGACATCGAGTGCCACCGCACGGCCCAGCCGGTAAACACGGGTGGAATCCAGAACCGCCATGACGACAATCAGGATCCAGAGGTTTTGCGGCAGCACCGCCAATACCACAAGCGCGAATATCAGGGTCGGGATCGACATCATCAGATCGTTAAAGCGCGACAGGCCCTGATCAATGATACCGCGCGACACAGCAGCAGTGAAGCTAAGGAAAATACCGATCGAGAAGGACAGAACCGAGGCCGTCAGGGCGACAAACAGCGTGGTCCGGGCACCATAAATCAGGCGCGAAAGCAGGTCACGGCCGAGATTATCGGTCCCGAGAAGGAAATGGGCATCGGCGGCAAGCCAGACATCGCCGACAATTTCGCGTTCGCCGTAAGGGGCCAGCAGCGGGGCAAAAATGGCACAGCCAAATGCCAGAACCAGGCCGATAATGCCGATCCAGGCGGTAATGGGAATTTCACGTAATCTCATCGCGGGTGCCTCAGTTTCGGGTTGGCAACAATGGCGATCAGATCGGCAACCATGTTTAGCAGGATGTAAACGGCGGCAAAGATAAGGCCGCAGGCCTGCACCACGGGCATGTCGCGCACGGTCACGGCATCGACCATATATTGCCCCATACCAGGATAGACAAAAACCACCTCGACCACGACAACACCCACCACCAGATAGGCCAGGTTCAGCGCGACAACATTGACAATCGGCGCTATGGCGTTGGGGGCAGCGTGCTTGATAATGGTTTTAAAGGCACCAAGGCCCTTAAGCTCGGCCGTTTCCATATAGGCCGATGACATGACACTGATGATGGCCGCACGGGTCATGCGCATCATGTGGGCCAGCACAACCAGCACCAGGGTGGCGGTGGGCAGCGCAATGGCCGAAAGCCGCTCGCCAAAGGACATGCCGTCGTAAACCGTGGCCGGGAAACTGGCGACGCCAAACTTGACGGAGAAAAACAGGATCAGCAGGTAGCCGATGAAAAATTCCGGTAAGGAAATGGCCGCGAGCGAGATGATATTGATGATTCGGTCCGGGATGCGGTTGCGAAAATGCACGGCTAGCATACCAAGACCGACTGCCAGCGGCACGGAAATGATGGCGGCACAAAAGGCAAGAAATAGCGAATTGCCCAAACGTTTGCCGATTTGTTCGGAAACGGAATTGCCGCTGGCCCAGCTTTTGCCAAAATCGCCCTGCACGGCATTGCCCAGCCATTCAAAATAGCGGGTGGTGATGGGGCGTTCGAGGCCAAGCTGCGCCCGGATATTGGCAACCGCCTGCGGGGTGGCTGACTGGCCAAGATAGGTTTGGGCAAAATCGCCTGGCAGAGCCTCGACACCACCAAAAATCAGGATCGAAACGGCAAGTAACAGGCCTGCACTCAGCCCAAGGCGTTGCAGGATCAGAACCGTTAGCGGATACCGTTGTTTTAACGGGCGACGACGCGGTTCGCCGTCTTCCATGACAGTATTCATGGGATGGTTTCTCCTTGATGAATACCTGAATCGGAAAAGACATATCGCGCAGCAGAATTTTGATCGCCGGGCGGCCGAGGCCGTACTTTATGGCGCACAATATTCTGTTGCAGGATACAACCGAAGCAACCGGCCAGACTGCCGGTGCAAGTAACGATGTTATTTCCGATTAGACGAAATCAATTCAAAGGAACGGCCAGAATATGCAAAAAAGCGGCCGTTCTGGAATGGAGATGCGGCGCAATCGAAATTGCGCCGCAAATGGGCTTAACCCTCGATCCAGACACGGCTGGCGACATAGCCGTTTGACATGTCGTTGCCAATATCGTGGACATAGCCTTTGAGTTTTTTGTTCGAGGCATTCACAAAGTCATTGAACATCGGCAGGATCAGGCCGCCTTCGTTGCGCACCATCAGGGCCATGTCGCGATACATTTCCTTGCGTTTTGCCTGGTCCAGTTCGGCACGGGCTGTTAACAGCAATTTGTCGAAATCTTTGCGTTTAAAGCGGGTATCGTTCCAGTCGGCGCTGGAGAGATAGGCCGTCGAATACATTTGATCCTGGGTTGGGCGACCACCCCAGTAAGAGGTGCTGAATGGTTTAACGTTCCAGACATTGGACCAGTAGCCATCACCCGGTTCGCGCTTGATTTCAATATCAATGCCGGCTTTTTTCGCAGTCTGCTGATACAGCACAGCGGCATCAACCGCCCCGGGGAAGGCAACGTCGGAGGTGCGCAGCAGCACCGAACCATCATGGCCAGATTTTTTGTAATGGAATTTGGCCTTGTCGGGGTCGTAGGTGCGCTGTTCAATGCCTTCTGGGAACAGTGCATAGGTTTCGTTGATCGGGAAATCGTTACCAACCTTGCCATAGCCGCTCAGGATTTTCTGAACCATCGTTTCGCGGTCCATTGCGTATTTCAGGGCAAGGCGCAGGTCGTTATTGTCAAAGGGTGGGGTGTCACAGTGCATGATAAACACATAATGCCCGCGACCCGATGTTTGCAGAATTTCAACCATCGGCGCCCGTTTGAGCAGATTGACGGTTTTGGGATCAACACGGTTGATGTAATGAACCTGACCCGATGACAGGGCCGCAACACGAGCGGTTGCGTCGTTCATGACGATCATTTCAACGCTGTCGACATAGCCACGGTCGGAACGCCAGTCGTTTTCGTTTTTCTCGAATGTCGCGCGCACACCGGCATCATAGCTTTTCAGCTTGTAGGGGCCGGTACCAATACCTGCGTTGGGGTTTTCGGTGCCACCATCAGGTTGGATGACCAGGTGATAGTCGGTCAAAAGCAGGGGCAGGTCGGCATTGCCTTCGGTCAGCGAGATCACCAGATCCTCGCCATCCGCCTTGATTTCGGTGATCGATTTCAGAATGCCAAGCGCACCGGATTCAGACTTCTCGTCGGTGTGGCGATGCAGGGTTTTGACCACATCATCGATGGTCAACTCCTTGCCATTGTGAAACTGTACACCCTTGCGGATTTTAAAGGTCCAGGTGGAGGCATCAGCCGAAGATTCCCAGGATTCAGCCAGTGACGGAACGGCGGTACCGTCGTGCGGATGGCTTTCAACAAGGGTGTCACCCCAGTTGCGGTTCAGGGCAAATGTAAATTGCGACTGCGACTTGGCGGGGTCGAGAATGTCGGTTGCAGAACCGCCTTCAAGGCCGAGTTTGAGATGACCTCCGCGTTTGGGCTCGCCGTCGGCGGCTTTGGCGGCTTTTGAATAAAGGCTGCTGGCGGCAGCAAGTGTCATGCCTGCGGCCATCGAGCTTGCCATAAATTCGCGGCGGTTCAGGCCATGTGATATGATACGGCCTGTCAGATGCTTAAGTGGGTCAGTCATCCCCGATTTTCCTTTTTGTGTTTAAATACAAATTGCACCAGTTTGGTGTGGCCCTTGTTTTTGGTTGTTGAGCCAACCTTTTGGGTAGGAATATTTTGCGTCCTGTCTGGTACGAAAACAGTCTGTGACGCCGGTTGCGAAAACCGTAAAGGTTGTGTTTGTATCAGTCCCCCTAAATGACCTGTTTAATGTCCTTCAGGCTGTGGCACTTCTGTCCAGAAAAGTGACACACCCCGTCTTAAGGACAAGGCGTTGAACGTTGTTCTTTGGAAATTGTTCCCATGCCACATTCGTATAAAGCTTACACCTCGTTTGGTGACGTGGAGGTATGGTTGCACGGTCGGGCATATCCTGACAACCCAAGGGGTGTAAAATATATGATGTTTTTGATATAAGTAATTGAAATAAATAAATTATTATCGGTTCAAAATTTGCCTGCATAGTGTCAAAATATATTTTGACCTCAAAGTAAATCACCCTGTACGGGAATGAAAATTTTTTAGGTCGGAAAACGATTCCTGTGGAAACGGGTGTTTCATACTTTCTGGCCTGTGCCGTAGCGGAATATGCGTTACACAAATTTGTCCACTGGTTTTATCCTATCCTAGAGGACCAAAATGCCTATCCCGGTATGAAAATCGCGCTGTTTTGCGGCGAGTGTAACTTTGAGTTGTGTGGAGATGCTGGGCTCGCAAAGGGCTTTAATACAGCTAATAGTTGTATTTCGTCGCCTTGTGCGTGGAAGCTTGCGGATAAAAAATCCCCCGACCGATGAGACTGGCCGGGGGCACGAAGGGAGCCGTTATCTGGAAGGAAAGATAGTCACTGCCGGGTGGGGCGTGCGTTTTTTCTGTGCCAGATTATTGTGTTTAAATGGCCTGGATATTCTTGATTATAGCTTGGCCGAAATCACTGCAGGACATGGTGCCGCCAAGGTCCCGGGTGCGTGTTTCGGGGTTTTGGATGGTGCTGACAATGACCTCATCGAGTTTGTGTGCCGCATTTTGCAAATCGCTGCGTCTTGTTTGTGTCCCTTTCCAATCCAGCAGTTGCGCGGCCGAGAATAACAGCGAAACCGGATTGGCCTGATTTTTCCCGGCAATATCGGGGGCGGACCCATGCGAGGCCTGGGCAACTGCAATGTTGTCACCCACATTGATCGAGCCGGACAAACCCAGTCCGCCCGAAAGTTCGGCCGCCTGGTTTGACAGAATATCGCCAAACATATTTGTGGTGACAATCACGTCAAAGGCATTGGGTGTTCTGACAAGAAGGGATGCCATTGCATCAACATGTTCATCACGAACGGTCAGGTCGTCCTGGTTTGCACAGGCTTTTTCCGCCTCGGCCAGGAAAAGGCCGTCGCTGAGTTTCAGGACATTGGCCTTGTGGACGATTGTCAGGTGTTTGCGGCGCTGTGCTGCCAGGTTTGCGGCATAGGCGGCAACACGATAGCTGCCCTGACGTGTGACTTTGCGCATGGCAAGGGCAAGGTCCGGTGTGGGCATAACTTCGCCGGTGCCGGCAAACATGGTGCGGTCAGCATAAAAGCCTTCGGTATTTTCGCGCACAATGACAAGGTCCATCGCCGGTGTCAGTGCCGGTAGCCCGGCAATGGCCCGCGAAGGGCGGACATTGGCATAAAGATCCAGATTAATGCGCAATGCGGCCGATGGATTGATGCCACCCTGATCGGCAGGAGGATAATGGGCGGTATCAACCGGGCCAAGGATGGTCATACCAGCCTGGCGAACCCGTTCGATCAGCGCAGGCGTAATGGTTTTGCCATGTTTTTCCAAGGCTGAAAAACCAACATCATCCTCGGAAAATTCGAGGCCAAGGGAAAATACGCCGTTAAGTTCTTGAAGGACCGAACGGGTGACATTGGTGATTTCCGGGCCAATGCCATCGCCGGGCAAAAATAGAACATCCATTACGCGCTACCTTCAACCAGAATTTGGTTTGGAACCAGAACCTGGCCTTCAAACAAACGTCGTGCTGTGCGAACAACTCCGCCCGAGACGATAGAAAGGTTGGGGCCCGATCCCTCGATGGTCAGTTCTACATCAATCATGCCGCTGGGATGTTCGATTTTAATCCATTGTTGCGGCACAGCAGGAAGGTCGATCATGCCATCGGCGATGCTGCCGGAAAGGGATGCACAACTGGCAACACAAATGGCCCCGGTGACGGCATGGGTTGCGTGACAGTTATGCGGGACAAAATAACGTGACGTCAGATGCCCCCCCTTTGCCGGTTCGGAAAGAATGGCCATTTTTGGTACGACCTTGCCGGTGCAATCGCCCAGCCCCATCAGTTCCGATGCCTTGCGGCGGATTGCTTCCATACGGTTCAGCAGGGCCGTGTTGGCATCCAGCTCTGCCTTGCTTTCCTGGCCGGTCAGGCCAAGATCGCGGGCACGAAACATTACCATCGGTACGGCAACATCAATACAGGTGACTTCCAGCCCGTCGATATAGTTGATTGCTTTGCCGGTGGGCAGCAACCGCCCGGTTTTGCTGCCCATGATTTCCTTGAACCGCAGGATCAGCGGGGCGGCTGTACCGGGAACGCCATCAATCGCGGCATCGCCGCTATAGGTGACGGTCCCGCCCGGTGTAGGCACCACGGCATCTACCAGGGCACCGACATTGCGGTTATAAATGCGCACCAGTGTCTGATCTCCGGTGATCGGCACCAGCCCGGCCTCGATGGCAAAGGGGGCCACTGCGGCAGTCATATTGCCGCAGTTGGGGTTGGTATCGACTTCCGCCCGGTCAATGGCGACCTGGGCAAACAGAAATTCTACATCCGCATCGGGCCGGTCTGACGGGGAGACAATGCAGCTTTTGCTCGTCAGGGTATCTGCCCCGCCAATACCGTCGATCTGGCGTTTATCGGGCGATCCCATTGCCGCAAGCAGGATACGATCACGCAAGGAAACATCTTCGGGAAGGTCGCTTGCCAGGAAAATCGGACCCTTGGAGGTGCCGCCCCGCATCATGACACAGGGCACGGCGTGTTGGTCGTTATGTATCAATGTGTTTTTCATGATGTTTCTCCCAACTTATCCCAACGGCCAGGGCAGATCGACAAGGTCCTGAAGCAGGCCACCCGGGAAATCGAGCACCAGGGCCCAGGCCAGGAAGCACAAACCCCCCATTGCTAGTGCGGTGAGAAGCAAAGTCCGCAGCCATGATGCGCCAGCCTTGAGGCGCAAGAAGGCGATGAAGAAGGCAGTAATGGCGATCAGGAACCCGAAAAGCGCGGTGCCGGCAACCATCCCGCCAACCCAGAGGACGTAATGCCACAGGCCGGCATTCGGTTTGTCTTCGCCGTGGGCAAGATCAAATTCGTGGTCAAAATTGGCCCCGTGCGAAGGCGGGCTAACGACCAATTGCCAGATCAGAACAGCCGTAACGACAAACATGACCACCGATACTGCGCCAGTGAAAACACTGCCGAGGAAGGTATGCTGGGTCGCATCCCAGATACCAAGCGCGAAGATCGCCAGGATCAGACCGGCAAACAGAATTTGCGGTGTGCGGTTGGGCGAATGGGAATGGCTGCTTTCTTCTTCCTCAACCGGGTTTACCGGATGTTTGCGCATGCCCATGATAATGGAAATGATGGTCAGGGCCAGGATGATCATCACACCCGGACGGGTCAGAAAGCCCCAGTCATAGAATTGCAGCGCCTGATAAAGGTAGGTTTCGGTATTGGATGCCAGAACAAACCCGATCAGGAAGGCCGGGCGCGGCCAGCCGAAACGTTTCATCAAAACGCCCAGGACACCCAGTGCAAGCAGGGCAATCATATCTGAAAGCGAACGCGTTGCCTGAAAAGCGGCAAAGCAGATGATGGTGATCATGAACGGCGCAAGATAGCCGTATTTGATCGTGGTCAGTTTTGAAACAAACGGGGACAGCAGCAGCGCACCACCGGCACCGACGACATTGGCAATCGCCAGCGACCAGATGATGGTATAGGTGATATCAAGATCGCGACCAACCATTGCCGGGCCAGCTTCAAGGCCGATCAGAACCATGCCGCCAAGAAAAACGGCCATGCTGCCTGAACCGGGAATACCAAATAACAGGGTCGGGACAAGCCCGCCGCCTTCTTTGGCGTTATTGGCACTTTCCGGGGCCAGAACACCCCGAATGTCGCCTTTGCCGAACTGGGATTTGTCCTTTGCCGTTTGCACGACATGGCCATAGGCGATCCAGTCCACCACGCTGCCACCAAGGCCGGGCAGGGCACCAACGATGCTGCCAAGACCCGCACAGCGCAGGCACAGCCATTTATGGCGGATCATGTCGCGAACGCCGTCTTTCCAGCCCGAACCAAGGGTGCCGTTATCGGCGATGGAACGGTTCTGACGACACAGATCGATGATTTCGGGGAAGGCAAACATGCCAAGGCCAACAATCACCAGCGGCAGGCCATCCATCAGATAAACCGAATCAAAGCTCATGCGTAGTTCGCCGGTGGCTGGTGCCGCGCCCAGTGCGCCAAGCAACAGGCCAAGACCGGAGGCCACAATGCCTTTGGGCAGGCTTTTACCGGCGAGAACGCCAACCATTGAAAGCCCGAGAACCGCCAGCATGAACAGTTCGGCGGACCCGAATGCCAGAATAAGAGGTCGGGCAATGACGACAAACCCGGTCAGAATAATCGCGCCGACCAGGCCTCCCACCAGGGATGCCGAAAAGGCCGCCCCCAGCGCACGTGCGCCGTGACCCTTTTTGGCCAGCGGGAAGCCATCAAGCACTGTCGCCTGCGAGGCACTTGACCCGGGGATGCCCATCAGGACGGAGGTAAATGTGTCGGATGTCGGGATCACGGCGACAAGGCCGATCAGCATTGCCAGGGCGGAAATCTGGTCCATGCCATAGATGAACGGCAACAGCAGGGACAGCCCCACAATGCCGCCAAGTCCCGGCAAAATACCGACAATCATTCCCATTCCCACGCCCAACACCAGATACATCAGATGTTGGGGCTGTGTGAAATGAGACAAAGCTGTCATCATTGCATCTAGCATTTAAAAACTCCGGCAAAAGGCAAAGTTCACCCATTCCCTGAAAACGACTCAAAGATCGCAGGGTAAGAAAAAGAGGGGGTGGACAAGGCCCACCCCGGATCAGGAAAAGGGAGACTTCAGATTTTAAGGTTTAGAACTGGACCGAGTATTTTTCGGTCAGCCATTTTTGCACCCAGGTGCGGGCATCTTCGGGCACATTCACAGCCTGACGGAAGATGCGTTCAGCCGGTTCGCCGACAATCTGTTTATAGGCACCAAGGGTCGCTTCGCGATCTGCAATGAAGCTTTCTTCTTTGGTCGCCGAAACAGCCGCAGCGCGATAGGCTTCGACGATGTTTTCAGGCGTATCCTTGGGCAGGAAGACCATCTTCTGTGCCGGGAAACCGGCAATAAAGAATGCCTTATAGGCTTCCCAAGCCGGACCGGACGGCTTTTCGCCCTTCATCATTTCATAGGCTTCGGGGAAGCTCGGCAGATCAGGGAAGGACGGATCGCGGATAATGTTGCCGTCGTCATCAAGTGCGCCCCACGAAAACAGCGGTACGGCGCTGCCGATATTGACCAGGGGGGTCACGTTATTGATGAAAGCTGACGAGGTTTGATAGTCGATATTGACTTCACCACGTTCAAAGGCAAGACGACCGGCACCACGACCTTTCATGCCGAAAACAGCGTCAACATCCAGACCCAGCAATTCAAATGCAAGCAACGGCACCAGATCGAGCGAGGTTGCGCCCTGGCTGCCATAACGCAGACGAATTTCCTTGAGTGCGTTCAAATCGGCGGCTGATTTAACGCCAAGATCGGAATTGACATAAACGACACCCCCGGTAGGCGAGGCCAGAACAACACGCCAGTCGCGCATTTCGTACTGAACCCGTTTGTCTTGCAGAAGATATGGGAACTGTGTCGAACCCGATGTGCCAATCGCGGTCAGGCCATCCGGTTTCGCACGGGCTTCAAACTGGTTCGCACCAGAGGTGGAGCCCCCACCAGGAACGTTTTTGACAACGACTGTCGGTTTTCCTGGCAGAAAAACGCTGAAATAAGGCGCCCAGAAACGTCCCCACGTATCTGTCCCGCCACCTTCGCTAAATGGAATAATCAGTTCGACCCGCTCGCCTGCGAAATCAGGTTCCTGGGCGCTTGCAGTTGCTGCAAAACCACAGGTAAGGGCTGCGGCTGCGCATACGGCTGTCAATGAGTGTTTAAAGGAGCGTCCCCACGACATCTTGTATTCCCTCCGATAATGTTGTTGTCTCTCAATCGGAAGGATGCGAGTGCCATATGTAAATCGGTACGATATACAAACAAACGATTTCCTCCCGATCAGGCATTCGGCTGTTGTTTTTGTTCCGGTCATTGCCGGGGTGCCGTTCGCCTGTAAGGTCATTGTAGTTGATGAAAGCTGTCAGTTTGCTGTCTGTTTTTTAATTTTGTAGTTCACGGGTCATTTTTCAATGTTACTGGAGATATATGCGTATACTGATCGTTGAAGATAACCTTGTTTTGGCGGGCAAAATTGCGGCTGCGATGCGCCAGATGGAACATGCTGTCGATCTGGTTCACGACGGCGAAGACGCTTTGCGCCTTGTTCTTCAGGAAACATTTGATCTTTTGATCCTGGATTTGTCGCTGCCGGGCATGGACGGGCTGGAGATTCTGAAAGCCGTGCGCATTCGTAAAATCAACCTGCCGGTGATGATCTTGACAGCGCGGGGCAATCTGGATGAACGGGTGGCGGGTCTGGATGCCGGGGCGGATGATTATATGGTCAAGCCGTTTGAGCTGTCCGAGCTGGAAGCCCGTGCGCGCGCCCTGTTGCGGCGTAATGTTGGTGTGCGCAATCCAGATATTTCGGTTGGGAAACTGGTGTTTAATTCAATTGACCGGTCGGTAACGGTGGCTGGGCAGCCTGTCGCCCTGACCCCACGCGAACGCGGGGTGCTGGAGGTGTTGTTGCTTAATATCAGTCAGGTGATCAGCAAGGAAAAAATCGCGCTGCATTTGTTTGGCTTCGATGACGAGGCCAGTGTGAAATCAATAGAGCTTTACATCAGTCGGCTGCGCAAAAAGATCGCCAATAGCGGTGTTGAAGTGCGGACAATTCGCGGGCTCGGTTATATGATTGACGAATGACGGAAAATCCTAAAACTCCCTCGCTTCGGGCCAGGCTTTTATTGTGGCTGTTATTGCCCGGCTTGATTATGGGCTCTGGCCTTTTGGCCAAGAATTATCTTTCGGTTAGCGAAGTTGCAAACCGTATTCAGGATCGGCTTTTGGTTGCTCTTGCGGTGACAATTTCCGAACATGCCATTAAGTCGCGGGGTGATTTGCTATCGCGCGATATTGAATTGCTGCTGGAAGAATTTACCCGCGAAAATACCTATTATCGTGTGCAGGGGCCGAATGGAGCCTTTGTGACAGGGGATACCGGTTTACCGCGTGCGCCTGCCGATTTGGTTTTAAAGCCGGGTGTGCCGCATTTTTATAATGCCCATTATCGCAACGAAGATGTGCGCGCCGTCACCATGAAATATCTGGTGTCCGACCCATCATCGAATATTCATGGTTGGGTCACGATTGATGTGAGCCAGACACGCCGCCAACGCGACAGCCTGATTTATGACGAGCTTATGGGCTCGCTGACTGATTATCTGGTGTTGATGTTTCTAAGTGGTATTTTTGCCTGGATTGGCGTGACACATGGTCTGGCACCTTTGCAGCGTTTGCAGCAGGCCATTCGCCGGCGCTCGACAGATGATTTGCGCCCCATCCGCCATGTCATGCCTAAGGAAGTCACCGAAGTTGTCTTGTCGATCAATGGGCTATTGGCGCGTCTTGAAAGTTCGATTACCGCCAATCAGCGTTTTATCGCCGATGCCTCGCATCAGTTGCGAACCCCTCTGGCAACCGTACAGGCCGAGGCGGAATGGGCCTTGCGGAATATTCATAGCGACGAAGACAGGCTGGCCCTGGAACGCATTGTTCAGCAAACGCGCGAAACATCACGGCTGACCTCACAGCTTTTGAACCTTGCCCGCGTGTCGCCCGAGGGTCGTAAGGCGGGGTCTTTGGTAAAAATCAATCTGTTGAATTTTGCATCGGGCGTTACGGCGGAAAAAGTGCGCGCCGCCCTGCATCATCAGGTTGATTTGGGATTTGATGACCAAAGCGAGGGGATGAGTTGTGAGATCGCAACTGGCAACGAGGTGTTGCTGCACGAAGCCCTGTGCAATCTGATTGACAATGCCATGATTTATAGTCCGCCGGGATCAAGCATAACGGTGCGCGTGATTGGCAGTGGTGCCGTTACCGGACCGATTATCGAGGTGGAAGATAACGGACCGGGTATTGCACCGGAAGACCGGGGCCGTGTTTTGGGGCGGTTTGTCCGTCTTGATAACGACAATAAACAGGGTTGTGGGCTTGGCCTTGCCATTGTCAAGGAGGTCGCTGACGCCCACGAGGCGCAATTAAGCCTGGAAACCGGGCCCAACGGCAAAGGATTGCGGGTTCGCATTGCCTTTCCCTGATTTTTAGTTCAGGGCAGTCACAATGCGATCCCGCAGCATAGAACCACATGGAAAGGCAGCGGTTAGACCGGTTTGGTTTTACAGATGCCGACCACGGGTTTGTGCGCGTTCTTTTCAACGGCAAATACCACAAGGGCAATCAGCCGGTAAAAACCATGCACGAACTTTCCATAGGGCATGGACAGGAACAGCGTCAAGACGACGCTAAGATGCAGGCAAAGGGTAAGGCCGACATAGGGGGTGTCGCGGACCAGCATCAGGGCAAGACCGGTCAGGCCGCTGAGAAGTAATAGAACCAGAAAGCCGACATCCATGCCTTTATTGGTTTTTCCCTTGGGCATCGGGTCTGCCTTGGCCTTGAGGAAAAGCAAACCCAGCGGGCCGATTATCAGGCCAAGACCGCCTGTGATGCCAAACAGTTTGGGCAGGCTGAGAAAGCCATAAGGGGCGGGGAGATCAAAGCCGTAATGCAGGATTGTGCCCGATGATGTTGCGGCAAAACACAGCATGAAACCCCAAAATGTGAACTGATGAAACCAGCGCCGCGCCATTGAGGGTGTTTCATCGGGATAGGAACAGCCCTGACCATTCCCACCATCGAGATATTTGAGCGACAGGGCATCTTTTATGCCCTGAATGACCTGCCGGAAATTGAGCCGGTGCGGGGCCGGAAGCTGCATCGTGCGCCAGAATTTAACACAGGACAGCACAAGGGCCAGGGCAACAAAAAGTCCGACAGCACCAAATAAACCGGCCAGGACATTGTGCGGAATGACGCCGTAAAACGCATTGTCATGGCGGGCAAAAAAGTTCTCGCCCGTCAGGCTGGCTGTTATGATGGTAAACAGACTAATGACGGCAATGGAGAGCAGGCTGACCCACAGGCCGTTACGGACGAACAGTTTGCCCATAAAGCCCGGCCAGGCATAAACGCCATAATTTTCCTGGCGCAATTCGGCCATTGCGGCGGGCACATTCAAATTGAATTCATGGGGCGGGGCATATTGGCAATTATGATAACACGCCCCACAATTATGGCAAAGATTGGCAAGGTAATCGACGGTGTCGGCATTGAATTCCAGCCGCAATTCCATTGCCTGAAACACGGCACAATGGCCTTCGCAGTAACGGCAGGCGTTACAAATCGACATAACCCGTGCGACTTCGGCTGTTTTATCGGTTGAGCGCATAATCGGCGGCCTCGTTTCCTGCAATTCGTCCAAATACATTGCCAATCGTCATGCCGATCCCGGCGAGATAGCCCTGGCCCAGCACATTGCCAGCCATGATTTCGCCTGCAGCAAAAATGTTGGGGCTGACGGTGCCATCGGCCATTTTCATGGCGGCCTTGTCGGTCACTTCGACACCAAGATAGGTAAATGTGATGCCCGGCCGTAACGAATAGGCACTATAGGGCGGCTGGTCGATGGGGCGGGCCCAGTTGGTTTTGTTTACATCCAGGCCATCGGTATGCAGGCCATCCAGGCTGGTATGGTCAAAATTGCCCGGCTGCACGGCGGCATTAAAATCCGAAACGGTTTTTTGCAGCGTTTCGGGGGCCAGCCCGATTTTGTCGGCCAGTTCCTCGATTGTGTCGGCCGTGGTAGCGGGGAAGACGGGGGGCATAAAGCCACCTTTGGCCTTTTGGTCAATAATGACATGGGCGACCTGGTTGGGCTGGTCGGCAACCAGGCGGCCCCAGATGGCATAGCGTTTGGGCCAGAAATCCTCGCCTTCGTCATAAAAACGTTCGGCATTTTCGTTCACGACAATGCCCAGCGACACGCAGTCAACACGGGTGCAAATGCCGCCATCAAATTTGGGCGCGCGGCCATCGATGGCAACAGCGTGGCACTGGTTGGCTTCACCAATTTGCTGTGCCCCCTGATCCAGCAAGATGCGCAAAAGATCGCCCCGGTTATACGGTGTGCCACGGATCAGGAAGTTTTCGGCAATGTCGCCCCAGCCTTCTTTTAACCATTCGATATTGGCCTCGAACCCGCCCGCAGCGGCGACGAATGCCTTGGCACTCAGGCGGTGATTTCCGACATGCAGGCTTTTGAAGGTGCCGTTTTCCATTTCAACAGCCGAGACCATTGCATCGTAATGAATTTCAATGCCGAGTTTTTGCGCATGACGATATAGCGCGTTCAAAAGCTGTTTGCCTCCGCCCATGAAAAACGCATTGGTACGCCCCAGATGCAGGGTGCCGCCGAGTGGAGGCTGAAATTGCACCCCCCGGGATTCGAGCCATTCAACCGCCGCGGATGATTGGCGCAGTGTCATACGGGCAAGATGTTCGTTGGTTTTGCCTTTGGTGACGCGCATTAAATCGTCCCAATATTCGGCTTCGTCATAGGTGCCGCTAAGCACCGATAGCGGGCCGACATGCAGGGGGCGCAAATTGCGGGTGTGGCGCGTATTGCCACCGCGATGGGTTTTGGGCGCCCCTTCCAGCAGGCAAACCCTGGCGCCTTTTTCTGCCGCGACGATGGCGGCAACCAGCCCGGCCTGCCCGCCGCCCGCGACAAGAATGTCGTAATGGGTATCAAGAGTGTTCACGAGGACATTACCTTCCCGGTATTTTATTGGATACTATTGTATACAAGAGTGTGCAAGGTTGTAACCAACAGCGGAATGTGTCAAGTTCAAATCCAATAAAAACACGCAAGGTATGTTTTATGAGTTCTGATTCCGATGACCGGCAACCCCGTGGCGAGGTCGCCTATCGAAAGCTTTTGGCGGCGATCCAGCATGGAGAACTCAAGCCTGGAACCCGCCTTCGCGAGGTGGAAGTCGCGGAAAAATTTGACATCAGCCGTACCCCGGTGCGTGATGCCATCCGGCGCTTGGAAAGCGACGGGCTTTTGATCCATGTGCCGCGCCAGGGGGCCGTGGTTAAGGAATTGGACCATCGCGAAGTGATCGAGCTTTACGAGATTCGCGAGGTTCTGGAGGGAACGGCGGCACGTTATGCCGCGCGCCATGCCTCGGAGCTGGAAATTGCCGAGCTGGAAGATTTAAACGAGCTGATGCTGAAAAGCGGAGATGACCAGATCAAGGTTGCCGAAATTAACCGGTTGTTTCATCAGGCGCTTTATCGCATGGGCAATAATCGCTATCTGATTGATGCGCTTAATTCGCTATCGAATGCGATGGCGCTTTTGGGCGGGACGACCCTGCAATATGACGGCAGGCCCCAAAGTGCCTATGACGAACATCGCGATATAGTCGAAAATATCCGTGCCGGTAATGGCGATGGTGCCGATGCTGCCGCGCGCTTGCACATTCGCAATGCGCAAAGATTGCGCATCAGGCTTTTGCGTAATGTTCTGGGTGAAAACGGCCTTGGCTAAATCATCTGAATCACAACGAATTGTGAGCATTTGAGAAGTTTTTTAGCTGCTGATTGACGATCTATTTTTGGACAGGGGCTGAACCAGATTACAGTCTATACTCGCAGTAAAAATACCATTCCGGGTGCTCTTAGGTTTTCCGATGTGTGCGAACTTTTGAGTGATGAATGTGTTTGTATATTTGGCGGATCTGCACAGAAATTTCTCTGCTAGTCACTATAGAATTCAGCGTTTCCTGTGGCATTAAGATTATTCAGTATTGAGCATTGTCTTTAGAAAAAATTAGTGCCCATTTGGATAGTTTTTGTTTCCTTAGTATAGTTAGCTTCCAAAAGTCTAGGTATGGGTCTTAGCCGAAAACAATTGAAATCATTGTGAAATTTTCAAGTCATTCGTTCATCTCGGAGGAACTGTTTTTTGTCACCGAGAGCGGGTGAATCTGGTTGTAACTTCGTTGTTTGAGAGTTTAGTATACGAGATCGTGTCTTTAAATTATTTATGCAAAGGATGTGGAGAATAGAATAACTTCATGGCTGATGAGGTTGGGTGTTTGGGGATTTCCAATCCGGGCTGCGCATAGAAAAAAGACGCGATTTGTATTGTGGGACAGACGTTATTGATTCGGTTTGGGGGATTTTCATGGGCTCGTATATTCCGCGAGAATGCCACGCTTTTCCCGATGTAAGACTCATTGCGCCTGAAATGACATCTTGCAGCGGTTTAAGTGATGGTTTTGTATACAAAGTTTAAAAATACTGTTTCCATCGTTCCTGATGGGCCTTTGCAGTTTCTTGATATTCCCCTGAACCTTAATGTGCTTCCTCGCAAGGTGCAGAGCGAGTTTTGGGAATATTTCAATGATGACAGCCAGAGATACATTTTAAAGGCGCTGCTTCAGGATAAAGAGACGGGTGATTATCTGGATCGGCAGATCCATGAGCAGGCGACTGATCCGCGCAACGGCAAAAAAATCGTACCGATATATTCCGTGAATGTTGAAAAAGCTCTGGAGCCATTTCTTGACAAATGGGTTCCAGCACCTTTTTTGCGTACTGAGCCTTCAGGTAATGATGTTGTTCAACCCATGCTTAAGGGGTTGTCAAACTGGTCTCGGATGCGGCTGGTTGCGTTGCCTGAGAGCGATGTTGATGGCAATACCCACGTTCTGACGATTGCTTTTGATCCGAAGCTGGAAAATCCGCGTGATGACGGGATTACGCCGGCAATCACTCGCGCGGATGTAATTGATTGTGCGGAAATGGCCTTGGCAAGTGAAGTCGCGCAATATGCGTGGTTTGTTGGCGAGGAATGGATTGATCAGTGGCTTCAGGAACTTTTTGTTTCTTTTCTCAAGAGTAAAAATCCAAACCGGAAAGTTTGCCTGGATCATCGTGATTATAAGGTTGAGTACATTGCCAGATACATCACGCTAATTGATGTTTTGGCCGCAACGGAGGCTGTCCCTCGTGTTCGGTTGATCAATACCGCCCAGGGAACCAGCCCGGTAGAAGTGGACCTGGTGCTTGATGTTGGCAATTCGCGCACATGTGGCATGTTGATTGAGCGCAATGAACAGGGGGGGCCGTCTCTAGGTAATTCTTATGTGCTTGAATTGCGCGATCTGACTCAGCCAGAGCAGCGTTACACGGAGCCATTTAGTTCCAATGTCTGTTTCGCCAAATGCAAATTTGGTGATCCTGAAGATCTTTCCTACGGTAGCCAGCGTGAAACGGATCCGTTCGAATGGCCGTCCCTTGTCCGGGTTGGGCCTGAGGCGGAGCGTTTGGCCGCTTCATCGCGGCAGGAAGAGGGGCTGACATCAATGTCCAGCCCCAAACGTTATTTGTGGGACGAACAATCCTGGCGTCAGCAATGGCGGTTTTGTCCTGATCCCGAACATCCGGATAACATCGAGGAACCGGTTAATACCGGCGCGTTTGCGCTTTGTATTAATGATCGTGGCACGCCGATTGATCGTGTCGAAGACAGGGTGCTGCAGCGCAAGCCAATTACGCGCGGACAATCGGAATTTCCAGTGACCAGTCCGCATTTCTCGCGCAGTTCTCTTATGATGTTCATGCTGTCCGAGGTGCTGTTGCAGGCGCTGGTGAATATTAATTCCCCTGCGCAGCGGGCATCACGGCTCAATCCTGACATACCGCGCCGTTTGCGCCGTCTGATTATTACTGTGCCAGCCGCGATGCCCATTGCAGAGCGCAATATTTTCAAGCGTTGGGCAACGTATGCGGTGTCGACGCTCTGGAAGGCTCTTGGGTGGAGTGACAAGCTTGAGGAACTAGCCGCAACATCAAATGGGGCAATTGATTTTCGCGAGCCACCAACAGTAGTTGTTGATTGGGACGAGGCAACCAGTACCCAGATCGTGTTTTTGTATAACGAACTGGCTGAAAAGTTTACTGGCGATGTTACCCAGTATTTTAACCTTCGCGGGAAAATGCGCCAAGGTTACCAGGGCGAAAAAACACTTCGTGTGGCTAGCATCGATATTGGTGGTGGCACAAGCGATCTGATTATCACGACATATGAGTGCAAAGATCATCGGGGGCCGATCCATCGCCTGGAACCACATATTGATTTTCGCGAAGGGTTCAATATCGCGGGCGATGATGTCCTTAAAAAGGTAATCGAACGCCATTTCATCGTGCCGTTGGGACAGCGTTTGCGTGAAGCTGGAATTTCCCATCCGGCGGATTTTTTGACAATTGCGGTAGGCCGTGATGTGGCCGACCAGTCCGAAAGCTATCGCCGGAAAAGACGTCAGTTCGTTAATCAGGTTGCAGTTTCCTTTGGGTTGCACATTTTGAAGTTGAGTGAAGACTGTGATCTCAGACAGGGCGACGCAATAAAAACAGTGTCTTACGCTGAGGTTTTCCGTGAACAGCAGGTGCCTGGGGCGGATGCAGTCGAATTTATTGACGAAAATGCGCGACGCGCTGGGGCAAAAGGTTTCACTATTCGCGATTTCAGTTTTGACGTGGACCTGGCAGATGTATTTGCCACAATCACTTCGGCGATCAGTCCTGTGATCATGGATCTTTGCGAGATCATTGGCTGTTTTGATTGCGATTTATTGGTCCTTTCGGGACGGCCATCTGCGCTTCCGGCTGTCCAGGCCACAGTCCTTAATTTCGCGCCAGTTGCCCCGGATCGGATTTATCCGCTAAGTCAATACCGTATCGGAAAATGGTATCCTTACTGGAGCAGCGGCGGGCGTATTCGTGACCCTAAAACGGCTGTTTCTGTGGGGGCGATGTTGTGTTTGCTCTCGAATGGTCATCTTAGCAATTTCAATATGCGTACCAGTAACCTTAAACCGCGATCAACGGCGCGGTTTATTGGCCTGCTTGATCAGAATGGTAAAATTGCCAACGATACATTGCTGTTTGAAGGCATGGATCTTGAGAAAGACAGGGACGAAGAAAAGTCGGCGATGATTGATTATCTCGGGCCGACGCGCATTGGTTTTCGTCAGTTGCCGTTGGAACGATGGACGGCGACGCCGTTTTTCGCGCTGAGTTATTCTGATCAGACGTCCTCGGAAGACCTGGCCGACAAATTACCGTTCCGCGTGGAGATTTCTTACACGCGGGAACCCGAAGACAATGACGGTGGCCTTCAACACGAGTTACCCGATGAAGGCGTTTTTCGGGTCGAAAGTATCGAGACCAGCGCTGGCGATATGGTTCATCCTTCAGCTCTCAATTTGCAGTTGAGGACCATGCTCGACGAGAATGGCTACTGGCTTGATACCGGTATTCTCAACATTCCGAACATCAACTAAGCAAAGAGCGATCCGAGTATGCAGACCGAAAACAAGCAACTTAAGCATGATTGCGAGATCGTTCGAGACGCTGTATCGCATGCGCTTTCATGGGTCGAAAATACGACGAACGAAAGTGCTGCCAATAATGCAGGGTTGATCAAGGAATTACGCAAGTCGATCGTCCATGTCAGCAAGTTGGCCAAAGCTGCAGACCGCAAAATGTGCGTTGGGGTATATGGTGCGAGCCAGGCAGGGAAGTCCTATCTGATTTCAACATTGGCGCGGAATGCCGATAATCCGTTGTTGGCACGATATGGAAGCCATACGGTTGATTTTATTAAACATATCAACCCTGAAGGCGGAGGTGAATCTACGGGCCTGGTGACGCGTTTCACGATGGATCGGGCACCGCAGGCAAGTGATGATTTTCCGATCAAAGCTGCTCTGCTGAGCGAGCTCGATATCGTAAAAATCTTGTCGAATTCATTTGTGCTCGACATTCGTCATGAAGATGAAATCGACACGCGTGATTTTGAAGAAACCGTTTTGAATACCCTTTCGGAACTTGATGGCGCTCCTGCGGGTCAATCGCCGTTAAAGATCGAGGATGTTTATGATCTTGAGGAATATTGTAATCAAAAATTGATTAGAAGTCCGTATTTCCAGGCGCTTAAGCGGATTGGTTTTTGGGATCGCATGGCGGGATTGGTGCTGCGTTTGGGCAAAACTCATCGGGCGATCCTGTTTGCACTATTATGGCAGAATATGCCGATTTTTGATCGTATTTACGCGGTGTTGACCGACGCATTGGATCGCATTGGTCACGCAACAGAAATTTTCTGTGCCCCTGAGGCCCTGTTTCTCACCGAAGGGGAGGAATGGTCCCGGGATACGGCAAAAAGCATCATAAATGTTTCGGCTCTTGAAGGATTGGTCAATACTGGAGCTCCTGACGGCATTCGTGTTCGCACAGCATCAGGCCAAACAGTCGAGGTTTCGCGCGCGCAGCTTGGAGCGTTGATCGCGGAACTGGTTATTTTCATGGAATATCAGCCCCATGATTTCTTTGACTATACCGATTTGCTGGATTTCCCTGGGGCTAGAACACGTAGTCCGAATAAGAATAACCCCGAGGAACTTGAGAAACCCGAAAAAGTTGCGGGGATCTATTTGCGGGGCAAGGTTGCTTATCTTTTTGATCGTTATTGCGATGAACAAGAACTGACAAGCATGCTGCTATGTGTGGGGGATTCCAATCAGGAAGTTGCCGAAGTTCCGATTACCGTTGAAGATTGGATTTCCAAAGCCCACGGCAAAAGCCCTGACATGCGTGCTGGTCAGCAGACGTCACTTTTTTTCATTATGACAAAATTTGACACCGGATTTGTCAAGGCAGCGGGAAAAGGGACCGATAATTCGCGTTGGAAAACACGCATGGATTATTCGTTGATCAAGGCATTTGCCGAAAAATCGCCCAATACCCGCTGGGTTAATGAATGGACACCAGGTCAGCCGTTTAACAATATTTTCTGGGTCCGGAACCCGTATTTTCTTCAGCAGGGGTTGTTTGACTATATCTCGACCGATCCCATTGTTGAAAGAGGTGTGAGAGACGACGAAAAGACATTTGTTGCTGATATTTTTGATGGATATCTCAAATGTGAAGAAGTCAAAAAATATTTCAGGGACCCGGCCCGTGCCTTTAATGCTGCGATGGAGCCGAATGATGGTGGTGTGTCCTATTTGATTGAACATATCCGCCCCATCTGTAATCCGGACCTTAAACGTAACCAGATCCGGCAAAATATTGAACATGCCATATCGCAACTGCTTAATATTCTGGGGCCCTATTATGTTGATAGTGATCTTGCGGTTTTAGCCAAGAAAAAAACGGCAGAAGCAGTACAGGTCCTGCGGTCATTGGCGGTTGTGCTGAAACGGCAGAAAATGGGCGAGTTTCTTAATGCGATCCGGTTTTCCGAGGAAGAATCCTATGAGGTTTTTCTCGGGAGCGAACACATGGCGACAAGTGTGATTACCGGGACAGCAAAACAGCAGGATGAGGCAACAGCCAACGTCCATGTTTTTACCGGCGGCGATGACATTGATGAAATGCTTGGTTTGGGGAATTTTAACGATGACGATACCGAGGCGGCCGCAGATGAAGGTGATGCCAGGCAGACCAGTTTAAAGCAGCCGCAGGATCTTGCCGCGAAGTTTGTGGTTGATTTGGAAGCAGCCTGGACCAACAAAATGTTTGAGTTGGCCGACAATGCGAATGCCTTGCATTATTTTGGCCTGGACGCGGAAACAGTACGGACGATTGCGCGCGAATTTATGAAGGCGGCCCACGGCCGCGGACTTTTCGTCGAACTGGCGGAACTGGTTCGTGACGCCCAGCAACATAAAACGGAACAGCAGGAAAGCTATCGCTGGAAACAGGTCGCACCGGTATGCGGGATGTTTAATGAATATATTGCGACCCTTGGCTATGGCGGTGTGTTTGCGGGCGAGGGCAGTGTCATTCGCGATTTGGGAGATCGGGAAGTTCATATTTTCAAGCCGATGCAGCGGATTGGTGCCGAGATACTGCCTGAAAAATTCACGGATTCCTATCGGACACGTTTTGTCGACTGGAGCCAGGCTGTGCAAGCGACTATTCGCGACAACGCCAGAATTGACGCCGGCATAGCGGGAGACAGCGAAGATAATGAGCGTCTGGGGCGTGTCATCGTGCAAATGAAATCCTGCAGCAAAGGTATGGCGGTATAAATCATGGCAGATATGAAACTTTCCGCTGTCCCGAAGAAAGGGGTTCAGGGTGTTGTTGTTGTGACAGTCCGTAACTGTTCGCTTGATGCCCGGGGTGGTCTGAAAATGGCCCTTGAGCATCCCGGACATGCTGAACCCTTCCTGGGGGCAGGAGG
The DNA here is from genome assembly GCF_001907695.1 of Thalassospira sp. TSL5-1. Classification (NCBI taxonomy): domain Bacteria; kingdom Pseudomonadati; phylum Pseudomonadota; class Alphaproteobacteria; order Rhodospirillales; family Thalassospiraceae; genus Thalassospira; species Thalassospira sp. TSL5-1. Next base: position 75,207 of record NZ_KV880640.1, read on the forward strand.
TTGGCAGACAGTTGAAGCAATTCACGATATCGATAATGTCAAACAGGACGATACCGGCTTGGTCTTTGAATTGGGACCACAGATAGTACAGCATATGTCTACGGGTGGATATCGTCTCAGATTGTCATCGGTTTCTTCCTCGGAAAGCTGTGTTGGTGTTCTCGCGTGGCAACGGATCCCGATTTATCGCCCGAAGAATGATGTGGCGGGCGCATTGGACAAGAGCACGAGGGACAAAAAGGAATTAGCAAAGCCGCCAATCATCGATACGACTGGCAAAGACAAGGGAACTGATTCTGTTGGTGGCAAAAGTGCTGGCGAAGATTCCATCTCCGAGACTGCTTCTCCGCCTTTAGACATTCAAAAACCGCGTACTGCCAGAATTTTAATTCTGAGCCTGATTATGCTGCTGGTTCTTGCGGGGGGAGCTGGTGCGGGATGGTATTTCCTGACGGGCGGTGATGCGCCGGGCCACCAGGACATTAACAGCCAGATCGCTGCATTTTTGGCGACCAATCCATCGCCCGAGACGGTCTATGCGAAAGGCCTGGATTACCTTGGTGATGGTGAAACCGGTGCGGCCATGAGCCTGTTTCGCCGTGCGGGAGAGCAGGGGATCGGAAAAGCCTATTTGTCGCTTGCAGGAATTTATGACCCGACGGTCGAAACAACCTATCCCGCGCTCAGCAAGGATGGGGGAAAGGCTTATTCCTACTACGTCAAGGCCAAGCAATTTGAACCGCAAGATACTGCCGTAGCAGTTGAACGCCTGAAAACCTGGGCTCATGAAAAGGCCGCGTCAGGCGACGAAAAAGCACAGCAGTTAAGCCAGATGATGGCAATTGGGAACTGAACGGGGAATGGGTATGAAAAGCCGGTTGTTTACATCGCATTTTTCCAGGGCTGCTCGCACATTTTGCTGTGTGACAATCCTTGGGTTCCTGATTGCAGGGGGGTATGTTGGTGCAGCGAAAGCGATAGAGGCCCTGAAGGTTCCTGAAGCGCCAGAGCTTTATCGTCGGGTCCTGATTTTGCCAGAGGCAAAAATTCAGGAGCAGCCGGGCGATGAGCATGCGGAAGATTTCAGCACGCTGCCTGTGTTTTCTGTGCGTTATATTTATGGCGAGAAACAGATTGACGGCGAAGGCTGGATCCAAATCGGCAAGGAACCTGTTGGCGGCGGAGATGGCTGGCTTAAGTCCCGTTTTACCGAGGCTTGGAAAAGCATGCTGGTGATGCAATTTGCCCCTCGGGGCCAGCGTAAGCGGGTGTTGTTTTTTAATGATAAAGAAGGTCTGGAGCAAAGCATTGCCGCTGAGACCCCGCAGGAGCGGTTTGATGCACTTTACGCAGATATTGCAGATGGCCGCCCTGATCGCGAATTGCTGGCGGCAATGGAACCGCAAGCAGCAATTGATGCATCTTCACAGCCATATTTGATGCCGATCCTGGATTGGGCACCGGGCGAATATGATAATGGCAGTGAAATTACGATGGTTCAGGTTGCCGGCCTGAATGCACAGGCCGCAGAAGGCGCAGTCGGGAATGACGCGGGAAATGGTAGCACAGGAGAACCTGCTGTTGGTGCAGATGCGCCTCCCCTGCCGGGGGCCGACGATGGGCCTTCAGGTGATCTTAGTGATTTTAAGATGGGGATCGTTTTTGTCATTGATACCACCCAGTCTATGGGCCCTTACATTGAGCGCACTTACGATGCCGTCAATGCTGTTTACGATCAGCTTGCCCAGGACGGGACGATTGAAAAGGCTTCGTTCGGGATCATCGGTTATCGTGATGACGTTTCCTATGACAATAAAATTGGATACGTGACCAAAGTCTTTCAGAAACTTGATCCACAGGCACCGCGCGAAGCGGTTTTGGAAAATATTCGCAAGGTCAAGGCCGCCAAGGTGTCCACCGAGGGATGGAATGAGGATGCGGTAGCCGGGCTTTATGATGCAATCAACAATATGGATTGGGAACCATATGCCGGTCGGCTGATTGTGCTTATTAGTGACGCTGGCGCGCGCGTTGGTACTGATCCGCATGCGGCACATCGTAATATGGCGATGGATAATATTCGTGAAATGGCCGCGGCAAAAAGCATCGCGATCTTTCCGATGCATTTGCGCACCGATAAGGCGGAAAGTGCTGGAAATTTGCCGTTGGCTGAAAGCCAATACCGTAATCTCGGGACGACGGGCGATATTAATGTGAATAAATATGTCGGTGTTGACCGCGGTGCATTAAATACTTTTTCCAGTTTTGTTGGCGATTTTGCTAATCAGGTCCGGGTTAGTCTTCGGCAGGCGAACCGTGGCCAAACAGTTACACCCGATCAACTTGACGATCTGTTGGATCAGCAGGATCCGTTCATGGATGCCTTTGGCGATGCCCCGGAACCACCTGAACAGGCAGATCAGCCAGCGGAACAGCCAGAAGACGCCCCGCAGACCGACATGGGGCGTATGGCGGTGAACGAAATTTTCCGTGCGCAGATTGAATATATCGGCGCGCGTGATGGCGAACAGTTGCCTCCATTTTACCGGGCTTGGACATCGGATCGCAATTTGCCAAATCCGCAACTGGCGGCACTTAGTGTGAATGTTTTCCTGAGCCGTAATCAACTGAATAGTCTGGCACAAAGTCTGCGGGAAATTGTTGATCAGGCCCGTGCCGCCGAATTGGACCCCGGGAATTTTTTTGGTTTGTTGCAAAGCCTCTCGGCAACAACATCGAATGATCCGGGCCGGAATGGCGGCACGTTCGACAATATTGCTGAAAGCGGCTTGTTGCCAAGCTATCTAAGCCAGCTTCCCTATCGAAGCAAAGTGCTGCAATTGACACAGGAAGACTGGTTGAATTGGGGCATGACGGGCCAATTGGAATTTATCGACGAATTGGAACTGAAGCTGACGATGTATCAGCAAATGAACGACGATACAGATCGCTGGGTGAATTTCGGGAGCGAGGATTCAGGGCAGGCTGCATATCCTGTTCCGTTATACGCATTGCCGTAGGACGGAACGATGGAGAGTGTTTATCAAATCAGAAACCTGATATTTCGTCGAAAGAGTGTCGAAAGTGAGTTTCTGCTGAACATTGACCAACTTGATGTTGGTCGGGGGGAACTGGTTGCATTTGTCGGGGCGAGTGGCTGCGGCAAAAGCACCCTGGTTGACATTCTGGCATTTTTGCTTGGGCATCACCATGCGGATCAATTCCGTTTCTCACCGGAAGGCAGGGGCACGGTTGCCGACCTTTCACCGGGGCTTAGTCAGAAATCCGATTTTCTGGCGCAGTTAAGGCGTGATTATATTGGTTATGTCCCGCAGATCGGCGGATTGATCCCATCTTTGACGGCTTTGCAGAATATTGAACTGCCAAGTCGACTGACGCGACGATATGACCGCAGTTATATCGCTGAAATCGTGTCTACCCTGAAAATCGGTGGGTGTTGCGGCAAAAAGCCAGGACAGCTTTCGGTTGGCGAACGCCAGCGTGTTGCCATTGCCCGTGCGGTTGCTCATAGGCCAGCCGTTATTATTGCGGATGAACCTACGGCCGCGCTTGATCCGCTTAATGCGGCGAATGTTATGCGTCTGTTTGTTGACCTCGTTCGGTCACAGGGAAAGACACTTGTTATGGTTTCCCATGATCGCGAGGGGATCCGGGATCTGGCTATGCGGGAAATAGAATTGCAGCCTCATGCCCGTTCGGGACAGGTGGTCAGTACAATCGGGCATTCGTACCGGGAGGAAAACCTTGTTTAGCTTTTCTTTTTACGGTTTGAGACAGATTTCCGGTGTGGCGGTTCGGGACTATATACACGAGGCGCGACTTTCATGCTGTGCGATCCTTGGTTTGGCTGCGGTGTTGGCGCCGGTGCTGGTGCTTTATGGACTTAAGTTCGGGATCGTTTCAACGATGGTTGAGAACCTGAACCGGGACCCGCTGATCCGCGAAATAAAAATTCTGGGGCAGGGAGAATATTCGGAAAAGGACTTGGAAACCTATTCTCGCCTTCCTGGTGCATCTTTTCTGATCGCGAATACGAGGTTTCTTTCAGCGACGATGGATCTTGTTTCGGCCCAAAAGGCCAACCAGTTTGCTGTTCGTGCTGAAATGGTTCCTTCTGCCCAGGGCGACCCGTTATTGCCTGAATTGTATAGCGACGGGCCGGTAGGAAATAATGTTTATATTTCTGCGCCACTGGCTGAGCAGCTTGGTGTTCAGCCCGGCGACCATGTGACAGGCAAGATTGTAAGGGTTGTAAACAAAACCCGGGAGGCCGTTCGTCTCGATCTTGTTGTTCAGGGCATATTGCCGCTGACAAGTACTCAGCGGAAGCTCCTGCTGGTGCCGCTGGATTTGTTGTTGGCTGCCGAGGATTATCGCGAGGGTTTTGCTGTTCCTGCCCGGAACTGGGAGGGTTTGGCAAGGGATGGATTTGTGCGTTCTTTCGCCAGTTTTCGCCTGTTTGCCGCAACGCTTGATGATGTCGAAGGTTTGCGGGCCGAAATGGAAGCGCGCGGGATCGAGACCAAAACCCAGCTTGATCGCATCGAAATGGTTCGTACCTTTGACCGTAACCTGACGGCATTGTTTTTGATCATCAGTTCTCTGGCGTTGATTGGCTATGCCCTGGCGATGATCGTAAGCGTTATTGCGTCTGTTGCAAGAAAACAAAAGGATATCAGTATCTTAAAGCTGTTGGGATTCTCTGATCTTGATGTGGCGATGTTGCCGATTTTGCAGTCTGTTTTGACGACAGCAGGCGGAAGTGTGTTGGCAATCCTGCTTTATATGCTGACCTCAGAAATTATTAATCGCAATTTCGCTGCGGGTTTGCGGTCTGGCGAGGTGTTGTGCCTGCTATTGCCACAACATTACCTGATTGCCGTTGTCGCGTCTGTTTGCCTTGGAGGGCTGGTTTCGGTCGTTGGCGGGTTTAGGGCTGCATCCGTAATGCCTGCAGAGGGAGTGCGCAATGATTAGCATCAAGGACGTGCTATTGGCGGATCGCATTGTGATTTTATGTGCAGTGCTGGGAAGTAGTCTCTGTATTTCACAGGCTGCAACAGCAACTGATACGCCGTGGTGTTTGTATGATGATCCTGCGGTGTATCGGATACACAAAAAAAGTGAAGGCGACGCTGCATCAATCTGTGGAGAGATTCCGGAAAATCAGGACTTGCCTGAACAGCTGGTTTTAGACATGCCCTGTGACCGTAAAATGGTGTTTAGACGGGTTACCGTGCCTGTTAACAGTGTGCTTGACCATGCTGAAATTTCACTTGGTAATCTGTTCCATGATACAGGTGCTGCCAGTACGGAAGAGTTGATTAGCCAGCAACGGAAAGGTTTTTTGGCAGGCGGCCTGTCAACCAGTCACGGCAAGCACCCGTCGGATCAGGAAGATGCTTATAGTCGTGTGGATGGCCGGTCATATTATATCGGCAAATATGAGGTGCTGGAACATCAGGTTGATTTGTGGCGCAATGGCCTTATGGCTGAGGATGCGCGAGCTGACTCCACCAGTTGTGATGCTTATGACAAAACCATAGCGAAGCTGAAGGTTAACAAGGTTTTGCCTGCGCAGGGCATTAGCTGGTTTGATGCTGTTGCTTTCTCGCGAGATTACACGAATTGGTTGCTTTTACGTGACAAAGAGAAGGTAGGGAAGGGATTAAAGCCCGAATTGCCGTGGGAATTGGGCTCGACATCCTATTTGCGCCTGCCGACCGAAGCGGAATGGGAATTTGCGGCGCGTGGTGCTGTTCTTGAAGAAGGGACCAATTCTGGCGTTTATGCAGTGCGTGATCCACGCACCAATAATGTGCGGTCTGGGGCGGCACGGGAGGTTGCCATTTATTCCGGTCAGGGAACGCAAATCTTGCAAAAACCCAAGGCTGCGGGATTGCGGGCGCCAAACCTTTTGGGCATCTACGACACTGTCGGCAATGTCGATGAAATTGTTTATGACCTTTTCCGTTTGATACGTCCCGACAGAATTCATGGACAAGCCGGGGGTTATATTGTCAAGGGTGGCAATTATCTAAGCCGCGAAGGGCAAATTCGTGTAGGGCAACGGCGCGAAGTTCCATTTTTTCAGGCTGGCGGTGAACTGAAGCCTAAAACAACCGGGTTTCGCCTTGTTCTTGCTGTTCCTGTATTTACCTATGGTGCAAATAATCGTGATCGCTGGGGCACTGGTGTATTGAATCAGCCGCTGACCGAAGCACTGATTTCAGCCAAAGCCGCGATCTCGAACAGTGTTGATGAAAACCGGCAAGCCGCCGACAACAGGCTTGCACAATTGCGCGAAGCTTTGGAAAAAGGGCAGGTCGAACAACAGGACCTTGCCAGCAGCCTTGCCGAGATCAAGGTGGCGCTGGAAAAAAGTAACGTCGAACTTAACGAAAAAGCCCGATTGGAACGTCGTGAACGTTTCAAGGCATCCGTATTGACCGCTTACAATGTCTTTTTGATGGGGCGTAACCTTTACTCATCCGTGCGTCAGCTAAATGAGTTTGTTGATAAATATAAAGTTGACGAGATGGATGCTGCACTTCGGGCCAAGGTTTCGGAAAAGCTGACTGAACAGTTTGGCAAGTATGAAGTCATGAATGGGGCTCTCGATAACGCATTCAACTTTTACGTTTCCAACATACGCAAGTTTGCTCAGGAACCAGAAGACGGGGTTGAAGACGCGGTCAGTAGTGTTCGCTCCGAATTGGAGCAAGCCCAGATTGCCGTATTTAAACAGTTTGTCGAATTGGCGGAGAACCATATTGCGAGCTTGCGCAAGTCGGGGGGATCTTTATCTCCGCCGGTCGTTGATGGGTGGCTTAACGATATTGATTCTGTAAGGGAAAAGCGTCTTGAGAGGCTCCATCATCTGGAGCAGTACCTATAGTAAACCAAGGGGGTTGGTTATGAATATTGTTTCGAAACGTATTCTCGTGCTGTTGGTGTCAACGTCGTTGCTTTCGGGCTGCGTCACACCTGGCACGATGGGGAAATACGATGATAAAGCCGATACCTGTTATGCCGAGCGTCAGCCACTGGTTTCGATTGAAAAAAAGTTCAATGAGTCGCTTGTGACCGGTGCTGTTGTCGGGGCGATTGTCGGGGGGATCGCGGGTGCCCTTTTGGGTGGTAAAAAAAACAGGGCTGGGGGAGCTTTGATTGGTGTTGGGGTAGGCGCGTTGACGGGGCTTGCTGCCGGGTATTTGCAGGGCAAACAGCAAAAGGGTCTGAGCCAGCGGCAAATTCTTCAGGAAATCAACAGCGATACCTCGACAGACAAGATGCGTTTGTCGCAGACTACCGGCGTTGTAAAGAGGCTAACGAATTGCCGGTTTGCCCAGCTTCAACGGGTGCGAAATGGCCTGGCGGCCAACTATCTGACCAAACAGCAGGCGACGAACGAACTTAAGAAAATTCGTGAGCAAATGGCAACTGACCAGAAGCTGATTCAGGGAATTCTTGATGATTCCGGAAAGCGATTGGATGCTTATGCTTCTGCCGAGGCGGAAACGCGCAGAGTTGAAAAATCGATGGTTGTCAATGCCAGTGCAGTTCCGGCCTGGATCCCGCCTGAAGAAAGGGTCCCAGGTGCAACAAGCACTGTAACGGATACACTTTATGCACTGGGTAACACCAATGTCCGGTCTGGTGCATCGACCGGCAACAGCGTCGTGGGCTCATTGAGTACCAATGAGAAAGTAGATGTTGTTGGTCCTGCGAAAGATGCTCCGGAATGGTATGAAATATCGTTTAAAGGCAAGAAGGCCTTTGTTCATGGATCTCGTCTGACCCGCAATAAGGTTAAGGGTACGAATGATCCGGTAACGGTTGCAGAACGGCCGTTAGAACAAGCACCTGGCCTTCAGGATCCGGTATTGGCGGGAACCACGGCGGGCATGAATTCGCACGAACAAGCCGCAGTTGCACAGGCAGAGGTCGAGGCAGTAAGCGAAACCCGATACAAACAGCTGGCTGCGGAAATTGACGATATCGGGTTGGTTGGCGGGCTTGATTTGCTGACTTTCGGGATTGATGCCCGACTGTTTGTTCAGGTCTGATGATTGCTCGAACTTTATAACAGCGGATAATTTTAATGGCCCGCCTGAATTTTCTGACCGTAACAGATACCTCCAACTGGACTCCAGTTATGGGGTCTGATGGTGCATTTTTGGCACAACACGCTTTTGTCCGGGGTGTTTTACTCGATATTGCGCCTGACCTCGCGGATCTTTTTGCCGAACCGGTCTATCGGCGTCAGCCATCGGGCAAGATAGAAAGTGTCACCTGGTATAGCCAGGCACAGGGGGCCATTAAAAAACTAAATCATCTTGATGCGGATTTTCGCGAAAATGTTCTTGCAGATTTGAGCGCACAAATCAGCAAATGCGTTGCTCTTCTTAATCATATGGATATTGGTCAGCCTCTGGCGGCAATGCTTCAGCTGGGTGCCAAAGATTCCGTTATGGTGGTTGGGCGTAAACCCGTGCTGATCAATTGGGCGCTACATGACCCCAACCTTGTTGATGCGGATCATTTTCATCACAGTGTCAACGCGCTGTGGCAGGACTTATTAGGGCAATCAGACTTCGTTATATATTCTGAGGTTGAGACCGACAATAGTGATGCTCAATTTGTGGAAGCAGGGGGAGCTTCTCTGGAGAAGGCTTCAGTACCTGTTGTAATCGACAATATTGTCCCTGATGAGACGATTGACGAGCAATCGTCGAACGATGCGTCAGGATCAGGTGAACCAAATGAATCCGATCTCGATCTAACGAACAACCATTCATTTGAGGAGCCGTCTGGTACAGGGGTTCTGAACCGGGGCGAAGCAACAATTGATTCTGCCGCACAGCAGCCGGATCGATCTTGGCAGGATCGTTTATTATTCTGGGGCGGTTGGATCATTTCAGCCATTTTGCTGATTCTTTTGCTCTTTCTGCTGTGGTGGTATTTCTGGGGGCAGTCCCAAGGTGAGCAGGCATCAAGTTCTTCCGTTCTGGATGAATTACGGGCAGAACGCAACAGGCTCCTGGAACTGCTTGAAGACCCGTGTGCGCCTGAAGCACAGGGCTATATTGAACAAAATGGGCCAGTTCATCCTGTTGGAGTGATGCCTGCGCCGAGTGGTGTCGTGTCTGGTTCGGCGGCCGACGCGGGTGGGGCGCAAAATGACGCGCCTAATGTAGCGTCTACTGAAGCTAATGTTGATACGAACACGAATGCCGAAGAACAGCAGGTGGTTACAGAAGAAGACCAAAGCGAAACCGAAAGCCAGGGTGCTTCGTCTAACCAGCCAAAAGATATGACGGAACTCGCCAGGGCTGCCGAGAAATCAGTTGTTTTAATTCTCAGTGCCTCGCGAAATGGTGGGGCGGCGATGGGGACTGGATTTTTTATCGGTCCGCAATTCATTGTTACCAATCGGCATGTTGTGGAACAAAGCCGTGATTCGTCGGCCTTTGTAACAAGTGAATGGCTAGGAGATGTGAAGAAGGCAAAAATTGTCGCCATGTCACCAGATGCCGAAATTGGTAATCCTGATTTTGCCTTGTTGAAACTGGATGCCCCTTCAGCCGGTGTACCATTAGCGGTTAGCAATAGGGTCGATAAATTAATGCGGGTTGTTGCGGCAGGATATCCTGCGTTTTTGACTCAGGGTGATCCGGCGTTGGAAAGGTTGATTGGTGGGGATCGGAATAGCGCTCCGGAGATGGTGTTCACCACTGGAGAAGTCAGTGTTGTCCAAAAACACCCGAACAAGCCAGATATCGTAATTCATTCGGCCGATATTTCTCAGGGCAATAGCGGTGGTCCCTTAATGAATACGTGTGGCGACGTTGTGGGTGTTAACACATTTGTTGGCCAGGATGCGCAATCAGGCAGGAGAGGGCTATTTTCAATTTCCGGCGCGGATTTGCAGGAATTTCTTCGAGAGAATGGGGCGAGCTTTCAGTCTGCTGTTAGTCAGTGTGCTGTGATGGCCGGGGAGTGATAAAATGGATTTGATCCTGAAAACCAAACTCTCTGAGTTTGCGCCCTTACGGGTGCATGGCCAGAACTTGCATCAGCTCTCACCGCAACTACTGGCTTTGCTAAAACGCAATAATGTCGATATGGCCGACATCGAACTGGCGACGCCAAAAATCAGCCATACACGCGGTGAAATTCAATGGTTTAGCCATTCCAGACTTGAATATAAGCCGTTTGCATCCCTGGATGAGGCCAAAAGGCAAGCGGTGAATATTCAGGTCGCGCAGTTCATTGAGGCGGTGTTGGCTCTTGCCGGGCGACTTGAAGCTGAAACTGGAAATACAGAACACAATGAAGTTCAACTGCTACGGGGCAGTGTTTCGGGTATTGGCGTCGATCATACCTATTTTGCAGAGACAGCAACGGGTGCGGATAAAGCGGTTTTATTGTGTTGTTGGGGGTGCTCGGAAAGCGTGGAACAGGAAAAGTTTCACGAGATGAGCGCTTCGGGGAAACCGTCCCTTGTTTTGACCGATGATACGGAGCTGAAAAAAGATGCCCGGCATGAAGCGCCAGTGCCGGACGCCGAACCCGACCTGTTGCAGCCAGATGTGACAGCGCCTGAGGTAATGTCTTCCAGAAATGAAAGAGCGCCGCAACCAGAACGCCGGACATGGAACTGGCGTCGTTTGGTGCCTTTTTTATTGATGCTTTTATTGTTGTTGTTATTGCTGCTGCTTATGCGGGGATGCGGCGCAATAGGTCTTCCGCCCATGTTGGGGGGTGGTTTCGGTTTGCCCTCGGTAGGGGCCCCATCCATTGGCATGCCTTTGACTGGAGGGGATGCAGCAGAAACAGAACAGTCTTTGCGCACCGAGATTGCCGCATTAAAAGCCCGCCTGGCGAATGATTTGCAAGCGTGTACGATTGAAGAACCCCAAGCTGGGCTTGTTTCACCTGTTGAAGACATTCCAGTAGCAGAACCTCAGACCGAACCCAGCGCAGAGGAACGGCTGACACGAGAGGGGTCATTTGTTGGGGCCGTTAATGTTTCATTGGTTTGGAACAACCGGCATGACCTTGATCTTGTCGTAGAAGATCCAAACGGCGAACTGATTTATTTTCAGAATAAACAATCGATAAGTGGTGGTTACCTGGATGTCGATATGAATGCTGGTCGGGCTCAAACCGCTACGCCGATTGAAAATATTAAGTGGAACGACCTGGATGCGGCGCCGCGCGGTGTCTATAAAGTTTATGTCGTGTATTTCAGCAGTTATGCAATTGACGCAGATATTGATCCAACTGACTTTACCGTCACCACGACAATTGATGGGGAAAGCACAGTTACCGAGGGCAGGGTGTCGAAAGACAGGCTGAAGAAAAGAATCTTTGTGACCTCGTTCGAGCTTGAATAGCTCTAACGAACGATGTTTCCTGGCATTTGCAACGCTGGCTTAGATAAAAGCTCTCGGTGCTGTGCGATGAGCAACCCGAGAGCTTTATCTTACTGTACACCGCTATCGTCTTTTGTGCAGTCGCAAGGCATCGCCCGTGTGGTGCCCTGAACATCTAACGAAAAGTGAAATAACTAGCCTTCCTGCCAGACACGGCCGGTGGGGAAGGTGTGATCGACAATGCTTTGTGGTTTCATGGTAATCGAGAAACCAGGGCTGATGGGCGCGATATAGCGACCATTGCGGATGACACACGGGTCTTCAAAATGTTCGTGCAGATGATCGACATATTCCAACACCCGGTCTGTGAGCGAGGCGGAAACGCAAATATAGTCGATCATCGACAGATGCTGGACATATTCGCACAGGCCGACACCCCCCGCATGGGGGCAGACGGGCTTGTTGAATTTTTTGGCCATCAGCAAAATCGCCATGATTTCATTGACCCCGCCTACCCGGCAGCTATCGATTTGCACCACGTCAATCGCATCGGCCTGCAGGAACTGCTTAAAGATGATGCGGTTCTGGCAATGCTCGCCGGTGGCAACCCGGATGGGGGAAATACCCTCGCGGATTTGTTTGTGGCCCAGAATATCATCGGGGCTGGTGGGTTCCTCGATGAACCAGGGGTCAAATTCGGCCAGTTGCTGCATCCAGAAAATGGCCTGCGAAACTTCCCAGTTCTGGTTGGCATCGACCATCAATTTGCGGTCCGGGCCAATTACGTCTCGGGCAATGGCAAGGCGGCGGCGGTCATCTTCCACATCCAGCCCGACCTTGAGCTTGATGTAATCCCAGCCGGCATCAATGGCCTCCTCGCACAGGCGGCGCAGTTTTTCATCGCTGTAGCCCAGCCAGCCTGCCGATGTGGTATAGGCCGGGTAGCCCTGGCTGCGCATTTCATCAATACGCGCCTGTTTGCCCGGTTCGGCGGCCCGCAGAATGTCCAGGGCCTCGTCACGGGTCAGGGCATTGGTCAGATAGCGGAAATCAACACAATCAACAAATTGTTCCGGTGTCATCTCGGCGACAAGCTGCCACACAGGCTTGCCCGCCGCCTTGCCCCACATATCCCAAATGGCATTAACGACCGCCCCGGTTGCCAGGTGCATCACACCCTTGTCCGGGCCCAGCCAGCGAAGTTGGCTGTCGCCGGTTAAATCGCGCCAGGTTTGGCCCATATTGGCGGTCAAACTCTCAAGGGTTTTGCCGACCAGCAGGTGCGACATGGCCTTGATGGCGGCAACACAAATATCGTTGCCCCGTCCGATGGTAAAGGTCAGGCCGTGGCCGGAAAGGTCTGCATTGTCCGTGTCGATAATGACATAGGCGGCAGAATAATCCGGGTCCTTGTTCATCGCATCCGACCCGTCAAGCTGGCGCGATGTTGGAAAACGGATGTCAATGGCCCGAAGCCCTGTGATAACCGGAGACATTCTGGCCCCTCCCTGTGTTTGTTTTATAAATGGAATAATGTTTTAAATATGATGTATATTGAGACTTGGCAAGGGGCGTTTTTTGCGAAAAGCTGCGGCAGTTGACGAACAAGGGTAACAGATGACCGACGAAACCAAACGCACATACAAGGCCCCGGCCCTGGAAAAGGGGCTGGAGATTTTGGAAATTCTGGCTGCCGAACGTCGCCCGATGAGCATGGGCGCCATTGCCACGGCCCTTGGTCGCTCCAAAAGCGAGATTTTTCGCATGCTTTCGGTGCTGGAGCAAAAGGGTTATCTGGAGCGCCGGGACGGGTCGGAGCTATTTCATATTACCAACCATCTGTTTGAATTGGGTATGCAGGTTTCGCCGGTTTCCACCCTGTTGGAGGCCGCCTTGCCGCAAATGCGCCGGTTGGCAGCACGGGTGGGGCAGTCGTGCCATTTGGCGGTGCCATCGCGTGATCAGATGGTGGTGATCGCCCGGGTGGAAAGCCCGGAGGATATTGGCTTTTCGGTGCGGGTGGGCTATCGGCGCAGTTTGGCCGATTCCGGGTCTGGCAAGGTGTTGCTGGCCTGGATGTCGCCGGAACGTCGCACCCCGTTGATGGAGTATTTTTCTGAACGCCTTGGCGCATCATTCAATGCCGAGGTGTGGGAATATGAATTGCGTGCCATTCGGGCGCGCGGCTATGCCGAAGTGCAAAGTACAGCGACGGTGGGTATCATTGATGTGGGTGCCCCAATATTGCAGGGTGAAAGTGGCGAGATCCTGGCCAGCCTGACGGTGCCTTATCTGGGTGGCCCCAGCACCCCTTATAAGGTGGCCGATACCGTGCCCTTTGTGGTGGAAACCGCGCAGGAAATTACCCGCCTGACCGGATCGCACGGCGTTTTATAAACCTGGCCCTTGCCGGTTTTTCACGATGTTTGGCCGATTTTTGCGTGGGTCGCCCGCGCCAGACATCATTTGTTACAAAATACAATTGAAATGATGGTTTAAATATGAAACGATCCTGCCGCTGCGAAATGCGCCCATTGGGAGGATGAAGTTTATGGCCCGTCAGAAGCGCCAAATTGGTAATACCGGTTTAAATGTCAGTGTTCTTGGGTTCGGTGGTGCGCCGCTGGGCAATATGTATCGTCCGCTCGATACGGCACAGGCCCACGACACCCTGCAAACCGCCTGGGATGCCGGGTTTCGTTATTTTGATACCGCGCCGCGTTATGGCTATGGCCTGAGCGAACGGCGTATGGGCGATTTTTTGCGCGAGCAGAGCGAGCCTTATGTGCTGTCCACCAAGGTGGGCCGTTTGTTGCACCGGATCGAGGGGGATATTCCCCAGGACCGGCCCTTTGTCGATGCGCTGCCCTTTGTTGAAGTTTACGATTACAGCTATGACGCGGTGATGCGTTCCATCGAGGATAGCTGGCAGCGTTTGGGCCTGCGGCGTATTGATATTGCCTATATCCATGACATTGGCAGCCTGACACATGGCGTTGATGCTCATCCGCGCCTGATGCGCGATGCGATGGAAGGCGGGGCAAAGGCGCTGGACGAGCTTAAAAAGGCCGGGCTGATCGGGGCCTATGGCCTGGGGGTCAATGAATGGGAAGTTTGCCTGGAAGCCCTGAAATCCACCGATATGGATGTGTTCCTGCTGGCCGGGCGCTATACATTGCTCGAACAGGAAGCCCAGGAAAGCTTTTTGCCGGAATGTTTGCGCCGCAATGCCTCTGTGGTTGTCGGCGGGGCGTTTAATTCCGGCATTCTGGTAACAGGCCCCAAACCGGGCGCAAAATATGATTACGAGGATGCCCCCCAGCATATTCTCGAACGCGCGCAAAAGATCGAGCGGATTTGCACCGATCATGGCGTGCCATTGCCTGCAGCCGCCCTTCAGTTCCCGTTAACGCATCCCGCTGTCGCATCGGTTATTCCCGGTGCCAGTTCGGCCCGCCATGTGACCCAGGCGGTGGAATGGGCGGAACTGAAAATACCGGCTGCCCTGTGGCATGATTTGCGCGAACAGGGCCTTTTGCGCGCCGATGTGCCGGTCCCGGGCGAAGATTTGCTGGCAGGTGGGGATACGGTTGGGGATGCGTCCTGATGGCCCGCGACGTAACGCTGATAGATGCCCATCAGCATTTCTGGAAAATTGATCGCGGCGATTATGGCTGGATCACGCCGGATATTTCGGTGTTGTACCGGGATTTCCTGCCCGATGATCTGGCCCCGATATTAAGCGACCAGGGCATTGCCCGCACGGTGCTGGTGCAGGCCGCCCCCAGTGTTGCCGAAACCGAATTTATGCTGTCGCTGGCAACCGAGCATGACTTTATCGCCGGTGTGGTTGGCTGGGTGGATTTCGAGGACCCGGCAACCGCGATTGACGATATTGCCCGTTTTGCCCGGCATGACAAATTTGTCGGCGTGCGGCCCATGATCCAGGACATCGAAGATGCCGACTGGATGCTGCATGCCGAATTTTCGCCGATTTTCGAGGCATTGATTGCCCGCAATCTGGCGTTTGATGCGCTGGTATTGCCCCGTCATCTGGCGAATTTGCATATTCTCGCCCGGCGCTATCCGGCCTTGCGTATCGTGATTGACCATGCCGCCAAGCCCAAAATCCGCAATGGTATTCATGGCCCGGATGGCTATGTTGAATGGGCGCGAATGATGGGCGAATTCACCCCGCTTAAAAATGTCTATTGCAAGGTGTCGGGGCTTCTGACCGAGGCCGCATCGGGCGCGGGCCTGCATGATTTAAAACCCTATCTGGACCATTTGCCGCGTGTTTTTGGCGCAGACCGCCTGATGTGGGGTAGTGACTGGCCGGTTTTGAAAATGGCATCGGATTATCCCGACTGGGTGAAAATGACGCAGCAATGGCTGGGCACTTTTGCCCCGGCGGATGTCGAGAAAATTGCCGTAAAAACCGCAACGCATTTTTATCAACTCGCGAACGACCCGGATTAACAGGCTCCCTCCCGGTGGTGCGCCACACCCTTCGCCACCGGGGTTTTGGGCGGTTGATCCACACTCAACCGCCCCTTTTTCCTTTTGGCAATTTCATAACCGTCACACAAACGAGGCCACAATGAAACGTGTTGGTATGGTCATTCATGTAAAGCCGGAAAAACTGGCCGAATACAAAAAGCTGCATGCCGAACCCTGGCCGGGTGTGCTGGAAACTTTACGCAAACATCACGTGCATAATTACGTGATTTATCAGCATGCCGACCTGTTATTTGGCCATCTGGAATATGACGGCGATGATTTTGCGGCCGATATGGCCGAAATCGCCAAGGACCCGGTGACACAGGAATGGTGGAAACTGACCGACCCGTGCCAGTCTCCCCTTGCAACGCGCAAGGACGGCGAATGGTGGGCGGAAATGGAAGAAGTTTTTTACATGGCATGATGCCCGCCGGTTTGATTGCTTTGACCGAAACCGGGTGCGCCACAGATGCAATTGATGCAGGAGAATGAAATGGCAGGAAGACTGGCAGGCAAAAAGGCCGTTGTAACCGCCGCAGGGCAGGGCATTGGCCGGGCGACGGCGGAAATGTTTCTCGCCGAAGGGGCAACGGTGATTGCTACCGACATTAATGAAGAGGCACTGTCAAGCCTGTCGGGCATGGAAACCCACAAGCTGGACGTGACCGACGGGGCCGCGATTGCCGATTTTGGCAAAAAGGTCGGTGCGGTGGATGTGCTGTTTAACTGTGCCGGTTTTGTTCATCATGGCAGCATTCTTGATTGTGATGAAGATGCCTATGATTTCAGCTTTAACCTGAATGTGCGCTCGCAATATCGCATGATGCGCGCCTTGCTGCCGGCCATGCTGGAAAATGGCGGCGGGTCTATCGTTAATATGTCGTCGGTGGCATCCTCGGTGAAAGGGGTTCCGGTGCGCTTTATTTACGGGGCAACCAAGGCCGCCGTCATTGGCATGACCAAATCGGTTGCGGCGGACTTTGTCGGTCAAAACATTCGCTGTAATGCAATTTGCCCTGGCACGGTTGAAAGCCCGTCGCTTCAGCAGCGCATGGCTTCCCAGGGCGGGGATTTTGATGAAGTCCGCAAGGCCTTTGTCGCCCGCCAGCCGATTGGCCGTATTGGCCAGCCCGGCGAAATTGCCGCCCTTGCCACCTATCTGGCGTCAGATGAAGCAAGCTACACCACGGGCGCCATTCACATCATTGACGGCGGCTGGGTAAACTGATCCATTCAGGATCTGTCCGGTTAGGGGCCTGGCCCCGATTTGCAAAAAACCAAAGGGATAAAGTCCAATGAAACTGTTACGTTATGGTCCGGTCGGTTCGGAAAAGCCCGGTCTTTTGGATGCCAATGGCACCATTCGCGATCTTTCCGGCGTGATTGCCGATCTTGATCCTTCGACCATCTCGCAGGAAACGTTCGATAAAATTGCCGCCCTTGATGCCGCCAGCCTGCCGGAAGTGTCGGGTGATGTGCGCATTGGTGCATGTGTGGGCCGCCCGGGCAAATTTATTTGCATCGGCCTGAATTATTCCGACCATGCGGCGGAAACCGGCATGCAGGTGCCGCCGGAGCCGGTAATTTTCTTTAAGGCCACCTCGGCCGTTTGCGGCCCGAATGACAATGTTGAAATCCCGCGCGGCTCGGAAAAATCCGACTGGGAAGTTGAACTTGGCGTCATCATCGGCAAAGAAGCCAAATATGTTGATGAAGCCAATGCGATGGATCATGTGGCCGGTTATTGCGTGGTCAATGACCTGTCCGAACGCGCCTTTCAGATCGAACGTTCCGGCCAGTGGGTAAAGGGCAAAAGTGCCGATACCTTCGGCCCGATTGGCCCCTACCTCGTCACCCGTGACGAAGTCAAAGACCCGCAGAACCTGCCAATGTGGCTGACGGTCAATGGTCATAAATACCAGGATGGCAGCACGCAAACGATGGTTTACGGTGTGCAGTTCCTCATTCATTACCTGTCGCAATTCATGAGCCTGCAACCGGGCGACATCATCTCGACCGGCACCCCTCCGGGCGTTGGCATGGGCCAGAACCCGCAGGTTTACCTCAAGGCTGGTGATGTGATGGAACTCGGCATTGAAGGCCTGGGCAGCCAGAAACAGAAAACCGTTCAGGCTTAATCGCCCACACGCTGCTTAAAACCGTATTTTAGAAGGCCGCCATCTGTTTAACCACGGATGGCGGCTTTTTTATTCCGGCGGCAGATCAAAACTGTTGGGCAGCGACACCCAGATCACGGTTTGCGCCTCGGGCGAATGGCGCGAAAGATGGCCTTTGCCATGTGTGTCTTCCACCAGCACAAAACTGCCCGCCGCGACATGGCGCACCTCGCCATCACTTGTTTCGTAATCCACAGCCCCATCCAGCCGAACCGTTAAAACCGGCTCCGGCACCGTATGCCACGAGACCTCGCGCATGCCTGCGGGAATATGCGTGATGCGAACCCGCGACGCCGGATAACTCGCCGTCACATCAAACGGCACAGCTTCAGGATGCACCGTGCGCTTTGTCGTCGGCAATTCGACTTCATCAAAATGGGATTCCCCGTCCGGGGTGGCGTAGATTCGGAGGCATTTCATTTTAGCAGATTTCACCATAAATTTAGATTCGTATAAGAAAGTAAAATTAAAAAATCATTTTTGAAATATTTGTCAATGCATAATTTTTACTCTTGGACTGGATTGCGCAATGACAAGTGTGAGGCGTGTGAGTTAATCTTATCCTTTGAATTTTGATGCGGTGAATTTTTGTCTTAATGAAACGGTGTTTGTGAGAGTGTAAGTTTGAGTAGTAGTATTTTTAAATATAAAAAATTTGAAGATAAATCGTTATCCATATTTAAAGAACTAAAAATTTGGTTTGCTGGGGTTGATTCATTTAATGATCCCTTCGATTTTGATTCAAAGTTGTTGAAGGCTTCGCTTGAACAAGTAAAAAATATTTGTGAAAATTATAGTTCTGAAATAAGTTTATTGGATTTTTCGCAAATAGGAGTTTTTTCAACATCTAGAACTAGGAAAAATCAACTAATGTGGTCGCATTATGCCGACGAGCATCGTGGGTTTTGCATTGGTTTTGATCGTTTGAAGTTGGAGGGCCACTTAAAAGACGTTACATCAGTTGACGTTAGGTATCAGTCAACTTATCCAATCTCAGAAATCTCTAAAAAGCTTGAGGCAGGTGCTGCGGAAAATATTGATTTGGAATTTTTGAAATATAAATATTCTTATTGGAGATATGAGAGAGAGTGGAGGCTGATTGGAAGAAATTTAGGGGGGAAAGGAGTTGAAATTGATGGAAAAATGATTAGATCGGTTGCGTTCGGTTTGAGAATGAAAGAAGAAGATAAGAGTCGTTTGAGAGAGATATTAAGTAGCAGTGAGTTTTCTCATGTTCAGATTTATCAATCTGAGTGCAATGATGATAAGTTCGGTCTTAAATTTACTCGGTTGAATTAATTTTTATAGCTTTGTTGATGGCTATCCCCACCCAACGCCTGATACAGCGTGACCAGATTTAAAATCTGGTTGAGCTGGTTTTGCAGGAGGGATTCTTCGGCGGTGCGGCGGGTTTCCTGGGCATCCAACCACCGTTGCATGGGCACGGCACCGGCACGGAAGCGGGTTTCGTAGATGCGTTCGGCGTTACGCGCATCATCAAGGGCGGCACGCAGGTTTTGGGCCTGTGCGATATAGTGGTCGCGCGCCGACAGGGCGGTTTCAACATCGCTAAAGGCCTGATAAAGGGTTTGGCGATAATTGATCACATCCTGTTTATACTGGGCTTCGGAAATGCGGATATTCAGCTGTTTTTCGTTCCAGTTGAGGAAGGGCAGGGCGATGCTGGCCCCCAAAGTGCCAATCGGGTTTTCCAGAAGATTGCGCAACTGATCGCTGCTGGTGCCCAGCTCGCCCGTCAGGTTCAGGGTTGGCAGCAGGCTGGTTTTGACGGAATTGATATTGGCGACATCGGCGCGCAGGCGCAATTCGGCGGCCTTTACATCCGGGCGGCGGGCCAGAAGGTCGGCGGGCAGGCCGGATTTAACCACCGGCAGGGTGCCATCGGGCAGGGTTTTGCGGGCGATGGCGATTTGTTGTGGCGGCTGGTTAAACAGGATCGACAGCGCGTTTTTATTGGCTTTCAGGCTTTGTTCGATTTGGGTGGCATTGGCAAGCTGGCTTTCCAGGCTGCGGCGCGATTCATAAAGTTCCAGTGAGCTTGACGCGCCGGACTGGTATTGCACATTGACCAGCTCCAGCGTTTTGCGGGCATATTCAATGCTGGCCCGGGCAATGGCAAGGCGTTGCTGGTCATACACACTTTGCCAATATAAATTGGCCGTGGTGGCGGTTAGCGTCAGGGCGGTGCTGGCGCGGTCCTTTTCGGTCGCCAGGGCTTCCCATTTTTTGGCGTCATAAGTGCTGCCAAGTTTTCCCCACAAATCAACCTCGTAACTGACGCGGCTGGTGGTGCCATAGCTGCGCGTGATGCGCCCGGTATCAAGGTTGCGCGCGGAGGAGGCATTGGCTCCGGCCGACAGGTCGGGGAACAGGTCGGTTTTTGCAATACCTGCCTGAAGCTGTGCCTGGCGCACCTTGATGGTGGCGGCTGCAAGGTCGTTATTTTGTGCCAGCGCGTCGGCCACCAGGCGGTCCAGCGCCGGGTCGTTGAAATTGTGCCACCAGTTGGACGGGGCCAGGGCAAGGTCGTTATGGGCTGTTTTGTCGCCGGTGCCTGTTGTGATGCTGTTGCCGCCATCACTGTACCAGCCTGCAGGCAGGGTGACATCGGGCGCGCTGTAGGTGGTTTTTTCCAGACTGGAGCAGCCCGCCAGTAAAAGCAGACCCAGGATGGTGCCGGTTTGGAGGGTTGATTTCAGCATTTTTGATCCTTCAGTCCCGGTTCAAGGCATCGACAGGGTTAAGGCGGGCGGCATTACGCGCGGGCAGGAAGCCAAACAGAACCCCGATCATCGACGAGCAGGCAAAGGCCGCAATAATCGAGGCGGTGGAATAGATCATCTGGAAGGGCGTGCCGAGCATGCCAAACAAAACCCCGATCAAAAGGGCAAACCCGATGCCAAGCCCCCCGCCAATCAGGCAGACCAAAACCGCCTCGATCAGGAACTGGCGTAAAATATCGCCCTGCCGTGCGCCAACAGCCATGCGCACGCCAATTTCGCCGGTACGTTCGGTCACGGAAACCAGCATGATATTCATAACGCCAATGCCCCCGACAATCAGTGAAATCACCGCAATCGAGGATACCAGCAGGGTGAGGATGGCGGTGGTGGTTTCAATGGTTTTGCGGATGGTGTCGGTATTGATGGTGAAAAAATCCCGCTTACCGTGGCGGCGTTGCAGAAATTCGGTAATTTTCTGATCGGCCAGTTTGGTGTCCACCGCATCGGCAACGCGCACGGTGATGTTGGTTAAATAATTCTGCCCGGTCATGCGCGTCATGACCGTGCTGTAAGGCAGCCAGACATTGAGGCTGTTGTCACGGTCAAACGCACTTTCATATGGTTTGGTCACACCAATGATCCGCACGGGGACGGAGCCGAGCAAAATAACCTTGCCGACCGGGTCTGTGTCCTTGGGGAACAGCCGGTTGCGGGTGTTATGATCAATAATGGCATCCTGGTTGCGGCTATCAACTGCGTGCTGGTTAAACCAGATACCAGATGCCATTTCATAACCCCGCACACGGCCATATTCCACCCCTACGCCCGAGACGGAGGCCTTGGCCTCGATATTGCGGTAGCGCAGGGTGACATTGGTGGAAACCGTTGGCGTGACACTATCGACATAATATTGCGTGCCAAGGGCTTTGGCATCCGCCGCATTCAGGGTGCGAATGGTATCAACGTCAGGGTCGCCAAAATCCTTGCCGCGAAAAATATCGATGGTGTTTGTCCCGATCGAGCTGATATCGGCCAGCACCTTTTCGCGCGAGCCTGTCCCCAGCGCTACGACGGAAACCACCGAGGCAATGCCGATGATAATGCCCAGCATGGTCAAAAAGGTGCGCAGGCGATGCGCCATCATGGCGACCAGTGCCATTTTGAAGGCTTCGCCAAAGCGGCCAAATTCGGCCAGCAGGCGGTTGCCCTTGGGTTTTTCGGTAATCGGGGCCGGGGGCGTGGTTTCGCTGCTGCCGGTCGCGGTCTGGCGTTCATCGCGGATGATTTCGCCATCCAGAATTTCGATCACCCGTTCGGCATGGGCGGCAACATTGGCATCGTGGGTGACAAGGATAACGGTGTGCCCGTCGGCATGAAGATCACGCAGCAGGGCGAGGGTTTGCTCGCCGCTTTTGCTATCGAGTGCGCCGGTGGGTTCGTCGGCCAGAATAACGTCACCGCCATTCATCAACGCCCGCGCGATACTGACACGCTGTTGCTGCCCGCCGGAAAGCTGGCTGGGGCGATGATGGGTGCGATCCCCCAGTCCGACCTTTTCAAGCAGGCTTTTGGCCCGGTCATGGCGCTGGCTGGCGGAATAACCGGCATAAATGGCCGGGACTTCAACATTGCCAAGGGCTGTCAGATCAGACAGCAAATGGTAGCGTTGAAAGATAAAGCCGAAATATTCACGGCGGAGCGCGGCCAGTTCGTCGGCCTCAAGGGTGCCGGTGATACGGCCATTCACCCGATAGGTGCCGCGCGTGGGCTGGTCCAGACAGCCAAGGATATTCATCAGCGTGGACTTGCCCGAGCCGGATGCCCCGATAATGGCCACCATTTCACCGCGCTCGATGGTGAGGTTAACTCCCTTGAGAACCGCGATTTTCTGGTCGCCTGCCGGGTATTCACGCCACAGGTCGGTAATTTCGATCAGCGGGGTTTGCATGTCAGAACATCATCCCTTCGGACGGACTGGCATGGGCGCTGGTGCTGCTGGCCTCCCCGATGATGACGGTATCGCCTTCTTTTAAGCCTTTTGTGATCTGGGCTTTGACATTGGTATTCAGGCCGACGGTCACGGGTTGTTTGGTGATCGTACCCTTGGCATCGGGAATTTGCACATAGGTTGTGCCGTCCGCATCCTTCATCAGCGCGGATGACGGAATAATCAGCGCGTCCTTGACCGATTTAAGGATGATGGTGACTTCGGTGGTCATGGCAATGCGCAGGATGCCGTCCGGGTTGGAAATATCAAACAGGGCATTGTAATAAACGGCCTTGTTATCAACGAGGCCATTGTCATTATCCTTGATTTCGTCGGGTGCCGGTTCAATGGCGCGTAAGGTGGCGTGATAGCGGGAATCAGGGTCGCCCAGAATGGTGAAATAAACTTCCTGCCCCGGTTTGATGCGGATAACATCGGCCTCTGAAATTTCCGCCTTGACCGTCATGGTGGAAAGCTGTGCCAGTTTCAGGATGGTTGGTGTCGATTGCACGGCATTGACGGTTTGCCCGACCTTGACGGGCAGGGACACCACGGTGCCGTCCATCGGGGCGCGGATACTGGTGTAGTTCAGGTCGATCTGGGCAGTATCAACCGCGATGCGGGCCTGATCGATCTGGGCATTGAGCGCGTTGATTTCCGCCTTGGTCACGGCCAGGGTGGCTTCGGCACTTTCAAGGTCTTCCTGGGGGCTGGCATCAAGGCGGCGCATTTCCTTTTGCCGTTGATAGGCCTTTTGCGCCTGGCGCAGGGTGGCCTGCTTGGAGGCAAGCTGGGCCTCGATATTGGCAAGTCTGGCCTTGGCATCGCTTAGCGCGTTTTGCTGGGTGGAAGGGTCAATCTCTGCAATCATGTCCCCTTCCTTGATGACATCGCCAAGGGAAACATAAAGCTTTTTGATTTGCCCGGAAACCTGTGCGCCGACGGATACAAGTTGGGACGCCTCCAGCGCGCCCGTGGCGAGAACCGTGCTTTCAAGATCGCCGCGTGTGACTTTGGCGGTGACAAAGTTTGGCGCGGTTTCGGGCGGAAAGAAATAATTGCGGCCCAACCATCCGCCTGCGGCAAGCAATATCAGGACTATGATGATGGTTTTGGGGTGGGCAAACAGTTTTTTCATGAAAATCCGTGGGGCTTCATTTGGCATAAAGAAAGCATAAATAGAGGCGCATAAACAGGGGCAGGAACAAAGGTGACGGTGCAGCTTCCTAGATAACATTCCTTTGCGTCATTGGGGGGCATATGATGAAAAAAAATATGCAAGTGGGCAGTGTATGCTGCCCAAACGGCAACCATATGGTGCCTGGTTTGTTATTGCGCACCTGCCTGTGCCGGTTTTGTTGTTAAAAATTCATGGCAGACGTGTTGGTGGCAAACGAGGTGGCTACAAGAGTTTTCTTGCGAAGGGGCGAGGAAAATATTATCAACACCGCTTGCGGCATAACGGGGCCATGCCGTCATTTTCATGACAGATTGCACGTCAGATAACAGGGCGTGTCAGGTAACAGATCATTCATGAAATTGTCAGGTTTCATGTCGTATCATTATGACGTTTCTGTGTGTTAAATTATTTGACGTTTCAACAAGATAAGGGACATTGACGCATCAGCGCCAAAAGGGCCTGCCCGCACAGGCCCCATTGAGCAAGCGATGTGTTGATCGGCACGACGGTTCACAAGTATGACAATTGAGAAAAACGCGCTGCCGGAACAACCGGATTTGGCCCCCACCACGGCGGATGCGAACGCACCCCATGACTGGCAAAATACTGCTCCGGAATTATCGGTGGTTGTGCCGGTGAAGAACGAAGCCGAAAATATCGAACCACTTGTAACCGAAATTGTTGCCGCCCTGCGCGGCCAGGTGCCGTTTGAAATTATTTATGTTGATGATGGCAGTACGGATGAAACCACAACCATCATTCGCGATGTGCGCCAGCGCGTTGAAGAACTGCATTTGATTTGCCACGAAAAAAGCTGTGGTCAGTCGATTGCAGTTTTAACCGGGGTGAAACATGCACGTGGCAAGTTGATAGTGACGCTTGATGGCGACGGGCAGAATGACCCGGCCGACATTCCGCAATTGCTGGAACGTTACAAGGCCGAGGGGCAGGATGCGCAGGTTTTGATCGCGGGTTGGCGGGCCAACCGGCATGATACGGCGATGAAGCGCATACAGTCCCGCATTGCCAACAAGGTGCGTGGCGGGCTTTTGAAGGATCAAACGCCTGATACCGGTTGTGGCATCAAGTTGTTTCGCCGGGTGGATTTTTTGGCCTTTCCGCGATTTAACCATATGCACCGCTTTTTGCCGGCTTTGATGTTGCGCGATGGCGGCCGGGTTTTTTCAGTGGCGGTAAATCACCGTCCACGGTTGCGGGGACAGTCAAATTACAGCATGATGAACCGGCTTTGGGTTGGTATTGTTGATATTATGGGTGTGATGTGGCTTCAGGCCCGTGCAAAAACGCCCGTTGTGAAATCAAAAGAATAGGAGGGCGGCGATGCACGATTGGCTTGCACGGTTGTTCTCTAATCTCGATGCCTGGTTTGTGCTGGGTATTGTAGGACAGGTGATGTTTTCCGGCCGTTTTCTGGTTCAGTGGCTGGTCAGTGAAAAACATGCCAAAAGCATTGTCCCCGTCGCGTTCTGGTATCTCAGCATTGCGGGCGGGATTTGTCTTATGGTGTATGGCCTGCAACGGGCCGAACCGATTATCATTCTGGGTCAGTCCTTTGGCCTGATTGTGTATGCGCGGAACCTGTATTTCATTCATCGTGAAAAGCGCGATGCCAAAACAGAAACCATTCCGTCGGTGGTGGCGGAATAAGTCGGCTTTTAATCATACGGAAAACAGATGAGCATTCATAACCGCACCGGCGCAAGCACGGCATCGTTTGGCGTGATCCTGGGTTTATGGGCACTGGTTGCGGTTGTGGGGGTATTGGCCCGCCCGTTATTGCCGGTTGATGAAACGCGCTATCTTTCGGTGGCGTGGGATATGTGGCTGCATCACAACTGGCTGGTGCCGCACCTGAATGGTGAACCCTATGCCCACAAGCCGCCGATGCTGTTTTGGCTGATTAATGCCAGTTGGGCGATTTTTGGGGTTAATGATTTTACCGCACGTTTGATTGCGCCGTTATTTGCCGGATTAAACCTGGTGATGCTGGCATTGCTGGCACGTCGCATTTGGCCGGATAAACCGGCCATCGCGCAGCTTGCCCCGCTGTTTCTGATTGGTGGCACTTATTATGCCGGTTATGGCACGCTGACCTATTTTGATATGTTGCAGTGCTTTTTTGCGTTGCTGGGCTGGTATGGCGTTTTTGTTGCCAATGAGGGCGACCAGCACAATGCCCGCAAAGGCTGGATCATTACCGGCATTGCCATTGGTTTGGGGGTGCTGTCCAAGGGGCCGGTGATTTTGCTTTATGTGTTGCCCGCAGCGGTGTTTGCTCCGCTGTGGCGGCGTGACTGGGCGGGATTGATGGGCGGCGCCCGCCGTCCGGTTGCTAACGGTTCTGCCAAGGTCGGGTCGGCGCAAAATAAAGGCCTTGGTCGCTGGTATGCGGGTATGGGGCTTGCGGTTTTGCTTGGTGCTGTTATTGCGTTGTGTTGGGCCATTCCTGCGGCGATTTTTGGCGGTGAAGCCTATCGCAATGCCATTTTCTGGGGCCAGACGGCGGGGCGCATGGTGGACAGTTTCGCCCATGTCGAACCGTTTTATTATTATCTGGTTGCCTTGCCCGCGATGTTGTTGCCGTGGGTTTTTTGGGGTGGTTTATGGCGGTCGCTGTTCGGGTTTGGCTGGCGCCGGGATATGGATGCGGGCTTGCGGTTTTGCCTTGTGGTGGCGGTGTTCCTGCTGGTGGCCTTTAGCCTGATTTCGGGCAAGCGGGTGCATTATATTTTGCCGGTATTGCCGCTTCTCTCGCTGATTTTTGCCCGGATCATAAGTGATTTGCCCACCCGCAGAATTGATCAAATCCCGGTGGCGGTGTTTTTGATTATTCTGGGTCTGGCCGGGCTGGTCGCGCCGTTTTTACCATCGTTTTTTGCCAAAATTCCGGCCTGGGTGGGCTTGCTCGATGGCTGGTGGGGCGCGTTTTTACTGTTGGCAGGTGGGGCGCTTTTGGTCATTGAAACCCGTCGCTCGGTGGCGGTTGGCATCTTGGCCGGGGTGAATTTGCTGTTGGTATCAATGGTCTTCATGATCGCCGCCCCGCGCCTGCATACCGATTACAACATGCAGCCAATGGCGCAATATCTCAAAACTCAGCAGGATGCCGGGCGTAATGTGGCCTATTGGGGCAAATATCACGCGCAGTTCCAGTTTCTGGGCCGTTTGGAACAACCTATTCCCATGTTGCTGACACTGGATGAAGTGCAGCAGTGGGTTGATGCACATCCGAATGGCGAGGTGATTGCCCGGCGCGACAACCCGATTCCTGGTCCCGATCAGCCGCTGGCGCGGTTTGACTATAAAAACGATCATTTGGTGATTTGGGATGCCAAAGCGGTCAAGGCTGACCCGGAAGGCGTGCTGGCGCGTTAACGTGATACGACCTTAACCGTCGGCTGCTGCGGGCCTGTATTCCAGTGAAACAGCACAAGATGCCACAGGCCCGGGGCCTTGCGCGACGGGTCAATCAGGCCTTGCGCGCCTAGCGCCGCCAGCTTGTCACGCACCCGCCAGGAAGGCGGCGTTTTGCCCTGTGCAACAAGGTCCTGCCAGGGGGTGGTGGCATCCTGCAGGGTGATACCTGCCATTTCACATGCTTTTTCATCGCGCAGATCAAAAATGCGCCGCGCATCGACGGACACTGTGATCATTTCAAGGTTCGTTGGGCGCTCTGTGCGATGTGCAATCATGGCGGCCGTGACACCCTCGGGCGAGGAGCTGAGGTAAAGCGTTGGCTGATCCGCCTGCGAATACCGGCCCGCATTGCGCGACCCTGCAAGGCTGTTGGCACGATAGTGCGGGTCAATTGCGCGATAAAACAGGCCCTGAACGGGATGAAAAATTTCGTTATCATTGAATAACATTGGGGAATTCCGGGCAGGATGATTGCCGGTCAGGCTTGGATGATAAGCTATGATTGCGCTTGAAAATCCGTTTTGCAAATTGTTTGTAATTTCGCTGTTGGTGTTGGCTGGTGCACTGGCATTGGTCGGATTTTGGATTATCTCACGGGCATCGCGGTGCGTTGAGGACGGGTTGGGTGACTGGCCTGGTCTGACGGGCGTGCCCAATTATGATAACCGATCAAAAACACGGAGGCCCCATGAGCCAGAATCTTTCCATTAAAACTGCCGACGGGACGTTTAATGCCTATGTCGCCATGCCGGAAAAGCTGCCCGCCCCGGTTGTGGTGGTGATTCAGGAAATATTTGGTGTGAATGCCGTGATGCGCGGTGTGGCCGATGATTATGCCCGTCAGGGCTATATTGCCGTATGCCCGGATCTGTTCTGGCGGCTGGAGCCGGGAATTGAGCTGACCGATAAAACAGATGAAGAATGGCAAAAGGCCTTTGGCTATTTGCAGAAATTTAACCCCGATAAAGGGGCCGAGGATATTCAGGCAACCTTGGATGCCGCGCGCGCCCTGCCCGATGCCAGTGGCAAGGCCGCCGTTGTCGGCTATTGCATGGGCGGGATGATGACCTATCTGGCGGCAACCCGCACCAATGCGGATGCCTTTGCCTCCTTCTATGGTGCGGGCATTGATAATTATCTGGGGGAAGCCGATAAAATCAGCAAGCCAGTGATCATGCACCTGGCCGGGCAGGATGAATTCATCCCGACCGAGGCACAGGATAAAATCAAGGCTGCCTTGAAAGACAAAGCCGAAGTAACGATTTATCAGTATCCGGACAGCAACCATGCCTTTTGCCGCGTGGGGGGTAACCATTACGATGAACAGGCCGCCGCCACGGCCAATGCCCGCACGGCAGAGTTTTTGAAACAGAACCTCGCCTGAGCCGGTTTGTCCGCTCGCCGCACAAGGTGGTGAGAGGGTGAGAATCCACAAATTAAAATCCCCCGTCAGTTCGAAAGCTGACGGGGGATTTTTGTATAGCCTGTCTGGGGTCAGGCCTTGCTCATGGCATCAAGTTCCTGGCGATGGGCATGCAGTTTGTGGAAGATGGCATAGCGGCGGTCGTGGTCTGCCCTGGCACTTTCATCCGGGGTTTTGACGGTTTCGGGTGCAGCCATGCTGCGTGATGCCGCTTCAAGCCCACCTTCGCTATCCAGTGCGGCGGCGGCGAGCATGGCAGAGCCGAGCAGGACCGGTTCCGGGCATTCCGACATAACAACATCACAGCCTGTAACATCGGCATACAGCTTGACCAGAACCGGGCTGGCGGTGTGCCCGCCGCTAAGGTGAATATGGCGGATGTCATAGCCCGTGGCATTCAGCGCATCGATGATATGGCGGGTGCCATAGGCAATGGCGCAGGCGGTCGCCCAATACAGGTCAAGGAAGCTTTCTTCGCTTTGATCGAGTGTAAGGCCACTGATAACCCCCAGGGCCTCGGGGTCCGCCAGCGGAGAACGATTACCGTGAAAATCGGGCAGCATATGCAGGCGTGGCGCCAGATCGGCCTGTTCCATCATGCGCGGTAGCAGTTTTTCACCGGCAAGGCGGTGGGCATCGCGGCCCATGTCACGGGCAAACGGGTGCAGGGCACAGATATGATCCAAAAGCGCCCCGGTGGCGGATTGCCCGCCTTCATTAAGCCAAAGACCCGGTGCCACCGCGCCAAAATATGGCCCCCACACACCTTTAATAAAGCGCGCTTCGGGTGACAGCGCCATATGGCAGGTGGAGGTTCCTGCGATCATGGCAAAGCGTTGATCGAGATTGCCGCCAAGATGCGCGCCAAGGGTGCCCAGTGCTCCGGCATGGGCATCAATCAACCCGGCCCCAACCATGCAGTTGGTATTCAGGCCCAGTTCACGGGCGGCAGTCGCTGACAGATTGCCCACTGGGGTTCCCACAGCAACGGCGGGGCCATCGATACCGACTTTTTCAATAAAATCATCCAGCCCGACGGAGGACAGGAATTCCTGGTTCCAGGGGTTTTCCTCGTGGGCAAGGTGTGTCCATTTGCAGGTGACGGTGCAGCAGGAACGGGCATTGTCCCCGGTGGCACGATAAGCCAGAAAATCGGCCAGATCATAGGCAGCCGTCATTTTGTTCCAGACTTCGGGACTATGCCGTTTCAGCCACATCAGTTTGGGAATTTCCATTTCCGGCGACATGGTGCCACCGATATAGTCCAGCACCTTGGACCCGGTGGCGGTACATTCTTCGGCCTCGCGGGTGGCGCGGTGATCCATCCAGACGATGACGTCCCAATTGGCCGGGCCATCGGGCGATACCGGCAGTGGGCTGTCATTTGCGCCGCGAATAACCAGCGAACAGGTGGCATCAAAGCCAATCGCGGCCACATCATTGCCATTCACATCCGCCCTGATCAACGCGTCCTTGACCGATTTACAAACCGATTCCCAAATATTTGCGGAATCCTGTTCGACAAAATCGGGGCGCGGGCGGTTCATTGCGATTGGGTGGGATGCACTGCCCAGAAGTTTGCCGGTGCTGTCAAACACGCCAGCGCGCGCGCTGCCGGTTCCCACATCAACACCGATAATTGCCTTGTCTTTCAGGGTCATGGCGATGGTTCCTCCCGCCTCTTGACGTTATCTTTTCCGGGCAGTCTTATAATAGATCCTGCGTTTTGGAAGAAGGTCAGACTGTTATTTTTGCCGTTTCGGCCTAAATTGAACAAAAGACCAGCGGTTGGTCAAATGTTCATTTGTGTTGACGTGCATATTCTTGATTGTCTAGGGTTGGAAATTGCAAAAAAACAAGGTCCGAGAAACAAATGCAACCCACATCCGCTTCCATCGGGTCCTACACCGAACTGCCAGCGGCGATCACGGCCGTCCTTTTTGATTGTGATGGTGTTCTTGTGAATAGCGAGCCGATTTCGCTGTCAACACTGGTGGATGTTCTGGTGCATTTTGGCGCACCGTTATCGGTCGAGGATGTGGCGCGCCTGTTTACCGGGCGTTCCAGTGCCGCACCGATTCAGTATATTTTTGATCAAACCGGCCGCGATGTGAATGCGGAATTCAAACCGTATTTTTATGAAAAGCTGTTTGCACGTTATGAGACCGAACTGCGTAAAATTGACGGTATTGATGGTGTTCTGGCGGCCCTAAAAGCCCGTGGCATTCCGTTTTGCATTTCGTCAAGCAGCTCGGTCCAGCGCCTTGAAACAACCATGCGCCTGACGGGACTGGGGCCCTGGTTTGAAGGTCGCATTTATAGCGCGGATTTTGTTGCCAACGGTAAACCGGCCCCTGACCTGTTTTTATATGCGGCACAGGATATGGGATTTGCGCCAGAAAACTGCCTGGTGGTGGAGGATTCCGTTGCTGGTGCACAGGCCGCGATTGCCGCTGGTATGACCTGCTGGGGCTTTGTTGGCGGCGGCCATTATGACGGATCGCGCGAGACTGCCCGCCAGCGCCTAATTGAGGCCGGTGCGAATCAGGTTTTCACTTCAATGGCAGATATGAAAACGGCAATTTCCGTTTGAGTTAATAGCGGCTTATGCCGGTTGCTGCATAAAATTCGCGATGCGGTGGCCCCAGTTCCGGACGTCATTAATCGATTTTGCGACGTGCAATTCGGCATTGGGGAGTAAACTGACCAGTGTTTGTGCCGTTGTTATGGGATGGCTGGAATCGTTTTCCCAGGCCAGGACCAGTACCGGCACAGATATTGATCTTAGATCATCTTGCGATGGCAGGTCGGACATGCTGGCACCACGTAAAATCGATGGTAAAAGATCCAGGCTGGTTTCAACCGGAAAGGCGGGAAGGTCGGTAAAAATCGGTGGCGGGGCCATATTGGCAGCCAACGCATCAAGCGCAGGTTGGCCGTCCCGTTCGAGGGTACGGGCTGAATTTTGATAAACCGATTTGTGTGCCCGGCGCGTTTCCCACGCGGTTGGCGGGGCGGTCAAGACCAGCTTTGCGAAGGTCTCCGGGGCCTTTAAGGCCGCATGTAGCAAAGTTGCCGTGCCCATTGAACATCCCATGCCGACAATTTTCTGATCCGGCGCGGCGGCCTTGGCAATAGCCAGAAAATCATCTGCCAGCGCGGGCCAGGTAAAGCGTTCTGCAACAGCCCGGGCGTTTGAGCGTCCATGCCCGCGCGCGTCGTAACGAATGAGCGTTCCGGCCGCACTGAGCGGGGCGAAGTCGTAAATTCCTTTATCTTCCAGCGAATAGCTGTTGGACATCAGACCATGTGCCCAGACAAGTGTTGGGCCCGTGGCAGTGCCTTCGCGTGTCCACACCAGTGTTGCGTCTGGCAGGTTTAACTGGCTTTCATGAAGGGCAGGGGATGCGGACATGGCGGGTCTTTTGCGTGGTGAATGACGAGTGATCAGCGATTGCGCAGCAGGCTTTGATATCGTGCTTGACTTTTAAGAAGATGATCACGCATGGCGATGCGGGCACCGTCGGCATCCCGCAGCGTGATCGCCTCATATATGCGGTGATGTTCGGCGAGAATGCGATCGGTGTGTGCAAGCTGTTGTTCAATCGCAATGGGGCGCTGGTGCGGTTGGGCCTGGGCACGGGGAATGGTTTTGTCGCCCAGATAGTCCATAAACGTGACATAGCGGCGGTTGTTTGTGGCATCGGCAATGGCGCGGTGAAATTCATAATCCGCCTGTGCCGCCTGCTTGCCCGATTGCACCTGTCTTTCCATGTCGCGTACGGCTTCGTAAATTTTTGCCTGCTGGGCGGCAGAGCTGCGGCTGCACGCCAGGCCCGCAGCCTCGATTTCGACTGCCATGCGCAGTTCAAGGATTTCGAGCACATCGGACATTTGTGTGGCATTCACATCAAAGACCGATCCGTCATTTTCAGGGGGAACCGGAGCCAGAACAAACACACCCGCCCCCTGACGGGGTTCCAATAAACCATCGGCTTTCAGCACGGCAATAGCCTCGCGCAGCACAGTGCGGCTGACACCAAAATGTTTTGTCAGGACGGGTTCGGTGGGCAGTTTTGCCCCCGGCATCAAATTGCCGCTTTCAATTTCCGTTCGCAGGCTGGAAATGACCTTTTCGGTCAGGGATATTTTGCGCTCGGTCTTGTGCGGGACAGTGTTGGTCATGGGCTTTTCTGGTCAGACGTGTGTGCGTCATGTTTGGATGGTCAGCTTTGGTCTGCTGCGTGTACCGATATATGGACCAGATTGCCATGCAAAAGCTTGGAAGGAGGTTTGTTTTTTACGGACGCGGCTGTGTGTCAGGCGGAATTGCGGCGATTTTTTTCGCCGGACCGTGTGCATTTATGCCGGTTTTTCGTCTGTCACCAGACGAAAACCAAGATGGGCAGGCGGTGTACCCACCGCACAGCCGCCGCGTGCCGGGTCGCGAACCAGAAAGGGAATAACGGCGATATGTTCACCGCCGACATAATAGGCCGGGCATTTTTCAGGGTTGGAGGAGACGCCACTTCCGGCATAACAGTCGCCTGTCCATTCCCAGACACTGCCATCCAGGTCGGCAATACCCTCGGGGCTGGTGGAAAATGCGCCCTGGTCCTTTAATGCGCGGGGCGCAAGCCCCTTGGTCAGATAGGCTGATGCCCAGCGTAAATCCGGATCGGTAAAGATGGGATCGGCTTTTTCCGGGAGTACCGGTTTTGCCATGAAGGTCCATTCCTGCGATGTCGGCAGGCGAAAGCTATGGCGGGATTTATGGTTGATCCAGGCCAGATATTGCGACACGTCAGAAAAATTAAGCCCGGTTGCCGGGGTGCGTGCAGCATCGTGGCCTGCGGGTGGGCGCAATTCTTCGGTGCAGGCGCCATCATTATGGCAGGCATTCCATTGGGCGATGGTGACTTCAAATTTCTGGACGTAAATTTGATGGCCATCAGGTAGCGTTATGGCATGTTCTGCCAGTTCGGGGATATAGGCAAAATCGGCATGCGGTTTGTTGCAGGCCCCAAGGCCCCATAATGACGCCGCCAGCAGCCCGGCAATGACGAAAGTCTTCGTGCGATAACCAGTCTGACAGGCGGCGATCATCATCGTTCTCCCGTTATTTTGCAATCGGGCGCGGGGCGGCAACCTGTTCCATCAGGCTGTTATTCCATTCACCTTCCACCACAAAATGGGCGGTTGCACCCAAAAGCGCGGCCTCGATCAGATTGTGGTTCACATAGGCGTAAACGCCGGGTTGTTTGAAGGTATACATGGCCGCACCGGCACTGCCGCCACGAATGAACCAGGTTTCCAGGCCGGTTTGCGGGGCATCCCCAAACGATCCGGTTTCCCAGACAAAGTCGCCATGACCGCCAATCAGGTGCGGGCGGGTGTCGCGATTGGCCTGGTTATGGATCATCAGGACGGTTTCACCAACTTTGGCCTTCAGCGCATGGTCGCCGGTAAGTGCGCCGACCGAACCGTTAAACACCGAATGGGTCGGGATCAGGGTGCGCATGGCATCCACGCTGTCGGCATAGTCGTCGCCAGCGGCATCATAGGTCTTGTAATCGCCCTTTTCATCGCGCGGCAGATAGAAATCCTGTTCGCCGATATAGGCAACACTGTCATATCGCAAGGCCTTGCCGTCGCGGTCCTTCAGGCCGTCACGCGGCAGGATCATGACAGCACCATTCATGCCATGCGTGACATGATAGGGGATCATCGCGCCACCCGGCGCACAGTGATAGGTAAAGACACCCGGTTTGATCGCCTTGAAGCGCAGAACGGTTTCTTCACCCGGGTAAATATGGGTCAGGCCGCCACCACCCAGGGCACCGGTTGATGCGTGGAAGTCAATATTATGTTCCATCGCATTGCTGGCCGGATTCCGCAGGGTCAGTTCAATATAGTCGCCTTCATGGGCAATAATCATCGGGCCGGGGACAGACCCGTTATAGGTTAGCGCCCAGATACTGGCACCGGTATCTTCATCGACGGTCAGAAGTTTTTCTTCAATTTCCATCGTGACTTCGATGATTTTTGGCCCGCCTTTGGCAACCTGGTCGTGTTTGGGCACAAAGGGTGGCATAACCAGTTCCTGTTTGACACGGGTATAGCCGGTCAGGTCTGCTGGTTTGGCCTTGGGTTTGTCACTGGCCTGTGCGCTGGCATGCGTGATTGGCAGTTTGCGGGGAGTAACGACCTTGGGACGGGCGGCAATGGGCTGGGCTTGTGCGGTGGCAACACCCAGGGTTGCTGCGGCAGCACCGGCAAGAAAACTGCCGCGCAGGATGTTGCGCCGGTTGAGTTTCAGGCCGTCGATATCGAACTTGTTACGCATTTTCGCCTCGCGTTTCGCGTTTTTGGATTTGTTCTGAAGGTCGGTTCAGTTCGGGAATTGCGGAAGGATCAAAGCTTTGAAAGCTGTTCTTCAAAACGGGCCTTGGCCTTGGGCGGGATGCGGCCTTCAAGGAAACTTTCCGGGGCTTTGGCACTGTCGCCAACCACAATGGTCATGACCATGCCCATTGCGTAATGCGGTTTGCATTCAACGGCATAAAAGCCCTCGGTATCGAAGGTAACTTCGATTTCCTTGCTGATTTTGCCAGCAAATGGTTTGGCCCCCTCGGGAATGCGGTCCTTGACCGTTTCGGCATTGTGGCCCTTGCTTGTGGGGACAAATTTGACGCTGTCACCTGGTGCAAGGCGCAGGTGGTCCGGTTCAAAAACCATGACCTGATCACCGCTTTTATTGAGCATTTTGACTTCAAATGTTTCAGCCATTGCGGTTGTGCCAAACAGGGTGGCAAGAACCAGTGCCGATGCGATTGTCCGGAACATTTTCAAATCCCCTTCAATTTTTGATTTGTCTGGGTGAAAATACGCGACTGGCCGATGTAAACTTTGCGATAGCGCAACCTTCTCGATGAATCCGGGAATGAGGTTGATTATTATTCGTGCGACGGTGTGCATGGGAATGTGTACAAAAGGGCAAGGGGACGAAGACGGGGATGGAAAACCAGAGCGAACACAAGTCACTGGCAAGGCTTGATGAAAGCCTGTTAACGCATATTCCGCCTTTTTCACGGTTAAAGGATTTTCAGATCCGGGAAATACTGGATCATGCAACTACCCGGCGCTGTGCTGAAGGTGTGACCGTGTTTACCGAGGGTGACCCTGCAGAACGGTTTTATATGCTGCTGGATGGGTATATTCGGGTGTTGCGCATTACCCCGGCAGGCGAACAGGTCATATCCCTGCATATTCCAAGCGGGCAGTTATTTGGCATTGCCAGGGCACTTGGCCGTGATACCTACCCGGCGACGGCCGTTACAGCATCGGAAGCGATCATTCTAAGCTGGCCGACCACCTTGTGGGACCATTTTGTGCAGGATTACGACGGGTTTTCATCGGAGACCTATAAGGTCGTGGGTCAGCGGATGGGCGAAATCAATATGCGGGTGGTGGAAATGGCCACCCAGCAGGTTGAACAGCGCGTTGCCAACACCCTGTTGCGCCTGGTGGAGCAAACCGGGCGCAAGGTCAAGGACGGGATCGAGGTGGATTTTTCCATCACCCGGCAGGATCTTTCAGAAATGACGGCAACCACCCTGCACACGATCAGCCGCCTGTTAAGTGCGTGGGAAAAGAAGGGGCTGGTGAAGAGCCGCCGCAAACATATTGTGGTCAGCGATGCTGCCGGGTTGGTGGTTTTGGGGCAGCATCACGCCTGATTTGCCATCGGTTGGCGATCCTGAGGGTCAGGACCGCCTTGCAGACAGGATCAGAAAGTAGGCGGTGCCGATGAGAGCTGCGATCAGCCCGGTGGGCAATTGTTGCGGATAAAGGATGTTGCGTGCCAGCCATTCGGCGACCATCATCACATTGGCCCCGATCAGGATAGCCCCCAGAAAATGCGCCCCGGCAAGCCGAAACCCGGCAATCCGCGCCAGATGCGGTGCCATCAAACCGACAAAACTGAGCGGCCCGACAAGCAGGGTGGAAACGGCGGCCAAAATGGCGGCCCCCGTCATCATGGCAAGGCGGAAGGCCGAAATACCAAGACCCAGCGAAACCGCTTGATCTGCCCCCATTGATGCCAGTTCCAGCGGGCGGCGTGCCAGTAAGATAAGGGCGGATAGGATGGCGGTAATGATGGCAACCGTAATGACTTCATCAAGCCGGGTGAAATACGTCGTTCCGGCCAGCCAGGAAATCAGCATGGTGGCCTTGGTGCCGCTATGGGTGAGCGCAATGCGCACGACCGATCCCAGAATAGCCGTCAGGGCGAGGCCGTTTAACAACAGATAATGGGGGGCATGGTTGAAATTGCGGCACAGGGCCAGCAATACAAACAAAGCAATGATCCCGCCGAGCGAGCCGATCAGCATCAGTTCGGTGCGTCCCTCAAAACCAAAATATACCATTGCGACAATCATGGTAAGCGCGGTTGCCGAACTAACTCCGGTGATTTCCGGGCTTGCCATCGGGTTATGGCCGACGCGTTGGATCAGGGTTCCCGATACCGCAAGGGCCGCGCCACAAACAATGGCGGCAAGGGTGCGCTGGGCGCGGTCATTAATGGTGCTGGTAAAGGCGAACAGATCGTTAAGCGGCGCTAAAACCGGGTGACTGTTGCTATCAAGCGAGAACAAAAGCGATGTGAAGAGGCCGACTACCAAGACCGCAAACAATACCGTAAGCAGGATGTGACGCGAGGTGATTTTATAATCGACCGGGTGGTCCTGCCGGTTGGCATTGCCATCGGGCATGATGCGCGCCTTGCGCAAAATGAGGATGACAAAGGGCGCGCCAATAAGTGCTGTGGCCGCGCCGGTCGGGAAAATATCGCCGCCTGTGCCGGCAAATTGGCGCATGACATAATCGATAATCATCAGTCCGCAGCCACCGACCAGAAACGACATCGCCAATAGTGGACGTGAACGGTTATAACCAACAAACCGCAGGGTTGCGGGCACGGCAAGGCCGATAAAGCCGATCATGCCGACGGTGGAAATGATGCTGGCGGTGATGAAAACCGCAATGGTCAGGATACCCAGCCGCAACCATTTGACCGGTGCGCCCAGGGAATTGGCCGTGTCATCGCCCAGTGCCAGAATATCGAGCGGGCGAACCAGGGCAAGGACGGCCAGAATGGCGATCACCAGCCGTGGTGCAAGATAAAGGGTACTGTCCCAGCCATTTTGGGCAAGGTCGCCAGCGCCCCACATAAAAACGGAATCAAGAAATTGCTGGTTAAACAGAATGAAAATCTGCGTTGCAGAATGCAAAAGCAGGTTCACAATCATGCCAGCAAGGATCAGCCAAAGGGATGCGTTGCTGCGCCCTGATGCGATCAGGTAAACAATGCCAAGGGCTCCCATGCCTCCGGCCAGCGTGAACATATCTTGCCAGGCTGCATAGGATGCCGGGGCCAGAACCAGAAACATCGTCAGGGCCAGTTCGACGCCCGCCCCCACACCCAGCGTTACCGGGGATGCCAACGGGTTCCGAAAAATGGTTTGAATGGCGGCACCGGCAACGGCAAGCCCGGCACCGCACATAAATGCCATTACAGTGCGGGGCAGGGTGCTGAAATGATAAAATATTTGGTCAAAGCGGGTTTCATCGGGCGCAAACAGCGCCTGCCAGGTGGTGCCATTTTGGGCAAAGGGCACCAAATCGACCAACAGGCTGATGATTGCCAGAAGGATGAAAAACGCCGGTATCAGGGTGGCGGCACTTGCCGGACGCAGGGTCATTTATAGGGGCCGTTTTCAATTTGTGTCGCCAGCAGGTCGGCAAAGCGCATGGCCGAATAAAGCCCGCCATAGGTCCAGACCGGCGGAACCTGATAAACCCTGTTTTGCCGGGCAAAGCCCTGCATTTTCCAAAGCGGCGAATGAATGATGCGCTGTCGTACCGGGTCGGGTGTTGGTTCGATAAAGGCCACCAAATCATTGGCAAAGGGGGCAAGAAGCTCCAGCCCGCCGCGCGCAAAACCCCAGCCATTGGTATCCCCGTTATAGGCGGTGGGAATATTCATCGCCGCCAATACGGTATTGGGCAGGGATGGCGGACCAAAAACATTGATTTGGGCATCCGAATTGATGCGAATGACAGCAATTTTTCGCTCATCCCCCAAAACCGCCCGAATACGCGCACCATCCCTGGCAAAGGTATCATCTGCCTGTTGCAGGATTTGCTTTGCACGTTTCTGTCGCCCGGTGACGTCTGCAATTTGCAGGGTGGCTTTGCGCAGGCTTTCAAGGGCGGGCAGGTCATTATTGTAGGTCGATATGACCATTGTCGGGGCAATTTCCGAAAAGGCATCATAGGCCATGGATAATTGCCCGCTGATCAGGATCAGGTCCGGTTTTGCCTTGCGCAGGGCTTCCATATTGGGGGATTGGCGCTGCCCGATATCGACAAAATCCTGGGGTAAATCGGGTGTGACGACCCATTTGTAATAATCGTCAGGGTCGGCAACGGCGACCGGGTCGATGCCCAGCGCAATAACTGTTTCTGTCAGTGACCAGTTGGTTACGGCGATGCGGGTGGGTGGGGTTACGAAACTGACGCTGCCCATTTCATGTTGATAGGTTTTGCTTTGGGCTAGGGCCGGAATGGCCGGTGCCGTAATAATGCAAATGGCAGAAATGGCGATAAAGAACAAACGGCGCATTTGTTGCCTCTATGCGATGTAACTTACGGAAATGTTGGATTGCGGCAGGGTTATAACGCCGATTTCGGCATCGTAAATTTTTTGCAGGGTCTCGGCCTGCATGAAATGTTGCGCCGTTCCCTGCCAGCAGGTTTTGCCGTTTCGCAGGGCGAGAATATGGTCGGCAAATCGCCCCACCATGTCGATATCGTGCAAAACTGCAATAACGGTCAGGCCAATGGTGTTTTTCAGGTCTGAGACAAGATGCAGAATGTCGCGCTGATGGCCGACATCAAGCGCGCTTGTTGGTTCATCAAGCAGCAAAATGGGCGCATCCTGTGCCAGCAGCATGGCAAGCCAGACGCGCTGGCGTTCGCCACCCGAAAGGCTGGCGACAAGGCGGTTTGCAATATCATCGACATGGGTGAGCGTCATTGCCTGTTCGATTTTTTCATAATCGGCAGTGCGGTAACGCCCGAACGCCCCGCGCCAGGGATAGCGGCCAAACCCAACAAGTTCGCGCACGGTAAGGTGCGGCGGTACTGTGGGGTTTTGTGGTAAATAGGCGACCTCGCGGGCAAAGTCGCGGATGGAGCGTTGTTCCAGTGCCATGTTGCCCATGCGAATGTCACCTTCAAACTGGCGATATTTGCGGGCCAGAATTTTAAGCAGTGTGCTTTTCCCCGAGCCGTTATGCCCGACAATCGCCGAAAAGGCACGCGTCGGAAACGAAACCGTAATGGCCGATAACAGGGACTTGGCTGTTTTGCCTTCGGTGCGAAAGCCAACATCCTTTAAGTCAAACATTGCATCATAAATCCGCTTGGGGCAGTACCCGACCCGCCAAAAGGGTCGCGATACCATCTGTTCGTAAATTTGTGAGAATGCTTATCAATAACCCAACGCAAATGCAACCGAGTTGCGATTGCAGAATGCGGCGGTGGTGGTTGTGTGGTGCATCGGGAAAAACCGGTTTATCTTATTTTATGGCTTTTCATCTTTGCAGCTGCGCGCTAGCAATGAATTTAATGAAATTGTGCCGGTCTGTAACCTTGCAAGGTCGGCGTGTTGCCATAGGTTAATGGCGATACTGTGCCAGCATAAAATGAACAGTCAGGGGAACGTCATGACCGATATTCAAACGCCATTGCCCGATTTGCGCTGCCAGCTTGGTGAAGGGCCGTTTTGGGACCAGCCCACCCAAACCCTTTATTGGGTTGATATCATTGGCAAAGCGGCGTTTGCCTGGAAACCCGCGCAAAACGATTTTCAGAAATGGACGTTTGACAGTCTGATTTCGGCCATTGTCCCCCGTCAACAGGGCGGTTTTCTGGTTGCTTTGCACAATGAACTGGCTTTTTTTGACCCGGAAACGGGCAAAGTCACACCGTTCGTTGCACCGGATGGGGATCATGCGCAAAACCGCTCAAACGAGGCGCGGGTGGACCCGGCGGGGCGTTTCTGGCTGGGCACCATGCAAAACAATATCGGCCCGAACGGTGAAGCTGTTGAAATTATCGAACATAGCGGCACGTTGAACCGCGTTGACGCGGATGGCACCATCACCCGTTTTGGCGACAATATCGGCATTTCCAATACGATGTTATGGTCGCATGATGGCACTAAAATGTATTTTGGTGATACGCTCGCCAACCGCATGGATGTTTATGATTTCGACATGACGAGCGGGACACCCAGCAACCCGCAACTGTTTTGTTCGGTTGAAGGGCGGGGTGGCATGGATGGATCGGCGATGGATTGTGACGGATTTATCTGGAATGCGCGGTATGGCGGGTCCTGCATTATTCGTTTTAACCCAAAAGGGGCGGTGGACCGTATCATCGACCTGCCTGTGACC
Organism: Thalassospira sp. TSL5-1; assembly: GCF_001907695.1. Classification (NCBI taxonomy): domain Bacteria; kingdom Pseudomonadati; phylum Pseudomonadota; class Alphaproteobacteria; order Rhodospirillales; family Thalassospiraceae; genus Thalassospira; species Thalassospira sp. TSL5-1. The sequence goes on from NZ_KV880640.1 coordinate 116,585, forward strand.
AACCCGACCAGTTGTGTTTTTGGCGGTCCGGATATGACAACATTGTATATTACATCGGCTGCGGATGATACGGATGGGAGCCGCCCGCTTGAAGGGGCGGTTCTTGCCATTGAAACGGGCTTTGTCGGGGCACCGTGCCACCGATTTGCCGGATAGATTGAAGGGTTAAGTTAGATATTTTCGTATGCGGCGACGGGGCAAACGGGGGCGGGGCCCGGTTCGTGGCATTTTTGTAATGTTTTAGAAAAGTTATGAAATTTCGCTTTTTTGGCCTTGGTTTTCTGCTCTTTTGCGATCACCATGAGGGGCGGGTCTAAAAGAACGAGCAAATCCGAGGAAAAAAATGAAGATCTCACCTTTTCGCTGGGGGAAGGTGCGCGTTGTTATGGTGCTGGCGGCCCTGTCATCGGTTGCCGCCTGTGCGTTTTCAATGCCACATACAGAAACAATTGTTGGAACAGTTTCCTATCGGGAAAAGGTGGCAACCGAACCGTCCTGGATGATGACGGTCAGGTTGCTTGATGTATCGCGCGCTGATGCCCCGGCAAGCGAGGTTGCGGCTGTGTCGCGGCCGGCCGGCGCGCCGCCAATGGCATTTGAGTTACCCTATCAATCGAATGAAATTGATGCTGCGCATCGCTATGCGCTGGAGGCGGTTATTTCCGATGGCAAAGGGACAAAACTGTTTCGTAATGAGGTGTCCTACTCTGTCTTGACCGCAGGCAACCCCGATGCTGTTAGCATCGAGGTGGTTCGTTTGCCCCAGCAGACGCCGTTGGATGCCAAGCATAAAAAAGAGAAATCGGTAACTGATAAGCGGGTGGCGAAAATTGATCAAAACCTGGCACAATATCGCCGTATTGTCGGCAGTCATGCCAAGAATGATGGTGCCGGCAGTTTTGACGCATTTTTACAGGAGGATGGCACCCCGGTTTTGATCCGTCAGAGCCGTGATCTGGGTGATTATGGGACCTCGGATATTTCGTTTTATTTCAGCAAGGGGGCTTTGCTGCGATTTGATGAAAAGGCAACCCGCGATGTTTTTGGCGTGGCGGGCAAGAAGGCTGCTGCAAATTCGGGCGGCATTGATTACCGCCTGGTGCTGGATTTTGCCAAGGGGAAATATAAAACCGGTGAAAAGCGAATTAACGGCCAGATCAGCGCGCCGGATAAGCACGAAATCAGCAGCGCCCAGACCCAGACGAAACTGGTGCTGACCCGTCTTAAAACCGAGCTTGCGGCGACGGCTATGTCCGAACCGGAAGGGCGACAGACCTTTGTGTGCGATAACCAGTCCCGGTTTTATGCGACTTTTGATAACGATAAAGACCAGGTTCGGATCGAGTTTTTGGGACGGGAGCCTATTTTCCTGCCCGCAAAACGTTCGGCATCGGGCTTTTTATACGCCAATGACGATTATGAAATGCAGGGTAAAGGCAAAAACGCCACCTGGAAAACGCTGGCCGATGGCAAAGAAACCGGCTGTACTGTTTCGGCCGAAATTGCCGGGTTGGCGCTGGCCCCGGGTGATTTCCCGACGGTAACGGTTAAATCATTGATGCAAAGCGGAAACAGTGAGTGGACCCGCTATTTTGATGATTTGATGCCGGCCATCAAGGCATGTTTGGCCCGCGCGGTGGGGGATCTGCCGTCGGTGTTGAAAGCCTGGCCGATGAATCACGGCATGGTGGGTGTTCGCACTGTTAACATTAATGGCGGGCGGTATGACTGCCTGGCCCCGTCAACCGGTTTGGGGGACATTCATGTCGAGGCGGTTGAAGGACCAACCAATGTGTTACCCGGCGAACGTGATGTGATGTTCACCCCGGCTGCTGGAGCGTATCCGGCTGATGACTGTTATCAGCATAAAAAACTGATGAAAAACGGTGTTTTCATTGGCTGGCTTTCGCGCAATGCCTGCGAAAGCTAGGGTTTGAAAGATGCAATTTGATGGCATCTGATTAATACAGACAAAGCCCCGTCGCATATGACGGGGCTTTGTCGTTTGTGGAATGGCAGTGCCGTTTTGTGGGGGCTTAATGGGTTTGGTAACGTCCGGTCGGGCGCAGAACGCCACTGGTCCCGGCCAGAACATCTTCACCAAGGTTAAGCCCCAGAAAGCGGTGCCGGTCAAAATAACCGGGCATCGCCAGGCCCGCAGCCGGTGCGGCGGTAAAGCCGAACCGGGCATAATATTGAGGATCCCCCACCAGTAGAATGGCCCGATGGCCGGTATCATAGGCAGCATTGATGGCAGCGTACATCAAGCCCGCCCCGACACCGGAACCATTATAGGACTTTTCTACCGCAAGCGGGCCCAGCATCAGGGCGGAACCGCCATTGCCCGCGTCGACATTCCACAATCGGACAGTCCCGATCATGTGTTTGCCATCATGGGCAACAAAGGCCAGTCCGTCTGCCGGTAAACGGCCCGCACGGATCAATTCGGACGATTTTTTAAATCGGTCCGGTCCCATCACGCGATCCAGCAGCTTTTCCCGTTCGATGTGGGAGTAAGCACCTTCGCGATCGATCACGATCATTGACGTGATGCCTAGATGATATAGGCAGCGAGCGGCGAAAAGCCGTTAAACGCCACCGACGCATAAGTCGTGGTATAGGCACCGGTTGCCTCGATCAGAACCTCGTCACCGATGGTCAATGCAATCGGCAGATCGTAGGGTTTCTTTTCGTAAAGCACGTCGGCCGAATCGCAGGTCGGACCGGCTAGAACACACGGGGCCACATCGCCGCCATCATGGATCGTGGTGATGGGGTAACGAATGGCTTCGTCCATCGTTTCGGCCAGGCCGCCGAATTTGCCAATGTCGAGGTAAACCCAGCGCACCGGATCATCGTCATGTTTGCGCGCAATCAGCACGACTTCGGCTTTGATCACGCCCGCATCCCCTACCATGCCACGGCCCGGTTCGATAATGGTTTCGGGCATGTGGTTGCCAAAATGGCTGTGCAGGGCATCAATGATAGCCGCGCCATAGGCTTCGGTTGCCGGAACGTCGCGCAGGTAACGGGTCGGGAAACCACCGCCCATATTAACCATACGCAGCATAATGCCTTTTTCCGCCAGGGTGCGGAAAATCATCGAAGCTTCGGCAAGGGCGGTGTTCCAAGCATCCAGGTTGCACTGCTGGGAGCCTACATGGAAGGAAACGCCATAGGCATCCAGGCCCAGGTGATGGGCATGCTGCAATACGTCAAGCGCCATGGTCGGTGCGCAGCCAAATTTGCGCGACAGCGGCCATTCGGCACCGGCACCGTCGGTCAGGATGCGGCAGAAAACGCGCGAAGCCGGGGCAACACGGGCAATTTTTTCAACTTCTTCGACGCAATCAACGGCGAACAGGCGCACACCCAGTGCATAGGCACGGGCGATATCGCGTTCTTTTTTGATGGTGTTGCCAAAGGAAATGCGTTCCGGGGTGGCGCCAGCGGCCATTGCCATTTCGATTTCCGGCACGGATGCGGTATCGAAATTGCTGCCGAGGTCGGCCAGAAGGCTCAGAACTTCCGGTGCCGGGTTTGCCTTCACCGCATAGAAAATGCGGGAATCCGGCAGGGCACGGGTAAAGGTTTCGTAGTTGCGCTGAACTACGTCAAGGTCAACAACAAGGCACGGACCTTCCGGTCGGTTCTGGGCGAGGAAATCAATAATACGCTGCGTTGCCATGGGGGCGTTCTCCCATTCCACTATAAAATCGACATAGCGACACCTGATGCATCCTGACGCGGTGGAGGCGCAGAATGCGGTCTATCGGTATGCCAGACGTGAACACGGATGATCCGGTTCGCGAATTTTGCCTCGATATAAGAATGGGAAGATGCCATTCCGCACGGCGGGCAATGATGGTGTGCCTCTTTAGTGTCTGCGGTATTTGGACAACCGCTGGAGACCAAAAAAGCCCTACACCGTCGTTGCTTTAAGTAAGTCCTACAGGGTTCCTTGGCAGGACCACCACAGGCACGTGCGACTTTGGGCAAGCCGGGATTTACGCCTGTTTTTTATTTGGCGCAAGCGGTTTTTTTCCTCAGCTAAAATGTTTTTTGTCATGACCCAAAACCCCCAGATATCCCCTTGGTTTCTGGCGTGATTTTCATTTTCCCAACTAACGGAAAACAGGCCGTTTTTTTCGCGACTGCTGCACGGCAACCCTATGTTGCAAAGCTATTTGAAACGGGTCACATTATTGCCACGCGTCATGGCTTATCTGTTCTGACAGGTTTTTGACGGCCAAACCAAGGTGCGATTTTATGTGTGAAGGCAGAAAATTTTTCAGAGTCCGAATTACGCTTGTAGCTGTGATGGGGCTTGGTGTTGCAGGGTGCCAACTGGCCGGGCCGCCTGATGTGATGGAAAGTCCCGACCGGTTGCCGCCGACATTGGTCATGCCCAACCGTCCGGCAATGGCCAATGACTGGTCCGATAGGTTACCGCTGATTTATAATCAGGTTGCCGGGTGTTTGAATGCCGATCCGTCGCCGCCCGCCCGTGTGGTGGCAGCCGGAACAAACAGGGACGGACAAATCGTAATCGACATGACGGGGGATAGCGGCACCTATATGCGATGCCTGAGTGATCCGTCAGGAAAAAGCAAACCGGTTTTGTTTCGTCAGGATTTGCCGGTTAGTATGCCTGGGCCTGCCTATACGCCAACCCCCTATCCGCCGCCCAAATCGACAGATCCCGGTGTTTGTTATGAACATTATCCTGTGTCCGATAAAACCGGCTGGCAACTGGGATGGTTGAGTTACGCCAGAGCTGGAACGGATTGCAGTACAGCCGCAGTTGCCCGGCCCTGATGCCTTGCGCCGAATATGAGTGACGAGATGATGCGCTTTTGAAAGACAAAATATGACCAAACTGAAGATCACCGCCGGTCCGTTTGTATTTGATGCCAAACTGGAAACCGAAGCCGCACCAAAAACCTGTGCGGCCTTTATGGAACGCCTGCCTTTTATCAGCAAGGTGGTTCATGTGCGCTGGAGTGGCGAGGGGGTATGGATGCCGTTGGGCGATTACCAGTTCGGTGTCGATTATGAAAACCACACCAGCTATCCCGCCCCCGGCCAGATCATCCTTTATCCTGGCGGGATCAGCGAAACCGAAATCCTGCTGGCCTATGGCGGTGTGCATTTCGCCTCAAAGGTCGGCCAGCTTGCCGGTAATCACTTTATCACCATCACCAGCAATCTCGATGATGTGGTGAAGCTGGGCAAAATGACGTTGTGGGAAGGGGCGCAGGATATCCGGTTTGAACGGGCGTGAAAGTAAATCGCTTTAGTGTGATATTTCGTCTTTTACAGGTGTGTCGGCAATATCGTTAAACAGGTCATTATCAAATTTTGTCGCGCTGACGATATTGTCCTGTTTCAGGACGATCCCAAGCTTTCTGGACTGATCGTTTGACTGCGCCAAATTGTAATCAGTCGTAAAAATTACTTTCAGGTTGCTGTTGCGATAGCCACTCAGAACAGGCTGTAAAAGGATCTCCTGGTCCATGCCATTATGCTCATTGGGTTCACCCATATTCAGCACAAAGCCAACATAAACCTTCTTGTCGCTCATGGAGAGCATGATCTGGGTTTCGTTGATCAGTGCATCAAACAGGAAGCTGTCTAATGGGCTGTCTTTGAGAATTTTCTGAATAACAGAGGTTTTGTAGGCCTCTGTGGATCCTGTGAGCAAGGGCAACACACGGGGGAAGAGATAGGCAAGTGCAAAAGGGCACAGCAATATAAACAGGGCGGTGTTGTATTCGAGATAGGTCCGCGCTGGTATCGCGATATGTAACAGTTCATAGCCAATCGTCCAGGAATTAAGTGCCTTGCTAACAAAATCAAGATTGCTCAAGATTGTTAGAAAGATGGAGGATGCAAAGAACAGGCAGAGCCCATATTGCGCAGAACGCAAGTACAAATACTGGTTCTCCGCCCGGTGCATCTTATAACGCAAGGGTGGGTGGAGATGGCAGAACCAGAAACCGGCAACGAGAATGGGGATCGTTAAGAGGATACCCAAGGGTTACTACCTGCCTGCAACAAGCTGGGTTGCATCTTTGATGGCTTGTTTATATCGCGCGCTTTCAATCAGCATGTCCTGATTGGCAACAACAGTGCCGCGACCAACCACGCGTACGCGACCGGGTGTTTTATTAAGCTTTTCAATCAATGCAAGCTGATCGCTATCGAGAAACAGTCGTCTTATGAGATTGAGCATAATCCAGTTCGTCCTTTCCCGATAAGATGTGTCATCGTTCATTGCAGGTTAAGTTTCCAGCATGCAACGGATAAGAACATATCACAAACAGAATCATTTTTGGGGGGTGTTTTTCATACTGAATTTTCCCGCTTTATCGAGGTGGAGAAATCGAGCGGGCGGTTTCAACGATATGGGGGACGATTTCCTGTTCGGCCTTTTCCTGGGTCCAGCGAATGACCGGCAGGGAACAGTGAATGGCGGCAACAGGTTTGCCGTCATTTGTGCAAATTGGGGCGGCAACATTTATTTCGTCAGGCAGGACCTGGCGTTCGCTCATGCAATAACCGTTTTCCCGTGCGCGCAGAATGCTATCGAGAATTTCCTGGCGGTCCAGGGTTGTGGTGCCGGTATATTGTTTGAGCGGCCATTCATTGACGCATTTGCGAATGGTGCCTTCATCCTGGCGACTTAGCATAACGCGCCCTGACGAGGCGATCAGAGCGGGAACGCGCCGCCCGATGATGGATGCGCCATAGCTTGTCCGGTAGCCCGGAAGACGGACGACATACATGATGTGCTGGTCAATGGGGCGGGCGAGATTGATGGTTTGCTGAAGCTGGCGGCTAAGTTCGATCAGGCGGGGCATGGCAAGCTGGACCAGATTGTCCGACCACAAATAGGCATAGGCCATATCAAGATATTTCAGGGCCGGACGATAGCGCCGGGTTTCGGCGTTTTTATCGAGATATCCCAATTGATGCAGTGTGTTGACCAGACGTTGGGCCGCACTTTTATCCAGCCCGGTTTCACGCGCGATCTCCGACAGGCCAAGTTCAAGTTTTTCTTCCGAAAACACTTCGAGAATGCGCAATCCCTTTGCCAAAGACGAGACATAGAGCGTGTTTTGGCGCGGTTTTTCCGATCCGGTCATTTTTGAATGTTTCCCGTTTTTGTCGTCTGGATTGTTCTGGCTTGTTGACAGGTCAATCAATGCCACTTATCGTTAATTGATATACAGTATACTGTATCATAATATAATACAAAATATCACGGCGAACAACGTCGTGGCTAAAATCAGAAAATGTCATGGAGGCATCATGAAGACGGTTCTTACGGGGGCGAGTCTCTTCGCCCTGACCATGCTGGCTGCGGCAACGCCTGCTCTGGCTGGTAAATCTGACGACACCCTGAATATCGCCTTTACCAAAGAGCTTGAAAATATCGACGGCTATTTCAATTCGGCCCGTGAGGGTGTGATCATGCAGCGTACTGTCTGGGACAGCCTGCTGTATCGCGACCCGGAAACCGGCGAATACAAGGGTAACCTTGCGACCGACTGGAAATGGGTTGACGATGTGACCATTGATTTCACCCTGCGCCAGGGTGTGAAGTTCCATAACGGTGCCGATTTTACTGCCGATGATGTGGTTTATACCGTGAACTGGGTGGCAGACCCGTCACACGGGGTAAAAACCCAGCGCAATGTGAACTGGATGAAAAGTGCCGAAAAACTTGGCCCTTATAAGGTCCGTCTGCATTTGAAGGCCCCTTTCCCGGCGGCATTTGAATATCTTTCCGGTCCGGTTCCGATTTATCCGCATGAATATTATGCCAAGGTTGGTCCCAGCGGCATGGGCCAAAACCCGGTGGGGACCGGCCCGTACAAGGTTGTTTCGGTTGATCCGGGCAAGCATTTCGTGCTGGAAAAATTCGATGGCTATTTCAAGGACAGCCCCAAGGGGCAGGCGAAAATCGGCCATCTTGATATTCGCACCATTCCCGACATCAATACCCAGGCGGCCGAACTTTTTAGTGGCGGATTGGACTGGATCTGGCAGGTGCCCGCTGATCAGGCAGAAAGCCTTGAGGCAATGGACCAGTTTACCGTTGCCAATGAAAGCACCATGCGCATCGGTTATCTTGACATGGATGCCGCCGGACGGACCGGTAAAGATAATCCGATGACGAAACTGAAGGTTCGTCAGGCGATTAACTATGCCATTGACCGCGAAGCGCTGGTGAAGGTCATGCTGAAAGGCAAGTCCAAAGTCGTGAATGCCGCCTGCTTCCCGTCGCAGTTTGGCTGCACCGATGATGTCACCAAATATCCCTATGACCCAGAGAAGGCGAAGGAGTTGTTGGCCGAAGCGGGATATCCTGACGGGTTCAGCGTTGATTTCTATGCCTATCGTGACCGGGAATATGGCGAAGCCATCATGGGGTATCTGAATGCTGTCGGCATCAATACCAACTTCAAGTTTCTGCAATATTCTGCCTTGCGCGAGATCCGCATGTCGCAGGGTGTGCCGATGTCGTTCCAGACTTGGGGTTCCTATTCGATTAACGATGTTTCGGCGATCACCAGCGAGTTTTTCAAACTTGGTTCGCTTGATACCGCGCATGACGAGCAGATCAAGGAATGGCTTGATGTTGCTGACTCGTCGATCGACCCGGAAAAGCGCAAGGAATATTACAAAAAAGCCCTGCAAAAGATTGCCAACGAGGCCTATTGGGCGCCGCTGTTTTCTTACAACTCCAACTATGTCTTTACCAAGGATCTCGAATTTACGCCAACCACGGATGCTATTCCGCGGTTCTTCCAGATGAGCTGGAAATAATCTTTCGAGAACCAGAAATGGGGTAACGGACGGTGTTGGTTTTTACACTTAAAAGGCTGGGGCTGGCCTTGCTGGTCGCCCTTGCCGTCTCGATGCTGAGTTTCACCTTGTTGCATCTGTCAGGCGATCCGGCATCCGCGATTGCCGGTGAGGGGGCAACGGATGTAGATATTGCCGCCATTCGGGCTTATTACGGCTTTGACCGGCCCCTGATCGTGCAATATGCTGATTGGCTGTTCAAGGCGCTGCGTGGCGATTTTGGCGAGAGCTACTACTTCCAGTTGCCTGTCGCACAGCTTATCGGGGACCGCTTGTCGATCACGATGACGCTGGGGATTTGCGGCATTTCCTTTGCTTTGCTGACGGCTGTGCCTTTGGGTGTTGCTGCCGCCGTCCGTCCCAACAGCCTTGTTGACCGGGTGGCTTTGTTCATCTCGGTCATGGGCCAGGCCATGCCAAGTTTCTGGTTTGGCTTGGTTCTGGTTGTTATTTTCAGCATCAAATTTCAGCTTCTGCCTCCGTCGGGGACCAAAAGCTGGGAAAATTTTATCATGCCTACCGTGGTGCTGGGCTATTACGCCATGCCTGCCATTATGCGTCTGACGCGGGCAGGGATGCTCGATGTTCTAAGTGCCGATTATGTGCGTACCGCCCGTGCCAAGGGGGCCGGGGAAATGCGGGTCATGTTCAAGCATGCCCTGCGCAATGCGATCATCCCGGTGGTCAGCCTTTCGGCCGTGCAAATGGGCTTCATGCTGGGCGGGTCGATTGTTGTTGAGTCGATTTTCGCCCTGCACGGGGCGGGCTATCTGGCGTGGGAATCCATTGGGCGGAATGACCTGCCGACCGTGCAGGCCCTGATCCTGATTTTTTCGCTGTTTTATATCGTATTTACCTTCCTTTCCGACTTGTTGAATGCGTGGCTTGATCCGCGCATGAGGGTGGGCTGACACATGGCAAAAACAATTGAAACTGTTGAAGCTGCACTTAGCGGCCCGACCCCCGGCCAGGTTTTGCGCGGCCGTATTTTCGGCCATCGCGGGCTGATGTTTGGCGGCGTGGTTTTGGTCGCAATCTGCATTGTTGCCCTGCTGGCCCCGATGTTGGCACCGCATGATCCCTATGCCCAAAGCCTGATGGCCCGCATGCAGCCGCCTGTTTGGTATGACAAGGGAACCTGGGATCATCCGCTGGGGACGGACCATCTGGGGCGGGATTACCTTTCGCGTCTGTTATATGGCGCGCGCATTTCGCTGCTGATTGGCGGTTTTGCCGCCCTTATTTCGGGGTTGATTGGCACATGTATGGGTGTTGCTGCGGGTTATTTTGGCGGCAAGATTGATAATATTGTTACATTCGTGATCAATGTGCGTTTGGCGATGCCAGTCGTTCTGGTGGCGCTGGCGATTGTCGCGGTGTTTGGCGGCTCGCTTGAGGTGGTTATTCTGGTTCTGGGCTTTTTGCTGTGGGACCGTTTTGCCGTGGTGATGCGATCCTCGACCCAGCAATTGCGGTCGATGGAATATGTCAATGCCGCACGCGCGATTGGCTGTTCCACCCGACGCATCATCTTTAGCGAGATCATGCCCAATATTGTGAACAATCTGATTGTGGTTGTGACCCTGGAAATGGCCCACGCCATTTTGCTTGAAGCGGCATTGTCGTTTCTGGGGCTGGGGGTTCAGCCGCCAACCCCGTCCTGGGGGCTGATGGTTGCCGAAGGGAAAAAGATGCTGCTGTTTGAACCGTGGCTGATCACCATTCCCGGTATTGCCCTGTTTGTTCTGGTGCTGGCGATCAATTTGCTGGGCGATGGCCTGCGCGATGTGTCGGCACCTGAAAACCGCAATTAGGAAAGGAGAGAAACCATGAGCACTATTCTCTCTGTACAGGATCTCAAGGTTGATATTCCGCTGGCGGGTGGCGTTTTGCATGCCGTGCGCGGCATTGACTTTGATCTTAAACGTGGTGAAACCCTGTGTATCGTTGGGGAATCGGGCAGTGGCAAATCCCTGACATCGCTGGCGATTATGGGGCTTTTGCCGAAAATGGCGCAATGCCGGGCACAGAAACTTGAATTTTCCGGTATTGATCTGTCGAAGGCCAAAAATCGCCAGATGCGCAGTTTGCGCGGTGACCGGATTTCGATGATCTTTCAGGAACCGATGACGTCGCTCAACCCGGCTTACACCATTGGCGACCAGTTGGCCGAGGCCTTGTTGCTGCATCGCAAGGTTGGCAAAAAGGCAGCGCAAGCCCGTGCGGTGGAGCTGCTTGAAAAGGTGGGTATCACCGCAGCGGCCAGCCGCCTTGGGCAATATCCGCATCAATTATCGGGCGGCTTGCGCCAGCGTGTGATGATCGCAATGGCCCTGATGTGCGAACCTGAACTGATCATTGCGGACGAACCGACAACGGCCCTTGATGTGACGATTCAGGCGCAAATTTTACGCCTGCTAGTGGACCTTCAGCGCGAAATGAATATGGCGATGATCCTGATAACCCATGATTTGGGCGTTGTGGCCCGCGTGGCGGACAAGGTTGCCATCATGTATGCGGGCGAGGTGGTTGAAGCAGGCAAATCCGAGGATGTGTTTAACGCGCCCCAGCATCCTTATACCCGTGGTTTGTTGCGCTGCATTCCCGTGCCGGGCAAAACCAAACCCGGTGAACATTTGGGGTCCATTCCCGGTATTGTGCCGTCTTTGATTGGCGAAACACAGGGCTGCGCGTTTCGGGGCCGATGTGATGTGGCAATGGATGCCTGCGCACAGGATATTCCCCGGCGTGTGAGCGAAAGCGGCCATATGTATCGGTGTATTCATGAAGGCGGACAACCGGCAGCGAATACTATTCAACGTGAGGGCCGCCTATGACATCGCCCGTTCTTGAACTGAAAAATGTCTCCAAGGTTTTTTCGATCAAACAGGGGATGTTTGGCAAACGCAAGCCGCTCAAGGCGGTGAATGAAGTGGACCTTAGCCTGAATAAGGGTGAAGTGCTGGGTCTGGTTGGGGAATCAGGCTGTGGTAAAAGTACGCTGGCGCGTATTTTATTGGGTCTTGAAAAGCCAACTGATGGCGAGGTTCTGGTTGATGGTAAAAATATCAACACGCAGGATCGGTCCTATCTGGCGCGGCGTATTCAGCCGATTTTTCAGGACCCTTATTCGTCGCTTAATCCGCGCAAAACCATTGGCGATATTATTTCGCTGCCTTTGCGGGTTCATAAAATTGGCGATGCGCGGGAATGGGATAAAAAGACAACCGATATTCTGGATTATGTCGGTTTGCCCAAGCGCGTTTTGCGCAGCTTTCCCAACCAGCTTTCGGGGGGGCAGCGCCAGCGTGTGGCGATTGCGCGTGCGCTGATCATGAAGCCGGAAATCGTGATTTGTGACGAACCGACATCGGCTCTGGATGTGTCTGTGCAGTCGCAAATTCTGAATTTGCTGGTCGATTTGCGCGATGAATTGGGCCTGACCTATTTGTTTATCAGCCATAATCTTGCGGTGATTGAGCATCTGGCGACGCGGGTTGCGGTGATGTATCTGGGCCGGGTGGTCGAGGAATCGGCGGCAGCCCCGCTATTTGCCGAACCACGCCATCCCTATACGTCGGCTTTGCTGGAATCCGTTTTAACACCAGATCCATCCCTTGGGGTGCCAGAAACCCATTTGGGGGCGGTTTACCCGAACCCGATTGATCCGCCGTCTGGCTGCCATTTTCATCCGCGTTGCGCGAAGGTGATGGATATTTGCAAGTCTGTCGCGCCGCCCTGCAAGCAAGAAGACCATCGCCGTGTTGAATGTCATCTTTATGCCGATGCCTGACAGTGCCTGCCACCATCCGGGGTTCTAACCCAGATGGTGGCAGGTGATGTGGCATGACCGGCTTTTGTCAAAGAAGTATTTCTATGGACAGTTTTTCCAATTCCCAGATTATTCGTAAACCTGCCACCAAATCGGCCAATGGCGGCATTGTTGCTGCCCAGCATAAAAAGGGTGCTGCGGTTGGGGCCGCGATCCTTGCCAATGGGGGCGATGCGGTGGATGCGGCTGTGGCCACCTCTTTTGCGATGGGGGCGGTTGAACCCTGGATGAGTGGCCCGGCGGGCGGTGGTGCGATGATGATTTATCGTGCTAAGGAAAACCGTGCTTATACCGTTTATTTTGGCATGCGGTCTCCGTCGGGGTTGAACCCGGCTGATTATCCGCTTTCTGGTAATGGCCGTGCCGGTGATTTATTTCCCTGGCCGCATGTGAAGGATGACCGGAACCAGATAGGTGCAACCTCGATTGCCGTTCCGGGAACGGTTGCCGGCATGGAAGCCGCGCATGAGAAATTTGGTAAACTTTCATGGCGCGATTTGCTGTCCCCTGCGGCACAACTGGCCGACGAAGGCCTGCATGTGGACTGGTATGCCGCATTGATCATTGCGGCGAGCACGCGTGATTTGGCCAAGAATCCGACAGCGGCGAAAACATTTTTGGAGGACGGGCAGTGGCCGACGATTGCCGGATGGACGGCCCTGTCTGACAAGCGCATTGATCTTTCGATATTGGCGGGGACATTGCGCCGTTTGGGCGAAAAGGGGGCGCGTGAATTTTATGAAGGCGACCTTGCCCATGAAATGATTGCCGATATCAAAGATGCGGGTGGTTGTTTGAGTATGGATGACCTGCGCAACTATCGGGCCGAAATTCAATGCCCGCTAAAGGTTGATTACCGACAGGGCAAGGTTTTTATGCCGCCGCAATTTACCGCCGGGGAAAACCTGGCGGAATGCCTGACGCTTTTGGGTGAAAGTGCCTTTGCCGGGCAGCGCCCGGGGCCGGATGCCTATGTTGCCTATGCCGCAGCACTGCGCAAAACCTATGCCCGTCGCCTGACCGAGATGGGCGATATCAATGATGACCGCGCCCCAACCTGCACCACGCATTTCAGTGTGGTGGATCGCGAGGGCAACATGGTGGCTGTCACCCAGACTTTGTTATCGATTTTTGGATCGAAGGTGGTTTTACCGCAAAGCGGGCTTTTGATGAATAACGGTATTCTCTGGTTTGATCCGGAAAAGGATAAGCCCAATTCCCTTGCGCCATCCAAGCGATGCCTGATGAATGTTTGTCCGGCCCTGGGCGAGATTGAAGGGCGGCGCTTTGCCATTGGCGCATCGGGCGGACGCAAGATTTTGCCTGCGGTTTTGCAGCTAACCTCGTTTATGACGGATTTTGGCATGAGCCTGGAAGAGGCCATGCACCAGCAGCGGATCGATAGCAGCGGCGGCGATACGGTGATTGCCGATCAGAGTTTGCCCGAAGATGTTTTGGCCGCTTTGCAGAAAGAATATCCAACCAAAACCACGCGTCGTATGCCCTTTCCCTATGCCTTTGCCTGTCCGGCCGGGGTTGCGCGGGACGGAAATATCAATAGTGGGGCAACGGAAATCATGTCGCCCTGGGGCGATGCGGTTGCGGAAAAAGCATAAAGAAAGGACGTATCTGTAATGTCTAGCCGTGAACAGGTTATTGAGCGCATCACCCGGTATTTCGACGAGGGGGATTTTTTGCGCGAACTGACGGGACTTGTTGAAATTCCCAGCGAAAGCCAAAATCCCGAGCGGGCAGCAGAACTGCAACGCTATATCGACGAAAAAATGATTCCGATGTTGCGCGACATGGAATTTACCACCCGTGTGATGGAAAATCCGTCCACCGGATTTGGCCCGTTTTTGTTTGCCGAACGCCATGAAGGCGACGGTTTGCCAACCATCCTGACCTATGGGCATGGCGACGTTATCCTGGCTCAGGAAGGGGAATGGCGCGAAGGCCTGGAGCCTTTCAAGGTTGTTGTGGAAGATGACCGCATTTATGGCCGTGGCACAGCCGATAACAAAGGCCAGCATTGCATTAATCTGGCCGCCTTGCGCGCGGTGATCGCCGAACGGGGCAAGCTTGGCTTTAATTGCAAGGTGATTATCGAAACCGGCGAGGAAACAGGTTCGCCGGGGCTGGCACAGTTGTTTGAGCAAAATCGCGACCTGTTTGCCGCCGATGTGCTGATTGCATCGGATGGCCCGCGCCTGAGTGCGGAACGCCCGACCCTGTTTATGGGGTCGCGCGGGGCGATCAACTTTTCATTGTCGCTGAATTATCGCGAAGGCGGGCACCATTCCGGCAATTGGGGCGGGTTGCTGAAGGATCCCGGTGTTGTGCTGGCTCATGCCCTGGCAACGATTACCGATGCAAGGGGGCAGATCCAGGTGCCTGAATGGCGGCCGGATAGTTTGACCGCTCCGGTGCGCACGGCCCTGGAAGATTGCGCCATCACGCAAAGTGCTACTGGCCCGAAAATTGATGCGGACTGGGGGGAAGAAAGCCTCAGCCTGGCGGAAAAGGTTTATGGCTGGAACAGTTTTGCGATTTTGGCAATGAAAAGTGGCAACCCGGAAAAGCCGGTCAATGCGATTGCCCCGGCCGCGATTGCGCATTGCCAGTTGCGTTATGTTGTTGGCACGGACCCGGACGATATTTTGCCCGCCTTGCGCCGTCATCTTGATAAGCACGGTTTTACCGATGTCGTGATCACCCCGGCCGAGAAGGGTTTTTTCCGGGCCACACGGCTTGATCCTGATCATGCCTGGGTGCTGCGCGCACGGGATTCCCTGATGCGGACAACAGGCAAATCGCCTGCCGTGCTGCCCAATCTTGGCGGGTCGCTGCCCAATGAAACATTCGCCTATATTCTGGGCATGCCAACCGTCTGGATACCGCATTCCTATGCCGGTTGTTCCCAGCATGCCCCCAATGAGCATGTCTTAAAAAGCCTAAGTCGTGAAGCCTTGCAAATCATGGCGGGTTTGTTTTGGGATATTGGCGAGGGTGTAGAATAAAACAGTACCAACAAGGAAAGGGCGTGCAGTTGGCGCGCCCTTTTTTGATTCCGAGCGTGATTGCATGATTTTTTGTGCTATGGGATTTGTATCTCCGTCGCAAAATGGCAGCAACAGCGTGATCCTGTGCATTGCTTTGTTGTGCCTGTTTCAATTAGGTTCATCCCTGATTGTGTTATGTGGAGAAGAAAATGCAGGAACAATTGGTGCAATGGTTGTTGGGGCTTTATCCATCCTTGGATGAATTTGCCGATCCGCTTGCCATTTTGATTGTTCTTGTGCTGATTTTTGGCATTTCAGTGCTTATTCATATCACGCTGCATCGCTGGGTGTTGCCCTCCCTTGAAGGGATTGGCGGCAGTCATCAGCATCACTGGCAAAAGGTGATGGTGGGGCATGGGCTGTTTGGGCGTGTCGCCCTTGTTGCACAAGGAATTATTGTGCATGTCCAGGCCGGTCTGTGGCTTGCCGATGGGACCGTTCCCATTGAGCTGCTTTATACCGTATCGGAATTATGGATTATCTTTTTTGCGTTGATGTCGCTGTATTCCCTGCTTGATACGGCTCTGGACGGGCTGCGATTTAACGTTACAGCGCGCAATTTGCCCATCCGGGGTATTTTTCAGGGGGTAAAACTTGCGGCTTCGATCCTGGCAGGATTGTTGAGTGTTTCGATTTTGATCGGGCAATCTCCGGTGATTCTGTTAAGTGGTCTGGGTGCGATGACGGCAGTTTTAATGCTGGTTTTCAAGGACCCGATTTTGGGGCTTGTCGCTGGTATCCAGCTTTCGGCAAATACGATGTTGTCGGTGGGGGACTGGCTGGAAATGCCCAAATATGGGGCGGACGGCGATGTGACCGATATTGGCCTGACCACTGTTAAGGTCCGTAACTGGGACAATACAATTACCACCATTCCGACCTATGCCCTTATTTCCGATTCCTTTAAAAACTGGCGGGGCATGAGTGAATCTGGTGGACGCCGGATCAAGCGCAGCTTTAACCTTGATGCGACAAGTGTGCGTTTTTTAACGGAAAGCGATTTGAAACGCCTGTATCGCGGCCAACTGCTGGCCCCGTATCTGGACGACAAAATCACCGAGATCGAACAATTCAATCATAGCCGCAATGTGGATTTATCCTCGTTGGTGAATGGGCGTCGCCTGACCAATTTGGGTACTTTGCGGGCCTATTTGACGGCTTATTTGCGCAATCACCATGACATCCGACAGGATATGACATTGATGGTGCGTCAGTTACAAGCTGGCCCCGAGGGTGTGCCAATCGAGATTTACGCTTTTACCAATACCGTCAAATGGCTGGAATACGAGGCCATACAGGCTGATATATTTGACCATGTTTTTGCGATTTTGCCGGAATTTGGCCTGCGCATTCACCAAACCCCCAATGGCTATGACATGCGCATGATGGCGGCCCAGGGTGGCGATACAAGACATCGCATCCCAGAACCGCCCGAGGCGGCAAATGGTTGATGTGTGTTTGCCTGTTTTCGTCAGGTCCGGTTTATTTTGTGGTTTTGGGGCATAAATTTTCGGATCATCAATATATTTTTTGTAGAATGCCTGATGAAACTGATCTTGCGGAATTAAAGGAGGCCAGGTTTGCCGGGTGACGTTCTTCAAAAATCTTTAAGCGACCTACAGGCAGAGCTGGCGAGGAAGGTTCTCCATTTGGCCCAAAATGGTCACTGGGAACCGGGTGAACATGTATCGGAAATAAAGCTCGCCAACGAACTGGGGACATCGCGTTCACCAGTAAGAAGCGTTTTGCAGATACTGGAGCACTTTGGCGTATTTTCAAAAATTCCGAATGTGGGTTTTCGTTTTGCCGGCATCGCATCCGAACAATTTGATATCGACGCCTGGTTGCCGCGATCAGAGTTGGAGGATTTGTACGAAAAGATCATGATTGCGCGTGCCAGCGGGCATATTGGCGTTGAAGTTTCCGAAGCTGAACTGGCAGAACAATTTGGTAGATCACGCGGCGTTGTGCGGCGTGTCATGATGCGTTTTGCCAATTCAGGTTTGGCGGAACGCCGAACCGGGCATGGTTGGCGGTTTGCCGAAACCCTGGATCGTCACGAAGCCATAAACGAGAGCTATGCTTATCGGATTATTATTGAGTGTGGTGCCATTCGTGAGAGCAGCTTTGAGCCTGTGATGTCGCAATTGCAAGACTTGCGCAGCGCACAAACTGCGATTTTGCAACGCCCATTGGCGGAAACTTCCGGTAGTGCCTGGTTCGAGGCGAACGCCAATTTCCATTCGACAGTTGTATCGTGGGCTAATAACCGTTTTTTGAGCGAAAGTATTGCGCGACAGAATAATTTGCGCCGTATGACGGAGTTTGTTGAATTTACCCGTTTGACCGAAGAACGGATAAAAAAATCGGCCCGAGATCATCTGGCTATTTTAGATGCCCTTGAGAAGGGCGACAAAGAAGGTGCGGTTGACATCCTCTATCGCCATCTCAGCCGGACCTCAATTGATGAAAAGTCAGATTAGTGTTTTAACCATTGAGAAACCGGGTAAAAAAATCTTTTACTGGCGGCTGGATTTTATCGCCTTCGTGGCCTGCATTCGGCACAATTTCCGTTTCGACACCAACGCCAATATCAGACAGATTTTGGGCGAGACTTTTAAGGCGTTCCATTCTGGTATGGCCAGAATCATTTATGCCTTCCATCCAAAATGTTGATTTTTCACCAACCATTGTACCCTCGGGTGATGTATCATTCGCGCCAATCACAAGCTGCACGGCAATATTTTGCATAATTTCGGGCCGCAGGGGCGCGCCTAATTGGTGTTCCATATCTGCGGTGCCAACCCACCAGGGGGTATTGTTATCGGCAAGGGTAACGGTGCCTGGTGCGGCGATTGAAATGGCCGATAAACGCTCGGGGTGACGTAACAAAAAACGATGGGCAAATTGGCCCCCACCAGAAAACCCGTGCATCATAAACTTTTTGCTGTGAAGGCGAAAAATGCCGGATACTTCGTCGATCATGTCGAGAAGAACAGTGTCATAGGCAACATCGCCATAACGGAGATGCTTGTAATTGTTGAAATCGTCCAGGCTTTCGATCCCGCAGGGAAAGAGCGGTGCTAGTAATGCGCATTGTTGGGCTTCGGCGAAATCGACAAACTGATCGCGCAATTCATAGGCGTTGCGCATGCTGCCGTGAATCAGAACGACCAGCGGATATGTTTTCTCGCCTGCCGGATCATAGTTTTTCGGCACATAGGTGCAGTAGGAAAACCGCGGGTCGCTTTGCAACGAAAACATGGCACTGCGGTCAAGGCGGTAAAAATTCAGTTTTGCCATCAGTTTGCTTTGTCCTTTGCATAGGCCGCCAATTTTTCGCTCAGCCGGGTCATTGCGGCTTTGAATGCCGGGAAGTCAGCCGTTTTTTCGCGGGTGGTTTCGTCCATATACATGCGGCGATTGATTTCGAATTGCACCGCATGGCGGCCAATTGCCGGGTTGGCATAGGCCTCTGTCAGTTCGGCCCCCCGGAAGGGCTTGTTCATTTCAACGACAAAGCCTTCACCGCGCAGAATCTCGCATAACAGGTTGGTAAATTCGGTTCCTGCGGAACGCCCATAAAGATCGCCAATGCAAATATCAGGGCGTGAAGCCCCTTTTCCGTCGGACGACATGGTATGGCCGATATTGGTCATGGAATGACAGTTGACATGATAGACGGTGCGAAACTGGCCGTATGCGGCATCCAGTAACCGACGAAGCGCACTGTGATAAGGAAGCCAATAGGTAAGGATGCGGTCGCGGGCCTGGGCAATGGTCAGCGGGCGGTCATACATGGCGGTGTCGTCCCATGCCTTGCGCCAAATAAGGCCCATGCCGCGTTTGGCGGTGTTGCTGGAACGTGTGGGATAGGGCCAGTCCCCGTCAACCATGCTGACATCCATGTCAGACAGGGACCTGTTCACATCAAGGAAGCTGCGCGGGAACAGGGCACGTAGCAGGGGGGCGCCATAATCAGGTGCGGCGGCAAATAAATCATCAACATGGGTGTCGGCTGAAACGCGCACCGCATCCACGTCGACCGCAGGATGAAAATCGGCAGGAAGGTCAAGACCGCTATGTGGGCTGTCAAAAACCAGTGGCACCAGCGGGGCTTTGGGCGCGTCAATGCTTAAAACACCGGGAATATCTTGCGGGACAGGCAGCAAGGGAAGGGTGAATTCGGGGGATGTCATGATGTTTTTGTCTCTGTATCCGCGTTTGCACCGATGGCGTCATCGATCTGTTTAACAACGCCGGTAATGTCGCCCAGACGTTCGCCGTTTTGCAGGCGTTCCATGGTGCGGGCGACACGGCCCTGGCGGGCAATGCCGGCATCGGCTTCGTTTTCTGCTTCATCGGCAGGCAGAAAAACGACGCCGGATGCGTCGGCCAGAACAATATCCCCCGGTAATACAGGCGCATTGCCACATGCGATGGGACGATTGAAGGTGCCACCCAAATTCAGTCTTCTTGTTGTTAAAGACGATGCCCCACGGCACCAAACCGGCAAGCCTTCATCGAGAATTTCGTTGATGTCGGTGACGGGGCCGTCGATGACAACACCAACAGCACCTGCCTGTTTTGCCGCACGCGCCACCGCCCCGCCAAGGCAGGCGTGGCGGTCGTCGCCCAACCGGTCCACGACCAGCATGTCGCCAGGGCGGATTTTGCTAACCGCGTAGTGCATCAGTGTAGAGCACATGGGCGGCAGGGCCAGGGTGACAGCGACACCGACCCGCACCGTTTGTTTGCTATCAAGCGCCTGAATGGTCCGATTGGCAAATCCGGTTAGTCGTACATGACCAAGGGTAGCTGTTTCAACCTGCTCCAGCTTTGCCCGCAAAGCCGGATCAAGCGGTGCCGGTAAAGGATCAATACGATAGCGGTTCATGATACCTCCGGTATAAACGGATTTTTGGGATCAGCACGCAGCAAACAACGGATCAGGTCGGCTGTTATGTTCGTGATATGCTGAGCGAGTTTTTCGCCATGCTGCGATGATGCCAAAGCGGCTGAACCGGAAAGCAATCCGTTTTCATCAACCTCTTTGGCGTTTAGCGGCAGATTAAGAGAAATGCCGTCAAACGTGACGCCAGACACACCGCGCACAGGGAAACCAAGGGCGGTTTTGCGGCGTGTTTTTGCTGTTCTAAGGTCGAGACGGCATTGTTCCGGGTATAAATGCAGCGCGACCGAACTTATGGGTTCGCCGCCATGTCCGCGCACGGTTGCATCACCAAACAGTGTTGTTAACAGGCTGTCCGGGATGGTTTTCCAAATATCAAGTGATGGCACCATAATGCCTCGATCACGGCGAATATCGCGCACGACTTGCGAGATCAGCGAGGCGTTAGTGGTATGGCCGTTAAAAATCAGAAGACGATTAAGGTCGTGGTCAAGCAGGCTGTCGAGCATATCGCGCAGGACCGCCTTGAAGGTTTCGGGACGCAATTGCATGCCACCGGCAACATCGCGGAAAAAATCGGCATACCCAAAGGGGAGGCCCGGCGCAACCAGCGCGCAAGGGCCTGCATCCTGTGCTGCCATGACGGCAAGGCGTTCCGCCAATTGGTAATCCCCCATCGGGCAATGGGGGCCTTGTACTTCTTGTGACCCAAGTGGCACCAGAATGACCGTCGGTTCTTTCACCCGCGCTGCAAATTCAGTCGCCGTCATGTCTGCGATGCGGTGCTTTGTCATGATGCGGTTTCTTTTTGACGGGCGTTTTGGGTCAGGTGCCCTTTTATTTCGGGCAGCGACAGAATGGACGAATTCACATTCACCTGCCGGAACATCCGCAATTTACCATTTCGCAGTTTGCAGCCTACCGTATCGCGAAATGCGGTTTCGATGAAGGCCCAGTCAAATGTTAGAATGTGCCAACCTTCGTCATCCATTTCTGACCATGCAGCCCATGCTGCTACGGCAAAGCCTTCATCGGGTTCATAGGCATGGTGCAGGCGTGCGCCGCTCATGGTTGTGACACTTTCAACCCTGTGTCCCAGTCCTGCCTGAATACGGTGTGCCCCGCGATGGTCTTTCAGAACAAAGACAATATCGCGACCGGATTGTTCCAGACGAAGGGCAGTGATGCCCTGATCGTTGGGTTCGGCTGTATAGGTTCCAGCCCAGTTTTGTGGTGCATGCGACCAGCTTTCGCCAGGTGGCGGGCAAAGTTCGAGCATATTGATCCTCCCTGGCAGATCGGGCTTGTCCCAGGTGCCCAGGGCAGGACGCAGTACGTCGTGGATAAGGCCGTGAAAGCGGCGGTCATTGTCGTCCATGCCCGCAGTGAAGGCGATGACCGCCCGTTCATTGGGCAGTACAATACAGGCCTGGCCGAACAGGCCCGTCGCGGCGTAGCTGTCATGGGGCCCACGCCACCATTGATAGCCATATCCTTCGCGCCGTTCCGGGCTTGCGTCACCAACACTTTCATCGGGACCAAGATAATGCTCGCCGGTTAACACCCCAAGCGAGACATCACGCAGTTGCATGCCGGTTGCGGCTTTGGTCCAGTTTTCAGGCAGAACCTGATCCCCGTTCCATTTGCCGTGTTGCAAATGCAAGATCCCCAGTTTTAGCAAATCAGACGTCAGGCAGGTCAGGCCGTTGCCACCACTATTAACCCCCTCAGGGCTTAGGTCCCAGCGAATATCAGGTGACATTTGCAAGGGCGTAAAGACGCGATCCGTAAGGTAGTCATGAACGGTTCGCCCTAAAACACGCTGAACAATGGCCGAGAGTACATAGCTGCATGCGCTGTCATAAACAAAAATTTCGCCAGGAGCATAGACAATGGGTTGTTTGAGGAAATCTTCGACCCAGCTTGTTTTGAGTTTTCGCCATGATCCACCGGAAATGCCACAGGCGTGACCGCTGGTCATGGTAAGCACATGACGAATTTGCATGGCCTCGATGCCACTGGCGGCCGACTTTTTAAATTCCGGGAAAAAATCGATGACCCGGTCTGTCAGGCTTAGTTTGCCATCCTCTATGGCCAGTCCTACAGCCATAGAGGTGAAACTTTTGGTGACCGAATGCATCATATGCAAGCGGTCCGGCCCGTAAGGTGCCCAATAGGCCTCGGTGATCAATGCGCCATCATGCCAGACCAGCAGGCTGTGCATTTCAATGCCGGCGCGTTCAATTTCGTCAAGCACGGTTAAAATGATGGCAGGGTCCGTTTTGTGACTTTCAGGCGTTGCGCGGATCAGTCCGTCTTTATGGCTCATCCCACAGCCTCCGTTGTCAGATCGGGTTCGCCAAAGCGCCAACTTAAAACAACGCCGGTTTCCGTGCGGTTCAGCTTGGGAATTGCCGACAGCAGGGCGCGGGTATAGTCGCTTTTGGGGGTATCAAATATCTGGTTGCGTGCCCCTTCTTCGGCAATTTTGCCATCGCGCATAACAATTACTCGGTCCGCCAGTTGTTCCACCACACCCAGGTCGTGGCTTATAAAAAGGCAGGAAAAGCCGTAGCGATGTTGCAGGTTACTTAAAAGCTCCAACACCTGCGCACGCACGGTGACATCAAGGGCCGAGACGGCTTCATCCGCGATTACGAAATCAGGCCGGCCGATGATGGCCCGTGCAATGGCGACGCGCTGGCGTTGCCCACCCGATAGTTCATGGGGCAAGCGGTCAAGATGGGCCGTTTTTAACCCGACTTCTTCAATTGCAGTGCAAATGCGCTCCTCCCGTTGGGATCGGGGAAGATTTTTTTCGTGATACAGGGCTTCAGCCAGGGTGCGCCGAATGGTAAAGCGCGGATCAAGCGATCCAAACGGATCCTGAAAGATCATTTGGCAATTTCGGCGATAATCCATCCATGTGGCATTACCTTTTTTAACCACCCGCCCGCGAAATAATACTTCGCCCGCACTGGTTTTGATTTGATGGGCAATGGCCTTTCCAAGGGTAGTTTTGCCAGAGCCTGAAGCACCAACAATGGCAACAACTTCGCCGCGCCGCACAGTAAGGTTAATGCCGTGAAGCGCCTTTTTCTTGTCGACCTTACCAAACAAACCCGACCGGGATTTATATTCGACTGCCAGATCACGGGTTTCGAGGATCGGTTGGTCGGTATCATTGAAAAGACGAACGGGTCCGCGTTCTGGCATGGAACGCAGCAGGTTGCGGGTATATTCGTGTTGTGGTGTCGCTAAAATATCGGCTGTTTGGCCGGACTCAACAATCTCTCCCTGGCGCATAACAAGCAGGCGTTCGCAATAATGTGCCACCATCGGTAAATCATGGCTGATCAGAATTAATGCTGTGCCTTCTTCTTTGGTCAGTTCCAGCATGAGTTTCAAAACGCTGCGCTGGACAAGGGCATCGAGTGCGGTTGTGGGTTCATCCGCGATCAGCAGTGCAGGCTTTAGCAACATGGCCGATGCCAGCATAATCCGTTGGCGCATACCGCCGGAAAATTCGTGGGGATAATCGTCCAACCGGTCTTGCGGGGCAGGAATGCCCACCCGTTCCATAATTTCAAGAATACGGGTACGGCGTTCTTTTGCGTTTAGGTCGGTATGTTCTTGCAGCGGTTCATTAAGCTGTCGGCCAATTGTCATTGACGGGTTCAGGGACGTCATGGGTTCTTGAAAAACCATACCGATCTCGGCCCCGCGCAGGCGGCGCAGGTCCTTGGCTTTCATGTCCAGCACCGAACGCCCCTGAAACAGGATGTCTCCGCCATAGGGAACCACAACACCGGGCTGAAGCCCAAAAAGCGAGCGGCCAAGCATGGTTTTGCCCGATCCGGATTCCCCGACAAGGCCTAAAACCTCGCCAGGTTTCAGATCGAAGCTGGCGGCCTTTACAATGCGGTTATCAGTGGGGCTGACCAGCCCAAGGTCGAGCGCGCGAACACTCAACAAGATTTCGGTGTCAGTCATCACAGGCCCCTCATCCGTGGGTCAAAACGGTCGCGGACATAGTCGCCAAACAGGTTGATGCCCAGCAAAGTCATCGAAATACACAGCCCCGGGAAGATCCCCAGCCATACGGCCTGTTCCATATAAGGCCGTGCGCCAGCCAGCATATTGCCCCATGTCGGTGCGGGTGGTGGCACGCCAAGCCCCAGAAAACTCAGCGCACTTTCGGTCAGCAAGACCGATCCAAACATTGATGTCGCGATCACGATCACCGGTGCCAGGCAGTTGGGAATAATATGGACAAGCAAGGTATACCCGGCGGGGTGCCCCATCAGACGCGATGCTTCGATATAATCCTGTTCGCGCAACGACATGACCGAGCCCCGAACAACCCGTGTGACCGTCGGTAAATAGGCCAAGCCCAGGGCGATGATAACGCCGGAAATGTTTGTGCCCATGATGGACAGCAAAGCAAGGGCGAGCAGCATGGAAGGAAAAGCAAGAAGCGTGTCGGTGAACAGCATAACGGTGCGGTCCACCCAGCCCCGGCAATATCCCGACAGGGCGCCAAGGATCAGCCCGAAAAAGACCGAGCATAAAACCGTCAACGTCGAAATCGAAACGCTGGTACCCGCCGCCGCCATCAGGCGCGATAAAACATCTCGGCCATATTCATCGGTGCCCAGCCAGTGGCCAGGCCCTGGAGGCAGAAGTTTGTCTTGTAAATGAATGGCAAGCGGGTTTTCCGGTGTCCAGAGCAACCCTGACAAAGCCACAACAAGGAAGAAGGCAACCAGGCTGCTTCCCAGGATTTGGTTTGTTCTACGCAAGCTCATTGGGCTTTTATCCTTGGATCGAACAGGGGGTAGCACAGATCAATAATCAGATTGACAACCACATAGGTCACCGCAACAAACAGCAGGCAGCCCTGCAAGACCGGGTAGTCGCGACCGAAAATAGATTCAACAATCAGGCGCCCAAGGCCCGGGATTGTAAAAACGGTTTCGATAACAGCCACACCGCCTAGCAAATTACCCAGAATAAGACCCAGAAGGGTCCAGGTCGGGCCAAACGCATTGCGGGCAACGTGCCGGGTCAGGATAGCGGCGTCTGAAAGGCCTTTGGCGCGTGCATGAGTAATGTAATCAAGGCGTAAAACATCCAGGGTTGATGCGCGTGCCATACGGACCAGAATACCGGTTTCATGCAGCACCAGGGACGCAACCGGCATGATCAGATAGATCAGCCCGCTCCAAAAATTATGGGCGATGGAGACATATCCGATCACCGGGAGCCAACCGAGTTTAAGACCAAAAAACAACAGCAACATTAAACCACCCCAAAAGGTGGGGATCGACATCAGCATTGTTGCCGTAATCACAACGCCCAGGTCAAAGCCGCTGCTTTGGCGCCAGGCAGCAACCATACCCAAAGGGACGGCGATAATTGCCGAGATTGCCACGGCAATCAGCACAAGTTGTGCGGAAATGAAGAAGCGATGCAGCACAAGTTGCATGACCGGTTCCCCGGTGGTGATGGAATGCCCCAAGTCGCCATGTAACAGGGCCTGAAACCACAGAAACATCTGGGTGGGAATGGATTGATCCAGCCCGAGATGACGGCGCATGGTTTCGTAAACCTGTTGGTCTGCGTTGTCGCCCAGCATGAGTGTGACCGGATCGCCCGGAATCAGTCGGATCAAGGCGAAAACGGTAATTGAAACCAAAATGAGCGTCGGTATGGCTGTAAGCAAACGTGCAACCATGAATCTGAGCATTGTGCGCCCCTGTTTGCGTGTTTTGCGTTTTACGCGGGGGCTGGTTTCGAGAAAACCAGTACCGCGTAAAGCTGTTGTTTTTTCTTGTGAGGTTTGTATTGCGGATTATTTTTTAACCCCGACACCCCATAGGCGTGTGAAGCCGTTCCAGGTGCGATAGCCCTCGATATTGGCAGCGGTAACAGAAACATCGATGCCGTTCGCCAGCATGAGCATCGGCACATCATGCAAGAACAGTTCGTGCAACTGATCAAACAGGGCCTGACGTTCGGGTCCATCGGGGGTTTGCAGTACGTCGTTTAGTAGGGCGATGGCTTTTGGATCATCCCAAATTGCACTGCCACGATCTTTTTTGGATGCTGTTACGGCGCTATAGGCCAGGGCCGGATCGGCCCGGTTGGAATAATTAAAGGCGGAAAGCTGATATTTACCATTGCGAAAACGGTCAAGCTGGGTGGCCCATTCGAGAACTTCAATCCGGGCGTTGATGCCGTTCATCTGCAACATTGCCTGCGAGATGATGGCAACATTTTCGTTGATGGGATTGCGCCGGTTGGTTTGAATGACGATTTCCTGACCCTTATATCCTGCCGCTTTCAAAAGGTCCGGGACATCTTGCGGGGCATAATCGATCCGTTTGTCCTGTATCGCATCATGATAAATGGAACGCGTTGCCACAAGCGACGCATTGGGCGTGCCAAGGCCATTTGTTGCCGCATCCACGATTTGCGAAATATCAAGCGATTTGGCAATTGCCAGGCGCATTTCACGCGAAGACAGAACCGGGTCAGTGGTTTGCATCAACAGTGTGATCATTCCGCCATGCGGTTCGGCCACGACCTTAAAGGCTGGGTCGTCCATAAGGTTCTTGGCTTCGCTGGGCGGCAAATAGGGCAAAATATCAAGATCACCACTGCGCAGGGCCGCAACGGCGGTGGATTTATCGGGTGTTACGATCAAGTTGACATCATCAACCAAAACTTCTTTACGCCCGGCATAGCCATCAACTTTCTCTCCGACCGGGTTATAGTCTTTGAATTTGGTCAGATGAATCCGTTCGCCACGTGTCCATTTGTCAAAAACAAAGGGGCCGGTGCCGATGGGGTGATCCCATGTGCCGTCTTTTGAGAAACTGTCGGGATGCATGATTGCCATACCGCCGCATTGCGACTGCGCGGTATATTTTAAAAACATCGCGTCGGGTTGGCTCAGGGAAATGACGACTGTTTGAGTATCCGGTGCATCAATTTTTTCAATCGCCGCCCCGCGCGAACCATCAAAAAATGAGGCGCAGTTGAAGGCTGGTGTGGTACGCAGCGTATCCAGGCTTTGTTTGACAATGGCGGCCGTAAGAGGTGCGCCATTATGAAAAACAACATCATCACGCAGGTGAAATGTGTAAGTGGTGCCGTTGTCCGAAACGTCCCAGCTTTTGGCCAGCATTGGTTTGATGTCGCCCCCCTCACCAAATGCAACCAACCCTTCACCGACATTCATCATAACAGAATCTGATAGGGAATCACGGTTCACACCTGGTTCAGAACTGCGTAAATCGGCTGAAATCTGAACGTTGAGTGTTTGGGCATTAAGCGAGGACGCCCCGAACAGGACGGCTCCCGCAAGTGTCGCTTGGAACCAAAACGTAGTTTTTTTCATGAGGCCTCTCCGCTGATATGTTCTGATTATTGTATTTAGATTGACCATAATACAATATTAAAACATCATACAGGTCAAACGAAAAATCAGATCGCACGTAATTTTGCCGATATGCGAGGTTAAAATTGCGACACAAGACATGCACCTGCCTGGATAGTGGCAGGAAGATTGCGTGCAGACCGCGAGCAGGTGTGGTTTGTTTGATAATTTTTTTTGGATTTTTCATAGACTTTCCACTGCAGCTTTGTTGTGCCTTAGGCTGGGACAAAGAAACTGTTGTCCTGCGTAAACGTACTACAAAACTGTCGCAAATCTTCAGTTCGCGGATGTTCGCAGTTGATAAAGTCAATCATCATAAAAATTTCGGGGACTGGCTTCTCATGACCCATTTTTCTGCGTTATCGCTTCTGAAAAATGCGCTGACCGGGCATAAAAACTGGGAACCGCAATGGCCCGATAGCCAGCCCAAGGCGGAATACGATGTGATCATCGTTGGTGCCGGCGGGCATGGCCTGGGGGCGGCCTATTATCTGGCCAAGGAACACGGCATTACCAATGTTGCCGTGATCGACAAGGGCTGGCTGGGCGGCGGTAATACCGGGCGGAATACCACCATCATCCGGTCCAATTACCTGTATGATGAAAGCGCGCGTTTATACGACCATGCCGTGGATTTGTGGGGCGGTCTTAGCCAGGAGCTGAACTACAACGTCATGTATTCCAATCGTGGCGTTTTGATGCTGGCGCATAATGTGCATGATGTTCAAAGTTTCAAACGCCACATCCATGCCAACCGCTTGAACGGGGTGGACAATACCTGGTTAACCCCACAGGAGGCCAAGGAATATTGTCCGCCGCTGGATATTTCGGCATCCGCCCGTTTCCCGGTGATGGGGGCTGCCCTGCAACGCCGGGCCGGGACGGCCCGCCATGATGCGGTGGCCTGGGGCTATGCCCGTGGGGCATCGATGCGCGGGGTGGATATTATTCAAAACTGCCCGGTCACGGCCATTCGCCGTGGCCCGGATGGCCGGGTGACGGGTGTTGAAACCGCGCGCGGTTTTATTGGCGCAAAAAAGGTCGCGGTTTCGGCCGCCGGTCATACCTCGGTCGTGATGGACAGCGCCGGGGTGCGCATGCCGCTGGAAAGCTATCCGTTGCAGGCCCTGGTATCCGAGCCGGTCAAACCGATTTTCCCCTGTGTTGTCATGTCCAACACGGTTCACGCCTATATCAGCCAGTCGGACAAGGGCGAGTTGGTAATTGGCTCTGGCACGGACCAGTATACCAGCTATTCGCAACGAGGCGGTTTGCCGCTGATTGAGCATACGGTGGCGGCGATTTGCGAAATTTTCCCGATTTTCAACCGCATGCGCATGTTGCGCAAATGGGGCGGGATTGTTGATGTGACGCCGGACCGTTCGGCCATTCTGGGTAAAACCCCGGTGCCGGGCCTGTATGTGAATTGCGGCTGGGGTACGGGCGGTTTCAAGGCAACGCCGGGTGCGGCCCATATGCTGGCCTGGACGGTGGCAAAGGACGAACCCCATGCCATCAATGCGCCTTTCACCCTTGAGCGTTTCGCCACCGGCCGTCTGATCGACGAAGCCGCAGCTGCCGCCGTTGCCCATTAAGGAGAGCGCAGATGTTGCTGATCCACTGCCCCTATTGCCAGCAGACCCTGCCGGAGCTTGAATTTACCTATGCCGGGCAGGCGCATGTTGCGCGGCCCGATGTGGCCAACAAACAGATAAGCGATGAAGAATGGCGCGATTTCCTGTTTATCCGCAGCAATGTCAAAGGGCCGCATTATGAACGCTGGCGTCATGTACATGGCTGCGGGCTGTTTTTCAATGCGGTGCGTGACACCGTAAGCGACCGTTTCCTGATTACCTATAAAGTTGGCGAAACCCGCCCTGAATTATCCGATCTGCTGGAGAAATCGGAATGAGCAGCTTTCGCGTTCCCGGACGAGGCCGGATTGACCACCAAAGCCCGGTTGAATTCAGTTTCGACGGTAAAAGAATTACCGGTGTTAAGGGCGATACCGTTGCATCGGCCCTGCTGGCGAATGGCATTCATTTGATGGGCCGGTCGTTTAAATATCACCGTCCGCGGGGTCCGGTTTCTGCCGGGTCGGAAGAACCCAATGCCCTGATGGGCACGCGGCGTGGCCCCGGCCGGTTCGAGCCCAATACCCGTGCGACCGTGCAGGAAATCTGGCACGGGCTGGAAGCCACCAGCCAGAACCGATATCCCAGCCTTGAATTCGATGTTGGGGCGGTCAATGACCGGGCCTATATGCTGTTTTCGGCCGGGTTTTATTACAAAACCTTTATGTGGCCGAAATCCTTCTGGGACAAGGTCTATGAACCTTTCATCCGGGCGGCGGCGGGGCTTGGCGTTTCGCCGACCGAAAATGACCCGGATCACTACGCATCGCGCTATCTGCATACCGATGTGCTGGTGATCGGGGCCGGGCCTGCCGGTTTGGCATCCGCCCTGGCATCGGCGCGGGCCGGGTTGCGGGTAACACTGGTGGATGAAAACACCGAGGCAGGGGGAACGCTGCTAAGCGAACCGCAGGCGGTGCTTGATGGAACCCCGGCCTGGGACTGGGTTGAAAAGGCAGTGGCAGAGCTGACATCGCTGGGCGCACGGGTGATGACCCGGACAACGGCGATTGGCTATTATCACCAGAATATGGTCGCCCTGTGTGAAAAGCTGACGGATCATTTACCGGCACCAGCCGCCAATATGCCGCGCGAACGCCTGTGGCGTGTGCGGGCAGGACAGGTCATTCTGGCACAGGGTGCGCTGGAAAAACCGCTGGTTTTTGATGGCAATGACCGCCCCGGTGTGATGCTGGCCGGGTCCGCCCAAACATACCTGAACCGCTATGGCGTGCGGGTGGGCGATACGGCCGTTATCGTGACCAGCCATGACAGTGCCTGGTATGCCGCCTTTGACCTGGCCGATGCGGGAACGAAAATTCAGGCGATTGTCGATACCCGCGCCAACCCGGATGCCGCCCTGCTGGAAGGGGCGAAATCGCGCTCCATTCGTGTTCTCGCCGGTTATACGGCAACCCGTACCGAAGGCCGCTTGCGGGTCAAATCGGTGCGTGTGAACCCGGTTTCCAATGGCAAGGTCGGTGCGCCCGAAACACTGGCATGTGACTGTTTGCTGATGTCGGGGGGCTGGACGCCGTCGCTGCATCTGTTTTCCCATACCAAAGGGTCGCTGGCCTGGGATGACGAAAAACAGACCTTCCTGCCGGATCGCAAAACCGAAGATTGTGAAATTGCCGGGGCAGGGCGCGGGTTGTGGGGCATTGGTGCCGCCATGAATGATGGTGCGGAAATGGGCGCACTTGTCGCCCGTCATTTGGGCCGGGATGCGGTTGCCGCAACTTATGATGTGGCATCGGATCGCCCAGGTACCGGGGTAAGCCACAAGGAATTGCCGACCGACCTTAATCCGGGCAAGGCCCGCGCCTTTGTCGATTATCAGAACGATGTGACGGCCAAGGATTTGCGCCTGGCGGTTCGAGAAGGCATGCACTCGATCGAGCATGTCAAACGCTATACCACCAACGGTATGGCGACCGACCAAGGCAAAATGTCCAATATCAACGGGTTGAACATTGCCGCCGATGCCCTTGGCAAACCGCAACCCAAGGTTGGTTTGACGACCTTCCGCCCGCCTTATACCCCCACAACTTTCGGGGCGTTTGTCGGCTATCATAAGGGGGATCATTTTGATGTAACCCGCAAAACACCGATTGATAGCTGGGCGGAGGAAAATGGCGCGGTGTTTGAGCCTGTCAGCATGTGGAGACGGGCGTGGTATTTCCCCAAGGATGGCGAGGATATGGATGCCGCCGTTTCGCGGGAGTGCCGGGCAACACGGGCCAGCCTTGGCATGTTTGATGCCTCCACGCTGGGCAAGATCGAAGTTGTCGGGCCGGATGCAGTGGAATTTATGAACCGCATGTATACCAACCCCTGGACCAAACTGGCACCGGGCCGCACCCGATATGGTCTGTTGCTGGGGGATGACGGTTTTATTCGCGATGACGGCGTTATTGGCCGCCTGAGCGAGGATCGCTTCCATGTCACCACCACAACGGGCGGGGCTGCCCGTGTGCTGAACATGATGGAAGATTACTTGCAAACCGAATGGCCGGACCTTGATGTTTGGCTGACCTCGACGACGGAGCAATGGGCGACCATCGCCCTGAACGGGCCAAATGCCCGAAAATTGCTGGAACCGCTGGTGGAGGGGCTTGATATTTCCGCTGACGCCTTCCCGCATATGTCGATTGCCGAATGCAAGGTCGCTGGCTTACCCGCACGTCTGTTTCGCGTCAGCTTTACCGGCGAGTTGGGATTTGAAGTGAACGTGCCGGCGGCGCATGGGCGTGAATTGTGGGAGATCCTGTGGGAAGCAGGCCAGCAATACGATATTTGCCCCTATGGCACCGAAACCATGCACGTTTTGCGCGCCGAAAAGGGGTATATCATTGTTGGCCAGGATACGGACGGCACGGTAACACCCTATGATGCCGGTATTTCCTGGGCGATTGGCAAATCAAAACCCGATTTTGTCGGCAAACGCGGGCTGGAACGCCCTGACCTGGTGGCAAAAGGGCGCAAACAGCTTGTCGGCCTTTTGAGCCGTGATGGAAAAACCAAACTGGAAGAAGGCGCGCAAATTGTGCTGGATCCCAATCAGCCCATTCCGATGAAAATGGTCGGTCATGTGACGTCTTCCTATCACAGTGATGCTGCGGGCCGCCCGATTGCCTTTGCCCTGGTTGAAGGCGGGCATGACAAGTTGGGCGATACCATTTACATCCCCATGCCCGAAGGCGTGATCGCGGCGGAAGTCACCGGGACCGTGTTTTACGACCCCGAAGGCGCACGGCTGAAACTTTAACGCGGAGACGACAGGATGACAGTATTGACACATGCCTTCACGCCGGGTCCGCTTGTAACAGGCAAGGCCGTTTCGGTTGGTTTGATGGGCCCGATGGGCCGGTTTTCGCTACGTTTGCGTCAGGCAGGGCTGGCGGCCATGTCGGTGGCGATTGGGTTGGAAATGCCAACGCGCATTGGTGCGCGTGCGCAAAATGCAAGTCGCGAAATCATTTGTCTTGGCCCGGATGAATGGTGTTTGCAGGCAAGAGCGGTCGAAGCCACAGATATTATGGATGCTTGTGCCACGATTTATGCGACCACACCTCATAGTTTAACCGATATTTCCGCCCGTGAAATAACGGTTTTGATCGAGGGACCAGCGGCGAGCGACCTTCTGACAATCGGTTGCCCGCGCGACCTGGATAAAATTGCGCCGGGAGAGGGATGCCGAACTGTTTTTGAAGGTATTTCAATTGTGTTGTGGCGGGACGGCGAACATCGTTTTCGGCTGGATGTGTGGCGGTCTTTTGCCCCGCACTTAATCGGTTTACTGGAAATAGGGGCGCAGGAATTTAACCCGTGAAAGAGCAAATGGGGCGGACCGAACAGGCCGCCCCGTTTGTTTGTATATTGTTGCTGTGGCTAACTGCGTGGTTTTGTGTTTTCCGCGTCATAAAGCGGTTTGTAGCCAATACCAGCGACTTCAACCGGATAGATTTCGTCAAAATACGAAATATTGAGTTTGCGGCCTTCCTGGCAATAGGCGTGTGGCAGATAAGCCAGCGCAATGTTTTTGCCAATGCTGGGGCCATAGGCAATGGATGTGGTATAGGATCGGCGGCCCAACTCGTCGATCAGGGTTTCACCTGTTTCCGGGTCCATGACCGGAAGCGAGCCCAACGGGTAACGAGCAACGCCCTGATTATCGACATTATCGGTCATAATAAGGGTGCACAGCATGGCCGGCTGATGGTCGCGTTCGCGATATTCGGCATGCTTGGCCTTGCCACGGAAATCCGCTTCCTTGACCTTGGGACGGGCCAGATTGGCTTCATAAAGGTTGTATTGCGTGATCAGATCGGCGTTTTGCAAACGCAGCGATTTTTCCAGGCGGCGCGAATTGGCATAGGTTTCAACGCCAACCGCAATAACACCGGTTGAACGCAGCGCATCCCAGACATCCAGTCCGTCTTCATAACGCATATGAAGTTCCCAGCCTTGTTCCCCAACATAGGAAATGCGAAATGCGGTAACGGTTTTACCGGCAATTTTGATTTGGCGAATGGCGGCAAACGGGAAGTTTTCCAGGCTCAGCGCATCGGGGTTGTCGACCACATTTTGCAGGTTTTCACGTGCATTCGGGCCCCAGATGCCGACAGTCGTGTATTTTTCGGTGACATCGGTGATGGTCACGTCAAAGCCCTTATCCTCGGCAACGCGGCGCATATAGATCAAATCGCGCGGGCCGGCATCGGCCCCGTTAACCAGGCGGCAGCGGTCTTCCATGCGGAACACGGTAAAGTCGGCCCGGACATTGCCTTCATCATCGAGCATATGGGTATAAATACCCTTGCCGATATTGTTATCCCCACCAACCTTGGCAACACACAGCCATTCCATCAGGGCGACGTGATCGGGGCCTTCAATGTCGGTCATGTGGAAATGCGACAGGTTGATGATGCCGCAATCCGCACTCATTTCCAGCTGTTCGGCGTTGGATACGCGCCAGAAATGGCGGGTGTCCCATTCGTTTTCACGCACGGGAACCTGATCGGCGTATTTTTCCAGCAGATGTTCGTTGGCGGCGTAACCATGCGCACGTTCCCAGCCGCCCAGTTCCATGAAATAGCCACCCAGTTCGACTTCGCGTTCGTAAAACGGCGAACGGCGAATACCGCGTGCATTGGCAAAGGGTTCGCGCGGGTGGATCGGTGGATTGTAAATTTTTTTTGCGGTTTCCCAGCACCGGTCATAAATATATTGTTCACTCAGCTGGAAATCGTTGAAACGGCTGTAGTCAATGGCGTGATGATCAATATGGGTGCGGTCATGTGTCATCCAGTCTGCCAGCAGTTTACCCATACCCGGCCCGTCCTTGATCCAGATGCCGACCGCATACCACAAACCGCGCAGTTTGCGGCTTTCCCCTATAGATGGACCGCCATCAATCGATGTCTGCAACAGGCCATTAAAGGAATGGCTTTCGTTAAAGCCCAGTTCAGTCAGGATCGGGGTCAGTTCCATTGCCCGTTCCAGCGGCTCGATCACGTCCTCAAGCTCCAGATCGCGCTGGGAGGGCGAAAGACGCGCCTGGTGTTTTTCAAGTAGTTCGCGCGGATGCACCAGGCGGGGATTTTCCTCGTAATAATAACCCCATTCGATCTGGCCGCCTTCGGTGCTTTTGGGGTCGCCGGTATCGCGCATATAGGCCGAATTGCCCTGATCCCGCAAAAGCGGCATGCCGATTTCAACACCCGTACCTTCAAATGCGTTATACGGTCCGAAAAAGGTTAGCGGATGGTCCACCGGCATAACCGGCAGGTCTTCACCGGCCAGTTCGGCAATCAGACGGCCCCAAAGCCCTGCACAAACAACCACATAATCGGCCATGATGGTGCCGCGTTCGGTACGTACACCGGTGATGCGGCCATTCTCGCTGGTTAGTTCCAGCGCCGATGTATTGCCAAATGCCTGCAGCTTGCCTGTGGCAATCGCCTGATCGACCAGTTTGCCCGCCACGGTTTGCGACCGCGGGGTGACAAGGCCTGCATCGGGGTCCCACATCGCACCCTGGATCATGTCTTCTTCAAGCAGCGGGAATTTTTCCTTGGCTTCGGCGGCATTGATGATTTTGACATTGGTGCCAAAGGCCTTGCCGGAATCAACCCGGCGTTTGAGTTCCGCCATGCGTTCATCATCGCCAACGCGGGCCACTTCCAGGCCGCCGATGCGGGCATAATGCCCCATCTTTTCATAGAAATTCATCGAATACATGGTCGTCCAGCAGGACAGCAGGTCATGGCTGGTGGCAAAGCAGAAATCCGAGGCATGTGCCGTCGAGCCAATGTCGGTCGGGATGCCGGATTTGTCGATGCCGACAATATCGTCCCAGCCATTTTCAATCATATGATGCACCACCGAGGCGCCTACGATGCCGCCGAGGCCAACGATGACAACTTTTGCCTTCTCTGGAAATGCGGCCATGTTTTCGGGTCCTTTTGATTGTGCTTGTGATCCGTTTTTCGATCTTTTCCGGCGAATTAACAGGTGAAAACGACGGTGCGTGTATTGTTAAGCATGACACGACCTTCGAGGTGATATTTGATCCCGCGGGCCAGAACACGCGCCTCGATATCCCGGCCGGTTGCGACAAAATCCTCGGCCGACATGGCGTGGCTGACCCGTTCGGTTTCCTGTTCAATGATCGGCCCCTCATCAAGGTCCGGTGTCACATAATGGGCGGTTGCCCCAATCAGTTTCACACCGCGTTCATGCGCCTGGTGATAGGGCTTTGCCCCCTTGAAGGATGGCAGGAACGAATGGTGGATATTGATGATCATGCCAAAGAATTTATTGGAAAATTCGTTGGTCAGAACCTGCATGTAGCGGGCAAGAACCACCAGTTCGGCATTTGTTTCCGTTATCAGGTCGGAAAGGGCAGCTTCCTGTTCAACCTTGTTTTCCCTGTTAACCGGCATGTAATGGAAGGGAATGCCTTCCTGTTCGGCGATTTTACGGGCCGTTTCATGGTTGGATACGATGGCGGCCACGTCCGCTTCCAGCCAGCCCACCTTGATTTGATACAGAAGATGAAGCATCGCATGGTCAAATTTTGAAACCATGATGATGATTCTTGGCCGACGCGACAGGTCCTGGACCTTTAGCTTCATGTTAAAGCGGTCAACTGCCGGGCTTAACATCAGTTCGACCTGGGATTTATCCAGATCGGCAGGGGTGCTGACGGCAATGCGCAGAAAAAACTGGTTCGTCGGGCGATCCAGAAACTGGTTGGATTCAATGATATTGGCATTGCGCGATGCCAGGGCCGACGTTACTGCCGCCACAATACCAGGCCGGTCGTCACAGGCGATGCGCAGAATGTATGAAGTGTCGCTCACTGGATCTGTTCCGTTCCATTTCAAATGTCTGATGGACGTGTCTGGGCGTTTTCTCCGGTCGAAAGCTGTCATCGGCAAAACCCGTAACCAAAATGCCGGGATATCGCGGGGCAATCCTGCCGGCATCTTCAGGTAAAGAGGGCGCGCGAATGCTGTGAAATAATCTGGCGTTTTTTTGCGCCAGAAAATAGAATGTTTGCGTCAATCCGGGATTATCGCTACGACAATTATAGAAACCTTTTAAAGATCGGGGAGATATGGGCGCGCATAGTGACTTGCCGGTCAAGGATGTCAGGTCTTCTGATGGTCGGCTGATCAAGCCGAAAACGGAAGCGCCGCGCCTGTCGGTTGGCTTTATTCTGGCAAACCGTTTTACCCTGTGTGCCTTTGCCAACTTTGTTGATGTTCTGCGCCTTGCCGCAGATGAAGGGGACCGGAGCCGCCCCATATTATGTAAATGGACCGTTCTTTCCGATACAATGGACCCGGTGACGTCAAGTAGCGGTATTACCGTGCAGCCCAAAGAACGCCTGGGAAGGCCGGAACGGTTTCATTATATCGTTGTCGTGGGCGGACTGATGGACGAAACACCGCATCTTAACCCGGTTTATCATCGCTTTTTGCATGAAGCTGCAGAAGCGGGGGTTCCCCTGGTTGGCATTTGTACCGGTGCGTTTTTGCTGCATCAGGCCGGTTTGCTCGATGGGTATCGATGCTGTGTCAGTTGGTTTCACCATTCTGATTTTATGGAGCAGTTCGAGGGGCTTGACCCTGTTGCAGATCAGATCTTTGTGGTTGATCGTGACAGATTGACCTGTTCGGGCGGTGCAAGTTCGGCGCATTTGGCGGCTTATTTGGTCGACAAGCATGTCGGGCGGGCCCAAGCCAACAAAAGCCTGCATATCATGATTATTGACGATGCTTTGCAGGCGGAAAATCCGCAGCCGGGAATTCCACTCGATTTAAAAACCCGTGACCCTATCGTGCAGCGTGCGCTTTTGATTATGCAGCAGCATATCGATACACCTTTATCGGTGCAGGAAATTGCCCGGCGCATGGGCAATAGCAAACGGCAGATTGAACGCCATTTCCGCTTGAGTCTGGATACCTCTCCGCAGGTTGCATTTTTGAATATTCGTCTGGATCTGGCCCGGCATTTGATTGAACGCAGTCAAAAATCGGTGGCGCAGGTGGCTGTAGATTGCGGGTTTTGTGATTCCTCGCATTTAAGCCGTATGTTTCGCCGTCGCTACGGTTGTACGCCTCAAGCCTTGCGCCGCCCGACGGTGGTTGAAGAGGCCGAATTAACGTGATTTCGTCGATAGGGTCAGATTTCGACTTCAATATCAGAAAGAGGGGTTGAACAGCAGATCAGGATCTTGCCCTGGTCAATTTCGCGCTGTCGAATGCCACCACCGTGTTGCATATCAACCTGACCGGAAATCAGTTTCGATTTACAGGTTCCGCAGATGCCGCGTTGACAGGAAGATACGGGTAAAAGTCCTGCCTCGCGCGCTGCGGACAGAACCGTCATTCCCGGGCCGCATTCCACAACATGGCCGGTTTTGGGGAAACTCACACGGAAAGTCTGGTCGCTGATTTCAGGGGCGACAGAGGCGTATTCTTCAAGATCACCTGCGGTTTCGGCTCCAAAATCAAAACTTTCTTCGTAATATTTTTCCATATTGAAGCCCGCCTGCTGCAGCATGTTCCGCACCCCTTCCATAAACAGGGCCGGGCCGCAGCAGAATATTTTGCGTTCCAGAAAGTCCGGCGACATCAGGGACAACATCTGGAGACTGAGGCGCCCCGTGTAACCACTCCAGCTATGATTGGCAGAGGCGGTTTCACAGGTAAAGGCGAGTTTAAGCGACGGGTTTTGTGTGGCAAGCAGGGCAAGTTCGTCGCGGAAAATAATATCGGCAGGCGAACGGGCCGCATGAACAAAATGCAGATCGGAGGGTTCCGATAGATCACAGGCTGTTCGTGTCATCGACATCATGGGGGTGATGCCGCTGCCTGCCGACAGGAACAGGAGTTTGTCCTCGCCTGTTGCGTCAGCGGTAAATTCGCCGCCCGGGCCTGATACATTTACCTCTTTGCCGGGTACCATGTAATCATGCAGCCAGTTGGACCCGGGGCCGCCGGGGACGCGCTTGACGGTGATTTCAACACGATAGGGTCGGGCGGCGGAGGCGGAAATGGTATAGCAGCGCGTGACCATGCCTTCGACTGGTAGGTCAAATGTCATATATTGACCGGGATAGAACCGAAAGGCGCGGGGTTCCCGGCCAGAAAAGACAAATGTCTTTACATCGTGGGTTTCCTGACGCACCTGACGACATACCAGCACGTCATCCTGTTCAGGGTCCCACAAGGGTACGCGGGTTACCTCGGTCAGTTTCTCGTCAGCCATTTGGGCATTGTCCCTTTTTTCCGCTATCAGGCGGTGTGGCCCGCTTACTCGGCAGCCAGTTCAGCTTTGGTTTCGGCAAAATGGTTTTGCAACCGCTTGATGTACCAGTCACAGAATGCCTCGACATGCGGTTCGGTGAATGTGGAATAGGGACCAGGCTCATAGGCCGGCTGCTCACTGCCAAGCTGGGCAAGGCGCACAAGCATTGCATCCTGAAGGTTGGTCATCGTCCAAACCTGAGTCAGGTTATCCAGGGTGTAATCCTGGTTTTCGATGGCATCCTTGTGAACCAGCCAGGTTGTGCGCACCAATGTCCGGTTTGGTGCGAGGGGCAGGACAGAGAATGTCACGATGTGATCGCTCATGAAGTGATGCCAGGAATTGGGATGCGTCCAGAAGCTCAGCCCGCCCAATTTGGCATCGGTAAAGGAGCCCAGCAGTTTTTTTGACGCAACCTTGGTGTCAAGGGTATGTGATTCCCCCTCCCAGCTGAGCGGAAGGCGCATGGTGCGAAAACCCGTCACATTGGCAAGGTGGTCTTCCTCTGCCGATGGCAGGCCGCAGCTTTCCCAGCGTTGATGATCGCGCGCGACGGATTCAAGGTATTTTTTGACGTCGCCGGAACGGCGCTCGTCAAGTTCATCAGGCGAGAAGCCAAACCCGAATTCAGAAAGCGGAACGGTCAATTGTGGGTGATTGCCCTCGCAATGGTAACATTCCCGGTTATTTTCCATCGTCAGTTTCCAGTTGCCTTCCTCTATCAGTTCGGAGGAATGGGCAACCTTGCAATGGGCGATGTCATGCGGCGCAATATAGGGTTCCATCGTGCGCGCAAGGTCTTCGATATCTTCAGGGGCGTCTTTTGCCAGGCAGATGAAAATAAGTCCGGCGATTGAGCGGACATGCACCGTTTTCAGGCCATGACAGCTTTTATCGAACCCTGACCCCATATGTTCTGCCAGGATCAGCTCGCCATCCTCGTTATAGCTCCAGCCGTGATAACGACAGACGATATTGCCGATGGTGGTCGCACGTTCGTCAATCAACCGGGCACCACGATGGCGGCAGACATTGTGAAAGGCGCGCAGTTCCATATCGTCGCCACGCAAGATCAGGATCGAAGCATTACCAATTTCAACGGTGACGCAGTCGCCGGGCTCGGGTAGCTCGGGGTCAACTGCGACGAAAATCCAGTGTTTGCCAAAAATAACGTCGATATCCAGATCAAGAATCTCGGCAGCATTATAAAACGGCGCTTCCAGGCTTTTGTTCTTCTGGCGGCGATTGACGAGAGATTGAATTTCAGATGTGGAACGCATGTGCACCTACCCTGGCTGTTCGGGGGCCTTATCCAATATGTCCTGAGGGCTCAGTATCGGTAATGTGATGCCGATTTGTCTGAACGCGATTGGGGCACGGCGGTGATATACCTGCATAAAGCTGTGGCGGAGGTCCCGTTTTGGCTTTGCATGGCGCTATCGTTAGCTGTTGGCTGGCATCCTTGCCCGATGCCAGGAAGGCAGATCTCTTTGATATATAGTGGATGCGTTTTCAAACCTGATACAACTGAAAAAGTCGGGCGGGAAACGCCCCAGCCTTTGTCGCGCTGATCAAAGAGCACGCCTGTATTCGAGGCAAATTTCAAAAACAGCTCATAAACCCTGCTTGCCAGGTTGACTGTATTACGGGTTGTCAGTTGCACCCAAAGTCTCCCTCTGTATTGCGGCAGGTTTCCTGCTCTTGCTTCGCTACGGATTTTAACAGCGAATAGAAAATCTATGGCGGATTGAACTGTGTTTGGCAGAAATCTTAAGTCAAAAGGCCAGTAGAAATGCGACGCTTGTATTGAAAAGTCGAAAAACGGCGCTTCATAATGGCTCTAGCCGTAATTTGGAACTCGTATAATGCGGAAATATTACTTCGAAATCCGGACCAAAATGAAATTTCTGTGTTGTTATGGCGAAATATTGCGCAATCTTGACGGGTATCCTGGTGTCGTGAAGTGTGTTGTTTTACCCTCCGTGAGGGCTAGTTAGGGGGCGCAGTTCGGGAGTTCGACGGTTCTTTGTATGTTGAGGGTGGGGGGCGTGATTTCCAGTGCCTGTCCTTAATCATGCCATCTCGATTTATAGTGTCGTGTGTGACACCCTAAGAATACGCAATTCAACATATGTGGTATTTCAACGTAGTGTCATTGCTGCATGCCTGGTTCGGCAGAATGAACTCATAATAGATCAAGCTGAAAAGCAGAATGCTGCTTATCCCTGATTTTGTGTTTTTCCAACGATTGCCAGATATCGGATTTGTTTTGAGATGCAGTGTCTTGTAATTTCAACAAAGATCCTGATGCAGGGGGTGTCAGCCGATATTCGGCAATGCGTCCCTTGGCGGGAACATCGTAATAATTACCCTGAGCATCAATATATTGCGCCGAGATCAAGCCGGCGCGAATGAACTCGTTAATCACGCGCGAGACATTCGCCAGTGTTGGGGATCGTACATCTTTCAAAAATGCGTCTATTGCCCGTTCGCGCGCCTGTTTTAGTTCGCCATAGGTAAGGCCACCATTGGCATGTTTCTTGTCCAGGGTGAGGAGAAATTTATCAAGCTCCTGCTGCTTTTGCCCCAGCCGTTCGGCCCGGGCCTTATTTCGTGCCGGATAGGCATGACTTCGATCAACAGCGGCAGCCAATTCCGCGCGGCTGGCATCAACTTTTCCATTCGCCTTGGTATGGGCCAAAATAACCAGAACCAGGGCGCTGGCAAAACGGGGGCGGGTGCTGCGCTGGGCTGCGGCCTGAAGCCGGTCAAGAAAAGGGTTTTGCATCTGC
This sequence comes from Thalassospira sp. TSL5-1, assembly GCF_001907695.1. Classification (NCBI taxonomy): domain Bacteria; kingdom Pseudomonadati; phylum Pseudomonadota; class Alphaproteobacteria; order Rhodospirillales; family Thalassospiraceae; genus Thalassospira; species Thalassospira sp. TSL5-1. The sequence continues at coordinate 158,957 of NZ_KV880640.1, forward strand.
GTTCCTCTGAAAATCCCTAAAGAATCTTAGAGTCGCGACAGCTACAATGCAAGACAAATCGTGAACATTTTGGGGTGTCACAAATGACAGGTTTGGTATTTGCGGCCTCTGAAGACGCTAAAGTGAACTTTGCGAATGGATCAGAATAGCATGCTGACAAACCGCCGCTATTCAGTGCAGGCTTTATTCAGTAGCGATAGATAATCCGCTGTTGCTGATCAGTTCGGGGGCACATTTGGGATCGGTACAGATCATGTCAAACTGGTCCAGCTTGGCAAAAAGCATGGGCTTGATGACATTGAATTTTGTGGAATCAACAACCAGAATTTTGCGGGCGGCCGTTTCGAGAACCGCCTGTTTGATATCCACTTCATGGGGGTTGGAGCAACTGACCCCCCGGCTGGTATTAACGCCACCCGCCGACATGAAGGCGGTATTGATATTAAGCTTCAAAATGGCCTGAACACTTTGACTGTCCGCAAAGGAGGCGGACGACGCATGATACATCCCGCCCAGCATGATGACGCGCAAGCCGGGCTTTTTACACAGAATTTCCGCCACGTTAATCGAATAACAGATCGCGGTGATGTCCTGATTTTCAGGCAGGGCACTTGCCAGATAGGGGATGGTTGTACCGCAATCCAGGAAAAGCGTATCGCCCGGTTTTACATGGCGGGCGGCGACCAGACAGGCAGCACGTTTAAGGTCGGTGTGGGCACCGCGTTCACGATCCAGAATATAACCAAGCCCGCCTGCAGCCGGGGATTTCAGGGTTATATACCCGCCCATATAGCTGAATAGATCATTATGCGCGGCGACATCCCGGCGAACGGTCATTTCAGACACACCAAGCAGATCGGCGGCATCTTTAAGTCGTATGACATTGCTGACCTCAAGGCTTCGGGTCAGCGTTTCAATCCTGTCCTGTGATTTGCTCGACATCCAGACTCCATCATTGGCCGTAATATTGCCGGGCTATTAAATATGCGCCTATATGGCGTGCTGCGACGGCGTGTGAAGTGACATTACCAAGATCCATCGCAATTAATCCGTTTGGCGGTCAGGGTCAATTACGACTTTTGCGCGTATAATTTGTTCTGCATCCGCCAAAACCCGATTTTGGCTTGACCAGATGGTAGCGCGATGACAGGATCATATCAACAAATGTTATAAACTTAACAAAACGGCGTTATCCAAGTTTTTGCCGTCAAGGGAAATGCTCCATTATGACTGAACAGCGTCCGCTCGTTGCAAGTGATCTTGCATCTTATATTGACCATACCCTGTTGGCTGCCGATGCCACCCCGGATCAGATTGTTTCACTGTGTGCCGAAGCACGTAAGCATTCGTTCATGTCCGTTTGCGTCAACCCGATTTTTATTCCCCTGGCTGTCCGCGAACTAGGTGATTCCGGTGTTCGGGCGTGTTCTGTTGTTTGTTTCCCGTTCGGTGCAGACCCGGTTGCTGCCAAGGTTGCCGAAACCCGCTGGGTTGTTGAGCAGGGTGCGAACGAAGTTGATATGGTGATTGCGCTGGGCCTTTTGAAAAGCGGTGATACCGACGCCGTCCGCGCTGATATCGCAGCTGTGAAAGAAGCCTGCGGCGATGCCATTCTGAAGGTGATCATTGAAGCAGCCCTGCTGACCGATGAACAGAAGGTGCTGGCCTGTGAACTTTCCAAACAGGCAGGGGCTGATTTTGTTAAAACCTCTACCGGGTTTGCCGGTGGTGGTGCAACCGCCGAAGATGTTGCCCTGATGCGTAAAACCGTTGGCCCGGATATCGGGGTCAAGGCATCGGGTGGTGTGCGCACGACTGAAGATGCTTTTAAAATGATTGCAGCAGGGGCTTCGCGTATCGGGGCCAGTGCAAGCATTCGTATCATTGGTCAGTAAGACAGGGGCTGGTTGGGCCAGGTGCCTGCCGGAAAATTATTTTCCTGTCTTTTGTCAAGGAATGCGTGAAATGCTTCGGCTTTCATGCCAATAAGACGCAGAAAACTGCCAGCCATAAAAATGATTACAACTTGGAGGTAACAATGAACAAGCTTTTATCATCGCTTGTTGTCGCTGGGTCCCTGCTTGCAGGTGCCGCTCATGCGGACGAAGCGGTTAAAACGCCGGATATTATCCAGAAATTCACATCCGAAGCGACAGGCAAGGAATATTCCATTGCCACCGTGGTCAAGGTTGATGGCATCGCCTGGTTTGACCGCATGCGCGAAGGTGTTAAGCAGTTTGGCGAAGATACCGGTCATGACACCTGGATGGTCGGGCCGAGTGCTGCAGACGCCGCCGCCCAGGTACAGTTGGTTGAAAACCTGATTGCACAGGGCGTTGATGCGATTAACATCGTGCCGTTCTCGGTTGAAGCCGTTGAACCGGTCCTGAAAAAGGCCCGTGACCGTGGGATCGTTGTGATCGCACACGAAGCCTCGAACCTGAAAAATGCCGATTACATCCTCGAAGCCTTTGATAACAAGGCTTATGGTGCAAATCTGATGCAGGTTCTGGGCAAGGCGATGGGCGGCAAAGGCAAATATGTTGCCACCGTCGGCAGCCTGACCTCCAAATCCCAGAATGAATGGATTGATGGTGCGATTGCGTACCAGAAAGAGCATTTCCCGGAAATGGAACTGGCGACCAAACGTCTTGAAACCTATGACGATGCCAACACCGATTACACCAAGCTTAAAGAAACCCTGACCACCTACCCGGATCTTGCGGGTATTGTTGGTGGCCCGATGCCGACATCAGCCGGTGCTGGCCGTCTGATCGCGGAACGCGGTTTGCAGGGTAAGCTGCATTTTGCCGGTACCGGTCTGGTGTCGGTTGCAGGTGAGTATTTGGCCAAGGGTGACATTGATTACATCCAGTTCTGGGACCCGGCTGTTGCGGGTTATGCCATGAACATGCTGGCTGTGATGGCACTGGACGGCAAGGGTGATCAGATCAAGGCTGGTCTGGACCTTGGCCTGCCGGGTTATACCGATCTCAGCACCCCGGAAGGCAGCAATGTCAACCTGGTTTATGGCCAGGGCTGGGTCGGTGTGACCAAGGAAAACATGGACAAGTATAACTTCTGATTTCATCAGGTGATGAAGGCGTCCTTTGCGGGCGCCTTCATTTTATTTTGAAATCGGGCCCTTTGTTTCACGTTGACGGGCTTGTCATGTCTGAAAATTTTATTGAATTGCGAAACGTCCGCAAGGAATTTGCCGGCGTTGTTGCGCTTAACGATCTATCTCTGACGATCCGAAAAGGCGAAATCCACTGCCTGGCCGGCGAAAACGGTTCGGGTAAATCTACCCTGATCAAGGTGATGTCTGGTGTTTATCAGCCAGATGCCGGCGAGGTTCATATTGATGGCAACAAGGTTGAGAATCTCTCGCCGATGGCCTCCATCGAGCATGGGGTGCAGGTGATCTATCAGGACTTTTCCCTGTTTGGAAACCTGACCGTGGCCGAAAATCTTGCCATGAATGTGCAGCTACGCGAACAGCGCCAAATTCTGAATTGGCATAAAGTTCGTGAAATTGCCAAGGAAGCGGTCAATCGCCTTGGGGTTGATCTGGACCTGGATAAGGATGTTGAAAAGCTTTCGACTGCTGGCAAGCAGCTGGTGGCGATTGCCCGTGCGTTGATGTCTGATGCCCGTCTGATCATCATGGACGAGCCGACAACCGCGCTTACCGGCAAGGAAATTGAAACACTTTTTCGCATCGTCAAGGATATCCAGTCGCGCGGGATTGCCATTTTGTTTGTCAGTCACAAAATGCGCGAAATGCTGGAAATCAGCGAACATATTACCGTGATCCGGAATGGTCAGAAGGTTGCTGATGGCCCGACCAGCGAATTTGACGAGGCCCTGATTACCCGTCATATGACCGGATCGGATATTGTTTCCGAACCCTATATCTGGAACCGCGAAAAATACGGCGTGATGCCGCCGCGCGTTGAAACCAAAGATCTGTCATCGGGCAGTGACCTGGACAAAATTAACCTGTCGATCAAGCCGGGCGAAATTGTGGGTGTGTCGGGGCTTTTGGGCTCCGGGCGGACGGAACTGGCCCTTGCCTTGTTTGGCATGATGCCGGGCTATGCCGGAAGCATTTCGATCAATGGTCAGGAAACCACGCTCGATACGCCGCAGGATGCGATCAGGGCCGGGGTGGCCTATGTCCCGGAAGACCGCCTGAGCGAAGGGCTGTTTTTAACCCAGGGTATTGACCGCAACATGCTGTCAACCAGCTATGAAAAGCTGGCGCCGGGCCTGTTGATTGATCAGAATAAAGCCGAAGAATGGGTTGAAAACATGATCCGCGATATGCAGATCGCAACCCCGACCGGCAAAAAGCTGGTCAAGGAGCTTTCGGGCGGTAACCAGCAGCGTGTTGTGATTGCCCGCTGGCTTCTGACCAATGCCAAATTCCTGATCCTGAACGGTCCGACTGTCGGGGTGGATGTGGGCTCAAAGGCCGAAATTCACCGTATCATTCGCGAACTGGCCCAAAAGGAAGGGCTGGCCGTGCTGATGATTTCCGATGACGTGCCGGAACTGGTCCATAATTGTAACCGTATTGTCCTGATGCACCGTGGGGCCTTTGTCGAGGAAATGGCGTCTGTCGATACCTCCGAAGACCAGATCAGTGACAAGCTCAAGAACTTAACGTAAGGAAAAACTCGATGGCCTGGTTTCAAAAATCAGAGGTGGTCATCGCGGGCATTCTTGTGCTTGCCATGATCCTGATCGGGCTGGTCAATCCTGCCTTCTGGAGCCTGGACAACATGTTCAGTCTTCTGCGCAGTAACGTGATTATCGGCATCATGGCGCTTGGCGTTCTGCTGGTGATGATTTCGGGCGGGATTGATGTGTCATTCCCGGCATTTGCCGTTGCCGCGATGTATTTGACCATCAAGGGCATGCTGTATTTCAATTATGACGGTGTTGTTCTTCCGTTTGTTGCTGCGGCAACAATGGGCGCACTGTTTGGCTGCCTGAATGCGTTTTTTGTTTATAAATTCCGCATGATCCCGCTGATCGTGACGTTGGGCACGGGCAGCATGGTGCGCGGGTTCCTGCTCGGTGTTGTTGGCACCAGCATGATCAACATTAACAAAATGCCTGATGCCCTGATCGATTTTGGCAAATCCGACATCATCAATATGGTCAAGCCCGATGGCACGACCTATGGCCTGACGGCGATGATTCTTGTTTATGTCGGGTTGGCGATCGCGCTGCATCTGGTGTTGCGTTATACCATGATCGGCCGTGGGGTTTATGCCCTGGGCGGGGATCAGGAAGCGGCAAGCCGTGTTGGTTTTAACATTCGCAAAATCACCTTCTTTATTTATTGCGTTGCCGGGGCATTGGCCGGTTTTGCCGGGCTGTTGCACAGTGGCATGATCTGGCTTGCCAACCCGCGCGATTTTGTCGGGCTGGAGCTTGACGTGATCGCAGCTGTGGTGCTGGGCGGTGCCTCCATCTTTGGCGGGCGCGGGTCGGTTTTGGGAACCATGCTGGGTGTGTTTATGCTGGTAATGGTGAAAAACAGCCTGATCATCATGAAAATCGACACGACATGGCAGCGCGTTGTTGTCGGTGTCATTATTGTTATCGCCACCGCCATTACGGCATGGCGCGACCGCCGTGCGAATGCGTGAGGAGGCCGATATGAAACGTGCAATGGACTTCCGCAACCTCCTGAACAAAGACAATAATATCGTTCAGTTGATCATGATGACGATCCTGATCTTTGTTGTCATGACCGCCCTTAGCCCGGACAAATTTCTGCGCTATTACAACTTTGAATCCATCACCTATACCTTCCCCGAACTGGGCCTTCTCTCGATTGCAATGATGATTGCGATGCTGACAGGCGGCATTGACCTGTCGGTGATCGGCATTGCCAACCTGTCGGGCATTTTTGCCGGGGTGATGTTCAAAAAATTCGCCACCGATGCCGGTGTTGCCGATACCGGCTTTGGCATTGTCCTGATGGGCGGGGTGATCGCCCTTGGCACCGGCCTTGTCGCCGGGGCGCTAAACGGGCTTTTGATTACCAAACTCAAAATTACGCCCATTCTGGCAACCCTCGGTACCGGACAAATTTTTACCGGTCTCGCCATTGTCATGACGGGTGGCCCGGCGATTGTCGGTTTCCCCAATGCCTGGGCCTTTATCGGCAATGGTAAAATTCTGGGTCTGGCAACGCCGTTTGTTCTGTTTATCGTGCTGGCCTGCCTGGTTGCCTTTATGCTGCGCCGGACCACATTTGGCATCAATCTGATGTTGATCGGCACCAACCCGAAGGCTGCTTTGTTTGCCGGTTTGAAACGGGAAAAAATGGTCCTGATGAGCTATATGCTGACAGGGGTTATGGCGTCGATTGCCGGGATCATCCTGTCGGGGCGGACCAACGCGGCAAAATCGGATTATGGAACATCCTATTTGTTGCAGGCGGTGTTGATTGCCGTTCTGGGCGGGACCAATCCGGCGGGTGGTCGTGGAACGGTGCTGGGTGTGTCCATCGCGGTTGCAGCGCTGATGCTGCTGTCCAGCGGTTTTCAGATCCTGCGTTTTTCCAACCACCTGATCGATTTTATCTGGGGCGTTTTCCTGTTGCTGGTGATTGCGCTTAACGCCTATAAAAATCGCACACGTTAAACGAGGTGAACTCATGAGTGCGCCGACCAAGGTTAACCTGCGCAAGGCCTATTTTGGCGAAGCCGAACATGTGATCGCATCACATGATGGCCTATCGGCCAGCCTGTTTCGCTATGAAAGCGGGATCGAGGCGGTACGCCTGAAAAACGAACGCGGCCATCTGGTGATTCTGCCCTATATGGGGCAGATGATCTGGGATGCAGTGTTTGATGGCGTTGATTTGACCATGCAAAACATGTTCAGCATGCCGCGCCCGGCCGATGTTATTGTTGGCACCTATGGCTGTTTTGCCTTCCATTCGGGCTTGCTGACCAATGGGTGCCCCGGCCCGATGGACAGCCACCCGCTGCATGGCGAAATGCCCTGTGCGCCGATGGACAGTGCTGCCATTGAATTTGGTAGTGACGAAGAAGGGGCCTTTATGGCCCTTACCGGCACCCGCGAATATGTGATGGGCTTTGGTGCCCATTATATTGCCCGGCCCCGGGTGGTTTTGCGCCCCAATTCCACGGTTTTTGATATTCAGATGAATGTTGAAAACCTGTCGGGTGCAGCGATGGATTTGATGTATATGTGCCACGTCAATTTCGCCTTTTGCGAAGGCGGGCGCATTGTTCAACCGGCGGGTTTCACGCCGGAAGATACCATTGTCCGTACTGAAGTCCCGGCCCATGTGCCGCGCAACCCGGATTACGATGCGTTCCTGGAAACCCTGGCGGCAAACCCTGCCGCGATGGAAACCATGAGCGAACCGCACCGTTATGACCCCGAACAGGTGTTTTACATTCGCAACGCCAAAACCGATGCGGATGGCAATACGGCCTATATGATGCGCCGTGTGGAGGGTGATGCCTTCCATATTGCCTATAATACCGGGGATTTCCCCAAAACGGTACGCTGGGTGATGGCAAATCAGGACCAGAAGGTGTGTGCCTTTGCCCTGCCATCGACCTGCGAGCCCGAAGGATTTAATGCCGAAAAAGCCAAAGGTAATGTGATTTCACTTAAATCCGGTGAAAGTCGCGGTTTTTCGGTGCGTTTGGGCTATATGACGCGGGCCGAAAGTGACACGGCCGAACAGGCGATCCGTTCGCTGTAAATCAGGAGAATAAACATGGCAGGCAAAATTGCCATTGTCGGAAGCAACATGGTTGATCTGATTACCTATACGGATCGCATGCCGTTGCCCGGCGAAACCATTGAAGCCCCGCGTTTTGAAATGGGCTGCGGCGGCAAGGGGGCCAATCAGGCCATTGCAGCAGCGCGCCTGGGGGCGGATGTGATGATGGTGACCAAAGTTGGCGACGATATTTTCGCTGATAATACCATCCGCAATTTTGAAACATCGGGCATTGATACACGGTTTGTCGAACGGGTTCCGGGCGCATCCAGTGGTGTTGCCCCGATTTTCGTCGAACCGTCAGGCGAAAACTGCATTTTGATCGTCAAGGGTGCAAATGCTCAGCTTTCACCGGCTGATGTGGACCGCGCCGCCGATGCCCTTAAGGAATGCGACCTGATTTTGATGCAGCTTGAGGTGCCGCTCGAAACGGTTTACCACACCGTTGCCTTTGGCGCGGAGCATGGCATTGAAACGCTTGTGAATCCTGCACCGGCACCGGCGGATCTCGATAGCACCAAGATCGAAAAGGCAACTTTCCTGGTTCCGAACCAGACAGAACTTGCCACCATTTCCGGCATGCCGGTCAATTCGCTTGATGATGCCGAAGCCGCCGCGAGAAGCCTTATCGCGCGTGGTGTTAAAACCGTGATTGTGACCCTGGGGGGTGACGGCGCGCTTTTGATTGATGGCGATAACGACGCCGTTCATGTGGATCCGGTTTCGGTCAAACCGGTGGATACGACCGGTGCGGGTGATGCCTTTATCGGCAGCTTTGCCCGTTATTATGTTGAAACCCGCAATGTTAAGGTCGCCCTCGACATGGCCGTGCGGTATGCAGCGGACAGCATTACACGTCCCGGCACCCAAAAATCCTATGCGACTGTCGAAGAATTTGAAAAATTCTGCGGCTCGCTTTGATTTCAACATCCTGATTTAATGGTAACGGGCCTCGACAGTGTCGGGGCCCGTACTGTTTGTGGTCAATAGAGACCCATCTTCCTGGCGCAAAAGCGAATATCAATGGCAGTGAACGACGCCTGTGCTGTTATCCATGTGACAGCACTGATTTGGAGGCGAACTTTTTCGGCATCCGCCGCCATGTTCGATCTGCCCTGTTTCAATACCGGGAAGACCTGAATTTTGATCCGAAAGGGCAATATTTGGACTCATAAACGCAAATATACTGACAATTACGGCGATAGGAACCTGCATGCTGTTTCCTCATGGCGGCATCATATTAACAGTGATCGTATGTAATAACGTGGGAACGATCGGGGTTCTTTTGAAGGGCTGATGCCGAATAGAGATGGGGGTTGATGCAATATTGTTGCAGAACAGTATTTTTGCCGGGAATGAATTGGTTTAAACCGGCAGGCGGGAGACGACATCAAGGACCGGCCGTAAATGGCGCGTAATAATGTTGATGGCAGCTGCTTCGTCAAAATTTTCCAGCGCTATAATCAGGTCTTTGTGTTCCTGATCAATGATTTCAGCCCGTGCAGGTTGAACGCGCATTGCTGCAATGGCGACACGTTGCTGGCGGACTTGCAGGGACCCGTACAATTCAACAAGAACCGCATTGTTGATCGTCGCCACGATGTTGCGGTGAAATTCCTGATCATATTCCGCACGCTGGACGAAATCCTGGCTTTTGCTGGTGACGCACATTTTATCATATAATTCGTGCAAAATACCCGGAATTGGTAGCTTTTCCTGGCAAATTCGCTGCATGGCATGCGCTTCAATCAGGCGTCGACTTTCATAAACTTCAATAAGTTCCTGTGCCGTGATTTGCCGTACAACCGCACCACGCCTTGGCGTCAGACTGATATAATGGTCGCCTTGCAGGCGGTGCAGAGCCTCGCGGACCGGGGTCCGCGATACACCCACAGCTTCGGAAACGATTTTTTCTTCGATAAAATCACCGCCGCGCCATTCGCCATTTAAAATCCTTGCCCGAACATAGTCATAGACAAGTTCCTTGGCTGGTCTTTTGGGACCATCATCCGTGTTTTTTGTTTTGCGGGCAGCTTGCGTCATTTTTCCTCGTTCGGCTTCAATTTTGTCCCTCGGCAGGATTACACCACACAGACAGGGTAGACAACGAAATATTTTTTATGTACATGTCATGTATACACGGTGAATAAAGTTTGTCGAAAGGACCTAGAATGCGTGTTGCGATCTGCCAATTGAATTCCCAGGACAATAAAGAACAGAACCTCATGACGGCTGAAAAGCTGGTGCGCGAGGCGGCGGCAGATAAGGCTGACTTGGTGGCTTTGCCCGAATACACCGATTACCAAGGCCCGAAAGAAGGTGCCCTGGCAGCAGCCGAGCCTGAAAATGGCCCAACCACCCAGCGTTTTTCGGCATTGGCGGCCGAATTGGGCATCAATATCCTGCTGGGATCGATCCGTATTCAGACCGAGGATGCTGCTCGCTGTAATAATCGCAGCTTCCTGTTTGGCCGCGACGGCAAAGTGGTTGCGCAATATAACAAGCTGCATCTTTATGATGTGGACCTGCCTGGGCGCATCACCTATCGCGAGTCAGATACCGTAATGCCGGGCCAGGAAGTGGTGCTGGGTGACATTGATGGTCATAAGGCGGGCTTGTCGGTTTGTTACGATGTTCGCTTCCCGGAACTGTTTCGTTTGCAGGCCCTGGCGGGCGCAAAAATCCTGTTCGTGCCCGCAGCGTTTGCCCTTTATACCGGGCGCGATCATTGGGATGTGTTGTTGCGCGCCCGTGCCATTGAAAACCAGTGTTTTGTCATAGCACCGGGGCAGTTTGGTCCTTATCCGCCGGCAGGGGCGTGCAATGGTCGCAGCATCATTATCGATCCGTGGGGCAACGTTCTGACCCGCATGGCCGATAAGGTTGGCTATACCATCGCGGATCTTGATTTCTCGATGCAGACCAAAACCCGCGAGGAATTGCCATCCTTAAGCAACCGCCGCGCCGACATTTATGATTTGAAAACAGCGTAATCCCCACCGGTGCATCCTCATCGGATGTCCGGTTACGTTTTTCAAACCCTCTCACGTCACCACGATACGATAGATAAAGGTCCTGTAATGAACGTTTCCAAATACGGTTTCTGGATGTCCTCGCCCAGTTTCGCGGCCGCCGAAATGGCCCGTCTCGCCGGGTATGAGTTTGTTATTCTTGATATTGAACATGGTTCGTTCGATTTGCAGGACCTTGAACGTTTGATTCCGTTTTTGAAAGCCATTGGTTTTGAAGTGCTTGCCAAGGTATTGGGGCCAGAACGCGGGCCGATCCAGCAGGCGCTTGATTTTGGCGCAGATGCCGTTGTTATCCCGCACATTCTCAGCAAGGCCCATGCAGAGGAAATTTGTGCTTTTGCTAAGTTCCCTCCGCTGGGTGATCGCAGTTTTGCCGGGGGGCGGACGTCCTCTTACACCGGTTTTACCGACGAATGGGTGGCCACGCAGGATAGTAAAACCCGGTGCTATCCCATGATTGAAGATCATGGTGCGATTGAAGAAATCGAAGGCATTTTGTCCTTGCCTACAGTTGACGGCGTTTTTGTCGGACCGTCTGACTTGTCACTGCGTCGGGACCGCGGGGCTTATGCACGAAAGCCGGGCGATTTTGAAGATCTCGCAAAAGTTGCCGCTGCGGCAAAGGCCAGTGGCAAGGTTTGGGCATTGCCTGCATGGAGCCCCGAGGAAAAGGCATTCGCCCATGAAAATGGTGCTGCTTATTCCGTTCTGATCATGGAGCATGGTGCCCTTTTCCACGGCTTGAAAACGGCAATGAACGATATGAACGAGATAGCGAAAAAATGACCGAAAAGCGCACGTCTTTTATGGGGCGTATTGATGGTGCAATGACCCGGGTCGGGCGTTGGCTGTCCTGGGTTTCCGCAGCACTGATTGTTTATATGTTGGTTCATATAATTGTCGAAATTGTGCTTAGGGCTTTTTTTGACACCTCGACTTTCGTGTTGGAAGAATTTGTTGGGTATGCGTTGGGGGCGATGATTTTTCTCGCCCTTGCCGCAAGTCACACCGAGGACCGGCTTATTCGTGTGAACATTCTGAAAAATGTTCTTGGCCCTCGTGGCCGCGAAATCGCTGATGCGTTCGCCAACCTGGCGGCAATGGCCGCGTGTTTGCTGTTGTTTGGTGCGCTTTATAACATTTTTACCCGGAATTTGCGGTTCGGCATTACCAGTTCCAGTTTTGCCGAAACCCCGCTGTGGATACCGCAATCGCTGATTATTATCGGCCTTGGCTTTTATATTCTGCGTTTGGCGATCAATGTGCTGCGCCATGCTGAAAAATCACTAAAGGCTTAAAAAAGCCAATGCTTCAGGTGAGGTTAAATTGGACCCGTTAACATCTGCTGCGGTTATACTTGCCGCCATCTTGCTGGTTCTTGCGTCAGGTATCTGGATTTATGTCGGCCTTATTCTGGTTGCGGCAGGATCGTTGATGTTTTTGGGCGATATGCCGCTTGACCGGGTCATGAATATTTTTGGCTCGATCATTCTGCGCAGTGCTGGTTCGTGGGAATTATCTGCCATTCCGTTGTTTATCTGGATTGGGGAACTTATCCTTAAAACCGATATTTCAATGCGCATTTTTCGGGGGCTCGCGCCTATCGTCGGGCGGCTGCCGGGGGGATTAATCCACTCAAACGTATTTGGCTGTACGTTGTTTTCGGCCATTTGCGGGTCGAGTGCGGCGACAACCGCGACTGTAGGCCGCATTACCATTACCGAGCTCGCCAACAAAAATTATCGCGAAAGTCTGGTTTTGGGGTCGCTTGCCGGGTCTGGCAGCCTGGGTCTTTTAATTCCGCCTTCTATTGTCATGATTGTTTATGGCGTGTTGGCCGAGGTGCCGATTGACCGTCTGTTTGCCGCGGGGATTTTGCCGGGTGTTTTTATAGCCTTGGTATTTTCGGCTTATGTTGGCATTCGCTGCCTGATCTCTGGCGATCAAAATGCCCCTGCATCACCGCAATACCGCGAAGTTGTTACCACAGCGCACAGCGATGAACGCTATACGCTATGGAACAGTTTCCAGGATCTGGCACCGATCATGCTGATTGTCGGTCTGGTGTTGGGTTCGATTTATACCGGGCTTGCAACACCATCAGAAGCGGCCGGTATCGGGATGGTCTGTGTGCTGGTGCTGACGGCTGTAACCGGTGCTTTGTCCTGGGAGGTTTTTCAATCCTCGCTGATGAGCACTCTTCACACCAGTATCATGATTTTTACGGTTGTGATTGCGGCATCTCTGATTTCAACGGCGCTGGGTTATCTGCACATCCCGTCCGAACTGGCCAATTTCATTGTTGGATCAGACATGTCGGCAGGTGAATTTATTCTGCTGACATCTGTCTTCTTTTTATTCCTGGGCATGATTCTGGATGGTGTTTCCATCATTGTCATGACCTTGCCGATCCTGTTCTCGATTGTTCAGGGGCTTGGCATCGACCCGATCTGGTTTGGTATTTACCTCGTCATCATGGTCGAGGTGGGGCAGATTACGCCGCCAGTTGGCTTTAACCTTATGATTATCCACTCAATTTCTGGTGTGCCGATTTCGCGCATGGCGCTTTATGCCCTGCCGTTTTGCATGCTGATGTGTCTGTGTGTGGCTGTTTTCTACTTCGTCCCGGAAATTGTCATGTACTTGCCAAATACACTCTTCAATTAAAAAAATGGAGGCTTCTAAAATGTTTAAATCCATGCTGGTTGCGGCAGTTGCCCTTGTACCTTTATGCTTCGGAACGGCACAGGCCGCCGAGTATAACTGGGACCAGTCCACTGAATACGGCCCTAATTCGATCAATACCAAAACCGATGTTTTTTTTGCCGATCGGCTTAAGGAACTCTCGGGGGGTAAAATTGAAATTACCATTCATTCTGGCGCATCTTTGGGGTTCCGTGAAAAAGACCACCTGTTTGCAGTTGCCGATGGAGCGTTGCCGATTGCGACAACAGTAAGCGGGACGCTTGCCGGTGTTGACCCGATTTTCTTGCTAAGTTCGTTGCCGTTTGTTGCCAAGGATTTCGATGATGTTCGGAAGCTCTGGACTATCGCGCGGCCTTATTACGAGCAGGTTTTTGAAAAATATGATCAAAAGCTGATTCATGCAGGCTGGATTGATCCATCAGGCATTTGGGCGGAAAAGGAGATCAAATCCAAGGCGGACCTGAAAAATCTGCGTATTCGCACCTACGATGCCACGGGGACGCGCGTCCTTGATGCGCTGGGTGCGTCGCCCTTGCAAATTTCATGGTCGGATGTTGTGCCGCAGTTGGCAACCGGTTCCATTTCGGCGGTTTTGACGGGTGTTGATGGTGGTGCAGCTGCCAATTTCTGGGATTACACCAGCGTTTTCACCCAGATCAACTATGCCATGCCGCTCACATTCGTTCATATGAACATGGATGCCTATAACTCTCTGCCGCCCGAGCTGCAAAAGGCCGTTATGCAAGCTGGTGAAGAGGCGACCGAATGGCGTGCAGAGCAGATCCGCAAAAATCAGGCGGCAAAATATGACGAACTGCGCTCGCACGGTATGACGGTAGTGGAAAAGGTTGATCCTGCTTTTGCCAAAGAGCTGTCTGAAGCTGCCCAGCCGGTAATTGAAGACTGGAAAGCAAGAACAGGGTCTCGTGCCGACGAAATCATGTCCAAATTTGCTGCTGAATAAAATTTAAAACCATCCCGGCACAGTCAATTTGGGCAGTGTCGGGATTGTTTTATGCGGTATCTGATTATTTTTTATGCGATTTTTTGAGTTTTCCTAAATTGCTGAAATTTTAACACAAGTGCTTGCACCAGAGAGTTCATTCCGGTGTGCACTAAATTGCGCGATCATGTTTGGGATAGTACGTCATTTTTGCGCCTGCGGCATGTAAGGGCATGTCGCCAATCGGTTGAAAGTATCAGGGAGCCGTCATTTTGTATTCCGCATCCGTTACCGGATTTAGCCGGTTCACATTTCCCGATTTGAAAACGGTCATGGCTAAGGCAAGCCCGCTGCGTTCGGGCGATTTGCTGGCAGGGCTTGCTGCCGAAACGGACGAGGAACGGGTTGCAGCACGTTACATTTTGGCTGATATACCGCTAAAGCGGTTTCTGTCCGAGGCGCTGGTGCCCTATGAAAGCGACGAAGTGACACGCCTGATCATGGATAGTCATGATGATATCGCGTTTCGGGCTGTGTCATCGCTGACTGTTGGTGATTTTCGCAATTGGCTGTTATCGGACGAGGCGACACCAGCGGCATTAAAGGCACTTGCCCCGGGCCTGACACCCGAAATGGTGGCAGCGGTTAGCAAACTCATGCGCAATCAGGATCTGATCGCCGTTGCCAAAAAATGCAGGGTTGTCACCGGGTTTCGCAATACGTTGGGTCTTGAAGGCCATTTGGGTGTGCGGTTGCAACCCAATCATCCAACTGATGATCCCGCGGGCGTTGCGGCATCCATTCTGGATGGTTTGATGCACGGGGCAGGGGATGCCGTTATTGGCATTAATCCCGCCACCGACAGCCCCGATGCCATGATCGAGCTTTTGAAGCTGATTGATGATGTGCGTGAACGGCTACAAATCCCAACGCAATCCTGTGTGCTGGCCCATGTGACGACCGCCATTGAAGCCATGAACCGCAATGCCCCGGTCGATTTGGTATTTCAGTCCATCGCCGGGACCCAGGCGGCCAACGACAGTTTTGGCATCAACCTTGCCCTGCTGGCAGAGGCCGAACAGGCGGCTTTGTCGCTTAATCGTGGAACGGTTGGTAATGATGTGATGTATTTTGAGACCGGCCAGGGGGCGGCATTATCGGCCGACGCGCATGAAGGCCTGGATCAGCAAACGGTTGAAACCCGTGCCTATGCTGTGGCGCGCGCGTTTTCGCCGCTTTTGGTCAATACGGTGGTGGGTTTTATTGGCCCGGAATATCTGTTTGATGGCAAACAAATCACCCGCGCCGGGCTGGAGGATCATTTCTGTGCCAAGCTTCTTGGGGTGCCGATGGGGGTGGATGTTTGTTACACCAACCATGCCGAAGCTGATCAGGACGACATGGATAACCTTTTGACGTTGCTGGGTGTTGCTGGGACCAATTTTGTCATTGGTGTCCCCGGGGCGGATGACATCATGTTGAATTATCAAAGCACGAGTTTTCACGATGCCATGTATTTGCGATCCGCACTAAATTTGCAGCCCGCACCGGAATTTGCCGCATGGTTGCGCAAGATGGAAATTTTCGATCAAAGCGGGCGCACCCGCCCCAAACTGGATAGCAGCCTGACACAGGATTTGCTGGCATGGTCGGGGGCGGCGTAATGAGTATGTCAGATAACCCCGATATCCCCCGGTTGGACCCGTGGTCGCGCCTGCGGGTACATACCAGTGCCCGTATTGGTTTGGGCCGGGTCGGCGATGGTTTGCCGACACGCCAGCTTTTGGAATTTCAAATGGCGCATGCGCGAGCACGGGATTCCGTTCATATGCCGTTTGATGCCGCATTGCTGGCTGATAATATTGGCGATCTGGGCGTACCGGTGATGACGGTACAATCGCGGGCGGCCAATCGGGCGGAATTCTTACAACGTCCTGATTATGGTCGCAAACTCGCCCCGGATAGTGAAACGGAGCTTGAGGCGGCGGCAAATACCACGGTACCAAATGCTGCGCCCGATATTGTTTTTATCCTGGCCGATGGTTTGTCAGCGCGGGCCATTCATGAAAATGGCGCGGATATGTTGCGGCAAACACTGTCGCTGCTCGGGAAGGATTGGTCGGTTGGGCCGGTTGTTTTGGCCCATCAGGCGCGTGTTGCCTTGGGCGATGAAATTGCCAGCCGGTTGAAAGCAAAAATCAGTGTGGTTCTAATTGGTGAACGCCCCGGCCTTTCGAGTGCGGATTCATTGGGCGCCTATCTGACTTTTGGGCCAAAGCCTGGTTGCAGTAATGCCCAGCGCAACTGTATTTCAAATATCCGCCCTGCCGGGTTTCCGGTGCGCGATGCGGCGCACAAGCTTGTTTACCTTATGAATGCGGCACGTCAAAACAGCATTTCCGGCGTATCACTCAAGGATAATTTTAGTCCGTCTTTGGCCTATTCCGGGCAGATAATCGACGGTTCGTAACGGTCAAAGACGGGCAAAGACGGGCAAAGGCATTACCCCGCCCGATGATGTCGGGCGGGGCAGGGCTAGGATCAATCGTAATATTCGGGGGCGTGTTTAAAGGTCGCCCAGGCATCCGGGTCGTGTCCGGTGACAACGGTGGCCTTGGTTTTTTCGGCCAGGGCACGCAGTTTTTTAACCGAACGTACTGTATCCACGGTTGATGCCAAAAAGCCCGGCAGCGATTTTTCTTCCCAGTGATCGGTGGTATAGGCCGCATCAATGGTCAGAATCATGTTGCCGGTATTGGGCAGGTTAACCTTAAACGACATATGCCCTGGTGCATGACCCGGGGTGAAAACGGTGGTCAATGTGCCATCGCCGTAAATGTCATAATGGTCATCCGCCGTACCTTCCAGGAATTGCCATTTCAGGCCCGGTTTATCAAAATCCTTACGGATGTAGCCGCCGGCGGCAAACCAGTCCGGGGTAAAGGCATATTCATATTCACTGCGCTGGACAATGTGGGTTGCATTGGGGAAACGGCCGATGGCACCGGTATGGTCCAGATGCAAATGGGACTGCACCACATAGCGTACATCTTCGGCCTTAATGCCCATTTTTTCAAGCTGGGCAACGCACCCTTCTGACTCTTCCATCACTGGCCAGTAAACCTCGGTCACACCACCCCAGTGGCCGACCGGGTCAATGGCGGCTTCAACAGCATTGCCACCATCGATAATGGTGTGGCCTTCCGGGTGCGTGATCAGAAAGAACGGCACTGGAATTTCATAATCGGCACCGGCACCTTCATTCATTTTGATGTTGTGAACCTTGCATTTCAGCGAACCGGTCTGAAACATGTAAAGGCGAATATCTGTCATTGGTTTACCTCCCGTTTGGGGCTTTTCTTCTGGCAGGTGCCAGGTTTGTTGGCTGGAAAGGGGGCGAAGCCTTAATAGGCTTCGCGGTAAAGGGCCAGGGCGTCTTCCTCGGTCACTTCAACCGGGTTGTTGACTAAAAGGCGCGATTGTTTCATCGCGTCTTTTGCCAGCATCGACAGGCTGTTATCGGTAACATTGACGTCGCGCAAACGGCGCGGCGCACCGCTTTCATCCATCAGGGCCAGCATGTGGCTCACAAAGGCTTCGGACCGTGTATTGGCATCGCCCGTGCCTTCAACGCCCATCACGTCAGCCAGTTCGGCATAAAGGGGAGCGGCGACCTTGGCATTGTAACGCAGGACCGGGCCCAGCATCAGGGCGTTGGTCAGGCCGTGCGGCAAATGGTAATGCCCGCCCAGCGGGTAGGCCAGCGCATGAACGGCAGCCACTGGCGAGTTGGAAAAGGCCTGGCCTGCCAGCATGGCACCCAACAACATATTTTCGCGGGCTTCGCGGTTGGTGCCGTCTTTGCACGCAGCCAGCAGGTTGCTGCCTAAAAGGCGCAGGGCTTCGCGGGCCAGGGCATCGGAAAGCGGGTTTTTCTTGAATTTGGATGTATAGGCCTCGATGGCATGGACCATCGCATCAATGCCGGTGGCGGCGGTATGAATTTGCGGCAGACCAGCGGTTAATTCCGCATCCAGCAAAACAAAATCGGCATAAAGCTGGCGGGAAACAACACCCATTTTGGTGGTTTCGCCGGTGGTGATGATGGAAATATTGGTCACTTCCGACCCCGTGCCCGCCGTTGTCGGAATCAGGGCGAGGGGCAGGCGTTTGCCTTTGACATTGCCAATGCCATACATTTCCGAAAGGGGCTGGTCGCTACCAGTGATAACAGCGGCGAGTTTGGCAATATCCAGCGATGATCCGCCGCCAAGGCCGACAACAATATCGGCATTTTGGGCGCGTGCAATGTCAACGCTTTTCATCACGATGGCTTCGGGCGGATCGGCAACAACATCGTCAAAGATCGATACCGCAAAACCAGCCGCTTCGAGTGCGGTTTTAACAGGCGCGATCAAGCCCGCATCAATCAGGCCACGGTCCGTCACCAATAGGGCGTTGCGCTCGGCAAAACGTTCGGCCAGTAAATCGCCAAGACGGGCAGCGCCGCCCCATTCAACATAAATATCGGCCGCGGTTGTAAAGCCGAAAGGATTGAGGGTCATTGTTTCCTCCGTAAGGGGTCGTTTATTGCGTTGTCAGCGTTAGCGAATGGCGGTGCAGAAATATTTGATCTCCAAATATTCCTCGATGCCGTATTTGGAGCCTTCACGGCCCAAACCGGACTGTTTCACACCACCAAACGGCGCAACTTCATTGGAGATCAGGCCGGTATTGTGCCCGACCATGCCGTAATCAAGGGCTTCGGCGACACGCCAGCTCCGGCGGGCATTTTCGGTATAGAAATACGCCGCCAGGCCAAATTCGGTGTCGTTGGCCATTGCAACGACTTCTTCTTCGGTCTCGAATTTGAACAGCGGGGCAACCGGGCCAAAGGTTTCTTCGCGCGCGACCTTCATGGACTGGGTGACGTCGGCCAGAACGGTCGGCTCGTAAAAGGTGCCGCCCTGTGAACCGCGCGTGCCGCCGGTCACAACCTTTGCCCCCTTGGATAGCGCATCGGCAACATGTTCCTCGACTTTCGCCAGGGCATCTTCGTCAATCAGCGGGCCAATCAACACACCCTGTTCGCTGCCGGAACCCACTTTCATGGCTTTAACCCGTTCGGCCAGCTTGGTGGCAAAGGCATCGTAAACACCGGCCTGGATATAAAGGCGGTTGGCACAGACGCAGGTTTGTCCGGCATTGCGATATTTCGATACCATTGCGCCTTCGATGGCGGCATCAATGTCGGCATCGTCAAAAACAATGAAGGGGGCATTCCCGCCCAGCTCAAAGCTGAGTTTTTTGATGGTCGGAGCACATTGACCCATCAGAATACGGCCAACTTCGGTTGATCCGGTAAAGGACAATTTGCGCACTTTGTCCGATGCGGTTAGCACGCCGCCAATTTCGCGTGCCGGGCCGGTGACAACCTGAAACACCCCTTTGGGGATGCCGGCTTGCTCGGCCAGATAGGCCAGGGCCAGGGCGGTCAGCGGTGTTTGTTCAGCCGGTTTGACAATCATGGTGCAGCCCGCGGCCAATGCCGGGGCCGCCTTGCGCGTGATCATGGCGGCAGGGAAGTTCCAGGGCGTAATTGCCGCACAAACGCCAATCGGCTGCTTTAATACGATCAGCCGTTTGTCAGTTGTCGGTGACGGGATGGTATCGCCATAAACCCGTTTGGCCTCTTCGGCGAACCATTCAACAAAGGATGCCGCATACATGGCTTCACCTTTGGCTTCCGCCAGCGGTTTGCCCTGTTCGGCGGTCATCATGGCGCCAAGGTCATCGGCATTTTCAACAATCAGGTTAAACCAGCGCCGCAAAATGGCCGCCCGTTCCTTGGCCGCCAGGGCGGACCAGTCAGCAAAGGCACGCTCGGCTGCGGTGATGGCGGTTTCGGTTTCGACACTGCCCAATATCGGCACGGTCGCAACAACGCTGCCATCAAATGGATTGGTAACATCCAGCGTCGCGCCTTTGGGGGATGTGACCCATTTGCCATCAATCAGACAAGCGGTTTTCAAAAGTTCGGGATTTTTCAGCTTGAGCATTTTTCCTCCTTGAAAGTTCATTATATTGAACTTATATCAATTAGTTGAACCAACGGTGCCGCCAAACACTGTTTAAAGTCAAGAAGGAAAACGGGCATGGCAGAAATTGAAACATCCAAGGCAGGTGCAACTGCCGTTCCGGCATTGCGCCGTGCAGTTGCGATAATGGATTTTGTCTCAGGGGCATCAAAAGCACCCAATGCCGCTGAAATTGGGCGGGTTTTGTCTTTACCCAAAAGTACGCTGCACGGTTTGTTGCTTGCGATGGCAGAGCTGGGACTTTTAACCAGAGGTTCAGACGGCACCTTTAGTGCCGGTCCGCATCCGATGCGTTGGGCCAACGGATTTTTGGCTCAAAATGACCTGGTGGAGGTTTTCAAAACCTACTTTGCGGAGACTCGTGAGTTCGCCGAATATACCCTCACAATGACAGTGCGAGACGGTAACAAGGTGGTTTATGTTGCCTGTTCCAATGCCAGTTTGCCGCTTGGCGTAACGTTTCGCATTGGTATGCGTCTGCCTGCCGCCTTTACGGCAACCGGCAAGGCACTATTGGCCGAACTGGACCCCATTACAGTCCAGGATTTGTTTTCCGGGGAATTTCCCGCTCCTTTAACATCGCGTAGTGTGCGGAACCTTGCCGAACTTTGCAGCGATCTTGAAGAATCTCGGCAAAGGGGGTTCTCGATCGATGACGGGCAGGTTCGCGAAGGGATGATTTGCCTGGGCACCGCACTTTATAACCATGCCGGCGATGCGGTTGCCGGGCTGGCGATTTCGCTGACCCGAAGCGAGGCTACAGCCAAAGCCATCGCAGACTTGGGTGGGAAACTGGTCAATGCAGGCAGGGAAATCTCGCGGCGTCTTGGTGCCTGACACATTTGCTTTGTGTCGTATGCTGCCTGGGATATTTCGACAACTTGTGGCACAGGATATGGTCGGAGAAACCAATTTATCCGGTGCCCCGGTTTTTGATTATACCCAGGACTGTCTTGTCGCCACAATGGACTATCGGGTGTTGATCCGCTCCCTCCATTTGCCCTTTTCAGTATTAAGCGATGCGGATCTGGCGCTGGTTACAGCCCTGAAATTGCCTGTTTTTACAGTCGAAGGCATGACCCTGATGCGCCGTTTAACCCTGGCCATTCGTGACGGTCTTATTCGCCATGTGTTTTACCCCATCGAAAACCCCGCCGGGTATGTCGAGGATGTTTTGGCGTGGCTGAAACAGGCCGGGAGATAACCGGTTTAAAGCGACTGTTTTGAAAAACCGGTGCGAATGGCACAGGCCCAATCAGGCCGGTGGTTGTGGCCGGCCATTTTCAGTACGCTCCAGCAAATAAATCACGTCATCATCCAGTGTGGCATGGCTGGCAAAAATGCCACATACAAGTGGGATGGATTATGGCATGCCACCCCAAAACAAAAACGGGGATGCACAGAATGCACCCCCGTCTGATCGGTCGATCTAACCTTGCTTAGCTGGCAAAGGCGAAATGCACCTTTACGGCCTTGCTGCGGTCGCGCGCCATGTCAAAGGCGGCGACGGCATCATCAAGTTCAAAGCTGGTCGTGATGATCGGTTTGACATTGATCTTGCCACTATTAATAGCATGAACTGCCTGGGCGTATTCTTCATGGAAGCGGTGTGTGCCGACAATCATCAGTTCCTTGGCCACAACCGGGTTGAAGGACACCGGAATATCACCAGCTACGCCAACCTGCACCAGAATGCCCTGCGGGCGCAGCATCTTGATGGCCGACCCAATGGCCGGGGCGGCAGCGGAGCATTCAAAGCATACATCAATCTGGCCTTTGCCCTCTTCATATTGGGCGAGGTCAGTGGCATGACGGGCGATGTTAACGGCCTTGTCCGCACCCATTTGCAGGGCGATATCCAGGGCATAGTCCTGAAGGTCTGTAACAATGATTTCCGCTGCACCGGCCTGTTTGGCAGCGGCAACACATAATGCACCAATCGGCCCGGCACCCGTGACCAGCACGCGCTTGCCCGAAAGATCGCCCGCACGGTTGACGGCATGCAGGCATACGGCCAGCGGTTCGGCGCAGGCGGCCTGGGCTAGGCTGGTTTGTTCGGAAACCGGCACACATTGCGCGGCATTAACTGTCATCACATCACGAAACGCGCCCTGAACGTGCGGCAGGCGAATGGCCGAACCAAAGAACCGCATATCCAGGCAATGCTGTTGCAAATTCTTTTTGCAATATTCGCATTCCCCACACGGGTGGCTGGGATTAAGGGCCACTTTTTGACCGATGCTAACGTTATTAACATCGTCAGAGACGGCAATCACCGTTCCCGCAACCTCATGCCCCAAAATGATGGGTTCGCGCACGCGGATCTGGCCGATCCCGCCTTCATAAAAATAGTGAATATCCGAACCGCAAATCCCGCCAGCCCCGATGCGGACAGTGACCTGTCCGGACGAAAGGGGGGCAACATTATCGGTTTCGATACGCACATCCTGTTGTCCGTATAAACGGCAAACACGGGTTTCCATCTTTTGATTACTCCATCAGGGACGGCAGCCAGGTCGAGAAGAACGGCACATACGACACCAAAAACAGAATGATGATGTTCGTGATCAGGTAGGGCACAAGGGCCTTGATGACCGGGCCGAGCGGCGACTTGGCGATATTGGCGCAAATAAACAGGCAAATGCCGACGGGCGGGGTGGTCAAACCAATCATCAGGTTCAACACCGCAAAGACTGCAAAATGGATCGGATCAATGCCGACATTTTGCGCCAGCGTCAGCAAGGGCACGAAAAGAATGATCAGGGCTGCGATGGTTTCCATGAACATGCCCACCACCAGCAGCACCAGGTTGATCAGCAGGATCACGACATATTTGTTATCCGTCAGCGCCAGCACGGCATCGGAAATCATGGTCGGGATGCGTTCGGACACCAGGATCCAGCCAAAGACATTGGCAAAACCAACCAGGGCCAAAATGGCGGCGGCTGTCACCGCGCTATCAATCAGAATACCCGGAACGGCGCGAAGCGGCAGATCACGGTAAACAAACGCACCAACGACGAAGGCATACAGGCTGGCAATAACGGCCGTTTCGGTCGGCGTGGCAATCCCGCTTAGCAAGCCGCCAATGATCAGGGCCGTCATCGCAAGTGCCCAGAAGGCCCCCATAAACGACCTGCCCAGTTCGCCCATACCCTGCCACGGTTGATGGGGGAAGTCATTTTTGACCGCCAGGATATAGGTCGTCACCATCATGGCAAGCCCCATCATCATGCCCGGAAGGGCACCGGCGATGAACATTTTCCCAACCGAAATGCCCGACAGTGCGCCAACGATAATCATGGGCATGGACGGCGGAATAATCGGCCCAACCGTTGAAGATGCCGCTGTAACAGCTGCCGCAAACGGGCCGGAATACCCCGCACGCTTCATGCCCGGAATCATCATGCCACCAATGGAGGCCGCATCGGCCACAGCCGTGCCGGAAATGCCACCAAACAGCATGGAACCGGCAACGTTGGTCAGGCCAAGGCCACCGCGCATCCAGCCAACCAGGGCGTTGGCAAAGCGCACGATACGGGGCGTAATACCGCCGCCATTCATCAAATTACCGGCCAGAATAAAACCGGGAATGCACAGCAGGACAAACACATCCATGCCGGCAAACATTTTTTGCGGAATAATCACCAGCGGCATGCCCTGCATCAACAGGTAAGCCATTGATGACAGGCCAAGGGTAACGGCCACGGGCAGGCCAATAATCAGGCCAAGGACAAAAACACCCAGCAGGACAGCAAGGCTCATGGTAACTCTCCGGACTGGCCTTCGGGTTTGCCGTTAGATGCGCCTGCCAAAACGCGAACAACGCGCAGCAGCGCAAAAAGTGACAGCAAAATCAGCAAAACAAAAACAGAAGCATGAACAAAATCCATGCGAACCCCCATCGCAGGGGAGGTTTGCCACCGGCCGATGGAAACAAACTGCCATGCGGGCATAATCAGAAGCCCGGCAAAAACGGTTGTCAGGATGGCGGAAACAAACAAAAGCGTTTTTTGAATGGGTGCAGGCAGAATGTCTGTCACCAGTTCCACATTGACCAGTTCGCCATTGCGATAGGAAAGGCCTACGCCAAAGGCTGCCATATAAAGCAGGCATTGGCGGGTAAATTCCTCGGTCCAGACCGGGGAATCAGGCAGGAAGGTGCGCGCAAAGACCTGTACCAGAACAGTGGCAAATAACAGGCCAAAGGCAATGCCGGTCAAAATACGGCAAAGCGCGATCAAAAGGGCATAAAGACGGGCGGCAGTCACGATAACTCCCCTTTGCCGGGAATGGCCCGGCTGCAATGAACAGCCGGGCTTTCAGAGACTTATTTCTTTTTGGCAAACAGGTCCTGGACAATCGGGCGAATGTCGTCAGACACGTTTTTCAAAACAGCGGCTTCGGCCTGTTTGGCAAAGGCGGCCTGGTCCACATCAACAAAGGTCATGCCTTTGTCCTGCAGTTCTTTGGTCAGGCGTTTTTCGTCTTCAAGGAACAGACCACGCTCGAATTTCTGTGCACGGCTGGCGGCTTCCATCACGGCTTTCTTGTCTTCATCCGACAGTTTCTGCCAGGTGATTTCCGAAATGGTCAGATAGATCCAGGAACGTACATGGTCGGTTTTGTTGACGTATTTCTGCACTTCGTTGAAACTTGCAGAATCAATCAGCGCCAGCGGGTTTTCCTGGGCATCAATCGTGCCAGCCTGAAGCGATGTAAACACTTCCGAGAATGCCATCGGGGTCGGGCGGGCACCAAGGGTTTTCCAAACGTCAACAAACAACGGCACGTTCGGCACGCGCAGTTTCAGGCCGTCCAGGTCGGCCGGGGTTTTGATCGGGCGGTTGGATGTCAGTTCACGCGGGCCACGGGCAAAATAGGCAATCGGGCGAATGCGAGCACGTTCAATGATCTGTTCTTCGATCTTTTTGCCAATGTCGCCGCTGGCAACTTCGTCCATTTCCTCAAGCGAGGAATAGGCATAAGGCACCGCCAGAAGGGCCGCCATCGGTGCCCAGTTCTGCAGGCTTTCGCCGGTAATGGTCATGTCGACCGAGCCCAGCTGCATGCCGTTGATCAGGTCAATTTCCTTGCCCAGCGTTTCGTTGGGGAAAACCTGCACGTCAATGCGGCCCTCGGTCAGCTTGGACAATTCTTCGCCAAACTTCAGGGCGGCCTTGTTCCAGGCATTCTGTTCGTTGGCCAGGTGCCCCAGTTTCAGGGTCATTTCGGCAGCATTTGCACTGTGCATCATAAACAGCGCAGTTGCCCCGGCCATAAGCATGGTTTTTGTTTTCTTGAACGTAAGCATCATTTTTCCTCCCATAATGTGGTGATGCCTCAGGGTGACGAAACCGGTTCGGAATCGTCGAATAGTTCGGAACGTGATTTGGCAATATCTGGCAGCGTCAGCAGGATCTCTCGGGTGTGGCGGCGCATGGCGGCACCGGCCTTTTGCGGGTCGCCTGCTTCGATGGCGGCCAGGATCGCTTCGTGCTGGGCGACAATATCTTCCATCGAAAACTGGAAATAACTCAGGAAGCGCACCCGGTCGAGCTGGGCACGCACATCTTCAACCACTTTCCAGGCATATGTTTTTCCTGCAGATTCCGCGAGGCAGCGATGAAAATCATGATCGAGGGCAAGGAAAGATTTGGCATCGCCTTGCATGGCGGCGCGCTGGGCTGAAATCAGGTCGCGCAGACGGTCAATCGCGCCATCAGACGGGTTGCTGGCGACATAACTGGCAATGTCGGCTTCGATGGCTTCGCGCACAAAGCGCGCATCAAGGACCGATGAAATGGAAATTTTGCGAACATAGGTGCCGCGCTGCGGGCGGATTTCAAGCAAACCTTCGTCGGCCAGTTTGATAAAGGCCTCGCGCACGGGCTGGCGACTGACATCATAGGACCGTGCCAGTTCCGCTTCGGAAATACGCACGCCGGGCAAAAGATCGGCGCACACGATCCGCTCGCGAATGATGCGATGGATTTGCGGGCCAACCGCCTGATCGGTTGAAACAGACCAGTTATATTCGCCGGGATCGGTCATATTTTAACTCCTTGCGTTTTTTGTTTATGCTGCATACTACCATACTAGTCAACCATATTCTGGCATGTTATGATGCCGGTTACCAAGTTATAGACTGTGGACATGCAGCCACGCCAACACAGAGAGAACAGCATGAAACAAACCTGGAGATGGTTCGGCCCCCATGATCTGGTCAGCATTGACGATATTTGTCAGGCTGGCGCAGAAGGGGTGGTTTCCGCCTTGCATCACATTCCCAGTGGCGCGGTCTGGAGCCCGGCTGAAATCGCCAAACGGCAGGCAGAAATTGCGACCATGAAAGATGGTGCGCCGTCGGGTTTGAAATGGGACGTGGTTGAAAGCCTTCCGGTTTCCGAAGACATCAAAAAGCAGGAAGGTCCATGGCGCGAGCATATCGAAGCCTATAAGCAAAGCCTTCGTCATCTCGCCGCAGCAGGCATCGAGATTGTCTGTTATAATTTCATGCCGGTGCTGGACTGGACACGCACGCATTTGAACTGGCGCCTGCCCAATGGTGCCACCTGCATGCGCTTTGATCTGATCGATTTTGTCGCCTTTGACCGTTATATCCTGCAACGTCCAGGGGCAGAGGAGGGCTATGACGCCGCCCTTTTGGCCCAGGCAGAAGAACGCTTTGCCAATATGGATGAGGAACGGCGCGCGCAATTAACCCGCACGGTGGCGTTTGGCCTGCCAGGTTCGGTCGAGCAACTGACGCTGGATGATCTGCGTGCCTTGCTAAAAAGCTATGCCGGAATTGATGCCGAAAAACTGCGCCAGCATTTGATTGATTTTCTGGCCGAAGTGGTGCCGGTTGCGCGTGAAGTTGGCATTCGCATGTGCTGCCATCCCGATGATCCGCCCTTCGAGCTTTTGGGGCTGCCGCGCATCATGTCCACCGAGGAAGATTATCGCCGTATCATCGAGGCGGTTGATCTGCCGGAAAACGGCATTACGCTCTGTTCAGGGTCGCTGGGGGTGCGGGCCGAAAATGACCTGCCGGGCATGATGAAACGCCTGGGGCACCGTGTGCATTTCATTCATTTGCGCAATACCCTGCGCGAAACCGAAGGCCTGCTCTGTTCGTTCCACGAGGCGGAACATCTTGGCGGGGACACCAACATGGTAGACCTGATCGAGGCGATTTTGCACGAGGAAGCCAAGCGCAAGGCCGCAGGGCAGAGCGATTGGAACATTCCGTTCCGCCCTGATCATGGCCAGGATATTCTTGACGACCTTAACCGTCAGGGTCAACCGGGTTATCCGGCCATTGGCCGCCTGAAGGGGCTGGCGGAACTGCGCGGCGTCATGACCGCCCTGATGATGCGGCCCAATAACAAGGCATCGGAGTAACCATGACGGGATCTTCTGAGACTGTTGGCAAAGGCTGGCCGCAAAACCCGCTGGCCAATGCGGGCAATGGCATTGTGCATATTGGTGTGGGCGCGTTTCATCGCGCCCATCAGGCGGTTTATACCCAGCAGGCGATGCTGGCCGCTGGCGGTGACTGGCGCATTATTGGCGTCACCCCGCGCAGCACCGACATCGCCGACCAGTTAAATGCCCAGGATGGTGCCTTTTGTGTCATCGTGCGCAACCCCGCCGGCGATGAATGCCAGACCATTTACACCATTTCCCATGTACTGGCCGCCGCACGCGAACTTGATGCCGTGCTCGATGCCCTGAGTGATCCCGCCATTCGCATAGTGACCCTGACGGTGACAGAAAAGGCCTATGGCATTGACCGGCAGGCCATGAAAGTGTTGTCGGATCATCCGGCGATCGCCCATGATCTGGCCCATCCCGGTCAGCCGACAGGTGTGATTGGCATTTTAACCGAGGCCTTGCGCCGCCGCCGTGATGCAGGCAATGCGCCTTTCACCTGCCTGTGCTGCGACAATTTGCCGGAAAATGGTGCGGTTTTACGCGCCGGGATGGTTGATTTCGCCAGCCGCCTTGATGCCGACCTGGGCGAATGGATTGCACAAAATGTGCATTTCCCAAGTTCGATGGTGGACCGCATCACGCCTGCATCCACCGATGCGACTTATGAAACCGTGCGCGCCATGACCGGTCATAATGATGCCTGCGCGGTTGAAACCGAACCGTTTTCGCAATGGGTGATCGAGGATGACT
The DNA here is from genome assembly GCF_001907695.1 of Thalassospira sp. TSL5-1. Classification (NCBI taxonomy): domain Bacteria; kingdom Pseudomonadati; phylum Pseudomonadota; class Alphaproteobacteria; order Rhodospirillales; family Thalassospiraceae; genus Thalassospira; species Thalassospira sp. TSL5-1. Next base: position 187,712 of record NZ_KV880640.1, read on the forward strand.
TTCCCACTGGTCGCCCGGCATGGGAAAAGGCCGGTGTTTTGATGGTCGATGATGTTCGTCCTTACGAACATATGAAACTTCGCATGCTTAATGGCACTCATTCCCTGATTGCCTATTTGGGGCAGTTGGCGGGCTACAAATATGTGCGCGATGTGATGGCCGATGAAGATTGCGCAAAATTGGTTCATGCCCATATGCTGGCGGCGGCACAGACTTTGGTGCCGGTCGCAGCCCTGGATTTTGCCAGCTATGCCGATGACCTGGTGGCACGGTTCCAAAACCCGGCGATTGCCCATGAAACCCGGCAAATCGCCATGGATGGTACCGAAAAGTTGCCGCAACGTTTGCTCCACCCTGCACAGGACGCCCTGAAAGAGGGTAAGGAAATTGCGACTTATGCCATCGCGGTTGCCTTCTGGATGGCCTATTTGCATAAATTGGTGGTGCAGCGAAACGGTAACGACATTTCAGACCCACGGCAGGCGGAAATTATTGCGGCCTTGTCCGGGAAAGCCGCTGCGCAGGACATTTATAATGCCCTGTCTCAGTTGCCCGGTTTGTTCCCGCAGTCGCTGCTATCCTCCTCTGTCTGGATGCAAGCCGTCGTCTCACGGCTTGACTGTATCCTTACGCAGGGCGCACTTGGTGCCGTGACGGCAGAGTTGGGATAATTTTAGCACTCAACTGCTATCAAAATGACAGAAAACACCCGAATCACTTTAATGATTCGGGTGTTTTCATTTGAATATAGTGAGTTATTTTCTTTTTATTTAAAATTAACGTACATTTTTTTTGCGAATTTCCGACATTTGAGGAAATTTTTATTACACCGATATTTGCATGTAAATATCGGTTATTTGATATTTATTTTATTAGGCATTGCATGTTGGGGCCTGTCGGTGCATGATGAAGTGCATATTGGTTTGCAGGACATGCGTAAACGGGCTGTGGATTAGGATCCAGGCGGCCTTTGTCCATCCTACCCGATCAAACCAAACCAGCCTTACTTAGACCAGCCCCCTTCAATACCCTGATGACAAACTTCGTGCGGTGCATTGACCCGACGTGGCGGGTTTCTCAGCGGGGAAGCTGCAATTTTCATTTTCATTAATATTGGCCTTTGCGTGGTCCTGTAACAGGCGTCGAGGGGATGGGTACGTTTACCTGTCGCTATGGCGTGCCAATGTTTAACCCCGGAGCCAGCATGACGATCCCTTCATTTGCCAAAGCCGCAACGGCTCAAAACGTTATCCAGTTGCCCTTTAACACCAGGTCTGGACAATCACCGGTGGGGCCGACAGTGTTATCCGCCTACAAGGCCCGACCAACAGCCATTGTTTATTGCGAAGCCAATTTTGGCCTTGATGACGGTAAAACCGCAAACGGTTTGGTCCGGCATTCGGAAAAATATGACATACTTTCCGTGATCGACAGCACACAGACTGGCCGTGATACGGGCGTTTTGCTAGATGGCAAAGCTAACGGAATTCCGGTTCTGGCGCATCTTGATGCGGCTTTTGAACACGGGCAGCGCATCCCGAATTATTTCATTTATGGCATGGCGCCTGCAACCGGCATGCTATCGGTCGACGAACGCGATATTGTTCTGGATGCCTTGAACCGGGGCTTGCATGTGGTGAATGGCCTGCATGAATTTCTCAATGACGATCCCGAATTTGTCTTGGCCAGCCAAGCCAACAATGTTGATATTATCGATATTCGCAAACCGCGCCCCAAAAATGATTTGCGCCTGTTTACCGGCAATGTCAGTAAAATACCGTGCCCGCGCATTGCCGTTCTTGGGACCGATTGCGCGATTGGCAAACGTACAACCGCCAGCATCCTGACCCGCGCGTTGATCGCCCGCGGGATAAAGGCGGTTATGGTCACAACCGGGCAAACCGGTATGATGCAGGGCTCTAAATATGGTGTCGCACTTGATGCGGTTCCGTCACAGTTTTGTTGTGGCGAACTTGAAGCAACCGTGATCGAAGCCTATGAAGGTGACCATCCCGATATTATCATCGTTGAAGGGCAGGGCGCGTTAAGTCATCCGGCCTTTTGCACATCGGCCTTTATTTTGCGGGGCTGCACCCCTGATGGCGTGATTTTGCAGCATGCGCCAAACCGCGTTCATCGCTGCGATTTTGACCAAATGCCAATGCCAAGCCCTGAATCTGAAATTCGCCTGATTGAAGCCTTTTCTGACACCCGCGTCATCGGCCTCACAATCAATCATGAAAATATGACAGACGCTGAAATCGGGACCAGTATCACCGCATATCATAAACAGCTTGGTATACCGGTAACCGATGCCCTGGCGCGGCCGGTTAATCTGTTGGTTGACATGGTGCTGTCGTCCTTTCCTGCCCTCGAAAAGAAATTGTCCGTTACCCTTCAATGATCACCCCCAGGCTGGAGATTGATCTTGATAAAATATATCACAATGCCTCAACCCTTGTGAGGCGCCTTGGAAGGCGGGGGATCACCGTAACCGGGATCACCAAAGCCTTTCGCGGTGCGCCGGAAATTGCGCAAATGTTGCAGCGTGCCGGTGTTTCAGGGCTGGGTGATTCCCGGATCGAAAATATTGAACGCATGCGACAAGCCGGTATTGATACACAAATAACACTGGTTCGATCCCCGATGATCAGTCAGGTGGATCGGGTTGTCGCAGCAGCAGATATCAGCTTCAATACCGAGCTTGATGTGATTGCAGCCCTTTCAAGGGCGGCGCAAAAGAACCGCACAGCGCACGGTGTTGTCCTGATGGTCGAATTGGGGGATCTTCGCGAAGGCATCATGCCGTGCGATGTGGCAAAAGCCGTTCAGACGGTACGCCGTTTCCCCCATATCAGGTTGATGGGGCTAGGTGCCAACCTTGCCTGCCGTAGCGGGGTTGCCCCTGATAATGCCAATATGGAAACGCTGTCCATATTGGCAGATCAGACCGGGGAGAACATACAAAATCCCGGTTTTATTGTGTCAGGCGGTAACTCCAGTAATCTTTCCTGGGCATTTGGGGGTGGTAAGGTTCGGCGGGTTAATAATTTGCGCCTTGGTGAGGCCATATTATGTGGCCGTGATCCGCTTCTGGGCCGCCGCATTCCCGGTCTTTACTGCGATGCCATTACACTTGTTGCTGAAGTCATCGAAAGTAAAACCAAACCAAGTAAACCCTGGGGGACACTGGGGCTAGCCCCGTTTGACCAGGTTCCTGTCACCATTGATGATGGCGATATTTCACAATCCATTCTTGCCATCGGCCGGCAGGATATCGACCCGGATGGATTGCAACCATTATCGGCTGTGACGGTTCTGGGGGCGAGCAGCGACCATCTTGTCGTTAATACGGGCATCCGCCACCTGGCTTTGGGGGCTGAAATTGCCTTTCAGCTTAACTACAGCGCCTTGTTGCGCGCCATGACATCACCTTATGTCACCCAGATTTTCACCGGGAATGTTATGGCTGTTGTTCCAAATCCGGGGCAATATAGCCTGCCCTGTTATTCCGGAGTGGCATAACCCGGTTTGCCGGGGCGCGTTGCAAAACAGGGTAAAAAAGACTATCTGCACGGGTCAAGCCGGGGTGTGGCATAACGATCGCACTCCCGGACGGTTATCACGGCAGGATAGACAGAGCATATGGCAGAACCCGTTTTGCAGGCGGCATCGCCCGGCGGCCCCGATAATATCGTCAGGGCCAGGAAGCTGGCGCACAAGAAACGGGTAGCGTTGCTAACCCTGTTATTGGCTTGCGCGTGTTTTGTCGGGCTGACGGTTTATGACCCTGACCACCAAAACTGGTGGGTCGGGCTGTTTGTGGCAATGGCCGAGGCGGCAATGATTGGTGGCCTTGCGGACTGGTTTGCCATTGTTGCGCTGTTTCGTCATCCGCTGGGCCTTAAAATTCCGCATACCGCGATTATACCGCGCAGCAAGGATAAAATTGCCCGCAATCTGGCGGATTTTATTTGCGACCATTTTTTGGGCAAGGACCATGTGCTGGAAAAAATTCGCGAATTCGATCCGGCAGACAGGCTGGCAAAATATTGTGCCAATCCTAAAACATCGGCGCAAATGGCCGATCTGGTGGTGAAGTTCGCCCCGCGCCTGATGTATTTGCTTGATAGTGCCGAATTGCAGGAATTTGTGCGCACAACAACCCGCGAAAAACTGCGCGAGGCGGATGTGGGCAAACTTTCGGCCCGTTTTATCACCATCCTGACCCAGGATGGCCGCCATCATGAAATGGTCGATAGCCTGTTAAACGATATTGCCGATTTCACCAACAGCGATGAAACCCGCAATATGCTGGCTGATAAAATTGCCGGTGAATTATGGTCGGTACTGCGTTGGGTGAACCTTGATAAGGCAGTTGCCGACAACATTACCGAAAAGGTGGCCGTTGGCCTGCGCGAATTGATCCAGGACCTGGCCGATAACAAGGACCACGAACTGCGCCTGAAATTTGAAAATAAAATTCCCGCTTTTATTGACCGTTTGCAGACCGACCCGGTTTTGCGCGCGCGCCTTGATCAGTTTCGTGACCGGATGCTCGATAATCAGGAATTATCGGATTACATCGCCCATATCTGGAGCAAAACACTGAACTGGTTGCGATCAGACCTGGCAAATCCACAATCGGAAATTCGCCGCGCCATTATCGGCGCATCGCAAAATATTGGCACCAAGCTCGATGCCGATCCGGAAATGAAAAACTGGCTTAATCTGTGGGTTCTTGAAACGGTGGACCCCTATATTGGCGAATATCGCGAAAAGATCCGCCATTTCATCAAGGAACGAGTGGAGGCCTGGAGTGCGGATGAACTGACCGCCCAGTTAGAGTTGGCAATGGGCAGCGACTTACAATCAATCCGCCTGAATGGAACGCTGGTTGGCGCTCTGATTGGCGGGGTTTTGTTTGCAACCATGCAGTTTATCGGCTGGCTGACCATCCAGTTTTAAGAAGGGCTGGCGAAGTTCGCCAGCCCTGAAAAATCCGTCAGTTCCGTCTATTTTTGTAAGAAAAACCTGTCTTATGCTGCCTTTACCGAGTTCAGGAAGGTCTCGACCTTTTTGCGAAGGTCTTCTGCCTGCTGGGACAGATCACCCGATGCGGACAGAACCTGTTCGGCGGCCGCGCCGGTCGAAGAAGCTGCTTCGTTCACACCATGAATGTTGGATGTGACTTCGCGGGTTCCCGCAGAAGCTTGCTGAACATTGCGGGTGATTTCTTCGGTGGCAGAACCCTGTTCTTCGATCGCACTGGCAATCGAAGATGCGATTTCATTGATTTCGGTAATTGTTGCGCTGATTGACTGGATCGCCCCAACAGCACCATTGGTTTCTTGCTGAATACCGGTAATCTGGCTGGTGATATCATCGGTTGCCCGGGAGGTTGCATTGGCAAGGTTCTTCACCTCGGCGGCAACAACGGCAAACCCTTTACCTGCGTCTCCTGCGCGTGCAGCCTCGATGGTCGCATTCAGGGCCAAAAGGTTGGTTTGGGCGGCAATATCGCTGATCAGGCCAACAACATCACCAATTTTCTGGGCTGCTTCGGCAAGGCCACGCACCTGGCTGTTGGTCCGGTCTGCCTCGGCAACCGCCTTATTGGCAACCTGGGCTGACTGGCTGACCTGCTGGGAAATTCTGGCAATGGAGTTGGTAAGTTCTTCTGATGCTCCGGCAACGGTTTCAACGTTGCTTGACGCCTGTTCTGCCGCAGCTGCAACAGCGGTTGACTGGCGGCTGGTTTCTTCCGCGGTTGCTGTCATCGAAGTGGCGGTTGCCTGCATTTCGGTTGCAGCAGAGGCAACCGTTCTCAGAACAACGGATACATCCGCATCGAAATCATTGGTCAGCTTCTCAATCACTTTCGTGCGTTCTTCGCGACGTTGTTGCGCCTTGACCTCTTCGGCGGCAAGTTCTTCGGCTTTGATCATATTTTCTTTGAACACAATAACGGCGGCGGCCATTTCGCCGATTTCGTCTTTGTGGTCTGTGCCAGGAATTTCGACGGTTTTATCACCGTCCGACAGTTTACGCATCGATTCCGTAATTGTCAGGATGGGGCGCGAAATACCGTTGCCAATGACCCATGCAGCGGCGATCCCGAAGATAACCGCGATTGCGGCAATAATCTCGCCTGTAATAATGGCCTGCTGATTTTCAGCAACGACACGGCCACCAAGCTCATTTTGCTCATCGCTAATGGAATCCGTGAATTGATCCAGGTTCCGTCTCAGCTTGCCACCGATGGGACGAATTTTCTCGGCCAAAAGGTGTTCTTGTTCGGCCGGGTCTTTGCTGGCAAGTAAGCTGTTAAATTCCGCTACAAAAGTATTGATATCGGTTTTAATCGCGCGAACCATCTGATCCCGTTCGGGCGAAACAATCAGTTGCTGAAGCTGATCGCCAAGATCAAGGGCATTCTTCATGTTCTTCAGGGCGCGCTCGGACAGTTCCTGTGTCGGTTCGTCTTTATACATTCGGGCGACAAGCCGCGTATCGAGGATATTGGTCAGCATCTCGTTTGCCAAATTGGATTGATTGGCAATAAGGCGGTACCTGTTGAAATTTGTGTCACCAGATTGTAGCGCAAGAACGCCAATAATTGCGACAGCAAGGAGAAGGACAAGAGTTATGCCAAATCCCGCTGAAATTTTATAGGCGATCTTGATATTTTTTAGGAAGTTCATTCCGTCTTGCTCCGGATATTTATGTGGTCGGTTTCGCAAAGCCGGTTTGTGCCAGTTGCTCGTCAGTTTTGTTTGATTACGCCTGCATAAGAGACGCCGCACCCCAAAAAGATAGGTACCATAGGTTGGTGCAGATCGCCGTAATATACGAATGAAGTATCAACCACTCCAATGATATAGGATCGAGTATTATAATTCCTCAAAAAAATGATTTAAATTTTTGTAATATTTTAAAATTTGGGGTGATATATCTCACCCTTGGTTTTCGTCTTCATGGGATAAAGCCGTTGTATTTTCGAGCCAGAAAACGCAATAAACAGGGGCCGAATTGACGCCGTATCAGGTAGATTTGCCCGATGGACAAATTTTTACTTATGAGATCGTCCTGTTTATCTCATTTGTCAGAGGCGGAAAAAAAACGCTGCGGCATACATCATGTCAAATAGGCATTGGATGTGCTTTGCTGTCAGGCCTTAGGATTTTTCTGAAAATCCTAATAAGGCGCGGAGAAAAAAATGCGAATAATGATATCGGTTGATATTGAAGGTGTTGCAGGCGTTAACGAGACGCTTCAGGGGCGTCGCGGCAACCCGGAATACGAAGTTGCCCGTCGCCTGATGACACAGGAAGCCAATGCCGCCATTGCTGGCGCGTTTGACGGCGGCGCGACCGAGGTTGTGGTTGCAGATTCTCATGGTCCTATGCGTAACATTATTGCCGAAGATCTTGACGAGCGTGCCCGCCTTGTTTCGGGCAAGCCGCGTCCCTTGTCGATGATCCAGGGGATTGATGAAAATCACGATGGTGTTGTGCTGATCGGGTATCATGGTGCGGCCTCGAATAGTGGTGTTATGGCCCATACCGTCAGCGGTATGGCGTTTCATTCAATCGAAATCGATGGCATTCGCGCTGGCGAACCCACCCTGTTTGGCGGATACGCGGCTGAAATTGGCGTACCTTTGCTGGCCGTCAGTGGCGATGATTGCCTGGCCCGGGAAATTGCCGAACAGTTCCCCGCTGCGCGTCGCATTATCGTCAAGGAAGCCCTGGGGGCTCATGCCGCCAACAGCCTTTCGCCCATTCGCTCGCGTGCCTTGATCCGCAGCGAGGTAGCTGAAGCCGTCGCCAGTGCCGCCACCGCAAAAGTTGAAGCGCCATGTCAAGTACCGTTGGATGTGACCGTGCGGTTTCATAAATCGCTTTATGCCGATGCTGCTGCCTTGCTGCCGATTATGGAACGGACCGATGCACATACGGTTTGCTTTCAGGCCAAAAGCCATGCCACGGCAATCGGGGTCATTTCGGCCCTGTCACTTATGATTGCGGGCATGCAATAAACGCTGTTTTGTCCGGTTTAACCTGATCAATAATGCAAAGGCTAAAGGGCCCGGATGAATGTCCGGGCCCTTTGCTTTTGTCATATAGACAGATGATGTCAGCTGGCTTGCGTAAGAAACGCGTGAAATTCGGGCAGGGTTTTACCCGTATATCCAACACTCGCACGCGCAAACCACATGGCGTTCAGCACGGCTTCTTCAACGGCTTCAACGGCAGCATGGAAAAAGATATTCATGCTGTTTTCAGCAAGTCGGGTGGCCTCATATTCGGCTGCCCCGGAACGGGAATGGCTGTTTTGGGTTGAGAAGGCAATGGCAATATCGCCACTCTGGTGACCCCAATAACTGCCCATCCGGCCAAGGGCTGCACCCGCCCGTTTGCAAATCCGGCCTAACTGGCGGGAATCCAATGGGGCATCGGTTGCCAGTACAATAATGATGGAACCTTTGTCCTGGGCGTCGGGTAGGGATGGGTTAAAGGCAGAATATTTCTTACCCATAACCCGCAATTCCGATTTTTGGCCGAAATTGGAAAGAACAAGTGCGCCAAGATGATAGCGGCATTTGGCATCCACTTTGACCTGGCGGGAGGCAGAGCCAACACCACCGGTAAAGCCAAAGGTTTTCATGCCTGTGCCAGCACCAACGGCACCCTGTTGGAAATGTTCGCTGGCCTGGTCAATGGCGTGATCCACCATTTCTTCGGTCACATGAAACGCCTGGATGTCGTTGACGATGCCGTCATTGCATTCCAGGACCAACGGGTTAACCGTTGCCGTTTTGCGACCAATGGCCGGGTTCTGGCGAATGGCTCGTTTGATCAGGGCCTTGCCACAATCACCAACAGCGAATGTATTGGTCAGGATAATTGGCGTTTCAATTTCACCAAGCTCGTCAAGCTGAACAAGTCCAATACTTTTGCCAAAGCCATTTAACACGGCAGAGGCGGCATGAACCGGGCGGTCAAACAGATCGCCCCCATGCGGCAAAATGGCCGTTACACCCGTGCGGGCGGTTGTGCCTTGATTAAGGGTTGTATGCCCGACGGTAACGCCGGGAACATCGGTAATCAGGTTTTTTTGCCCGGTCGGGTGTACCCACCAGTCACCAGGCGACAAACTGTCACGAAATTGCACTGTCATTGTCTTTTGCCGCGCAATCGCAGCCTATTCCCTGTCAAGTTTCGGGTCGAGCGCGTCATGCAGACCATCGCCCAGAATATTGAAGGATAGAACGGTAATGAAGATGGCAAGCCCCGGGAACAGGGTCAGGTGCCATTCACCGGCCATCATGTAATCGCGCCCGGTTGAAAGCATCGCCCCCCATTCGGCCGTTGAGGGTTCCACGCCCAGGCCAAGGAATGACAGGCTGGTTGCGGTGATGATGGAGGTACCAATACGCATGGTGAAATAAACGATCACCGCGCCTAAAACACCGGGCAGAATGTGACGGAACATGATGATGAAGTCCGACGCCCCGGCCGCACGGGCAGCTTCGACATAGGTGCTTTCTTTATGGGCCAGTGTGCCGGAACGCACGATACGGGCGAATGCCGGAACACTGAAAATGGCGACAGCCACAATCACGTTGGTCAGCCCCGGGCCAAGAATGGCGACAATGCCAATGGCAAGCAACATGCCGGGAAAGGCAAACAGCACATCAGACACCCGCATGGTGCAGGCATCCAGCCAGCCGCCATAATACCCGGCAAAAAGCCCGGCCAGAACACCAATGACAGCACCGACAGAGACCGAGGTAAAGCCGATAAACATCGACAATTTGGCCCCGTTTAACAAACGGGCGAAAATATCGCGGCCAAATTCGTCGGTACCAGCCCAATGCAGGGCGCTTGGTGTTTGTAGTGTGTTCATATAGTCAAAGCTGTCCGGGCCAAAAGGTAAAATAACCGGGGCCAGAAAAGCCAAAACATACATCAGCAACAGAAAAATGCCTGCTGCCAGCGCGACTTTGCGTTTGGCAAACCGTTTCCAGAATTCCTTGAACGGACTGGTCGCCGCCTCGTCGGGGGCCGGGGCCGCATCAATGACGATTTCGGGTTGTTGCGTCATCACGGTATCCTAGCTATAGCGAATTTTCGGGTTGATCAGCCCGTAAAGGACGTCAACCAAAAGATTGATCAGCAGAAATTCAAGCGAGAAGATCATGATCTCGGCCTGAACAACGGTGTAATCGCGGAAACGGATCGCATCGAGCAACAAGGACCCCATGCCCGGCCAGCGAAACACCTGTTCGATGACAATGGAGCCGCCCAGCAAAAAGCCAAACTGAAGGCCCGCCATCGTGACAACAGGGATCAGGGCGTTGCGCAGGGCGTGTTTCCAGATAACAATTTTCTCCGTAAGGCCCTTGGCGCGCGCGGTGCGAATGTAATCTTCGCGCACAACCTCGATCACGGCGGACCGGGTAAAGCGTGCCATAATGGCCGCCACACCAGCCCCCAGGGTAAGCGAAGGCAGGACAAGGTCCGAAGGACTGTCAAAGCCACTGGTGCCAAACCAGCCCAACTGGACCGAGAAAAACTGCATTAAAAGCAGTCCCAGCCAGAAAGGTGGCATGGAAATGCCGGAAACAGCCGCGAACATGCCGGCATGGTCGCCAATGCTGCCACGTTTGACCGCCGAAATCACACCCGAGAGCAAGCCAAACAGAACCGACCATCCCAAAGAACACAGGGCCAGCCATACTGTCGGCATAAAGGCCCGGCCAATCATGGTGGTGACGGGCTCGTGTGTGCGCAAAGAGGTGCCGAGATTTCCGCTCAGGATATTGCCAATGAATTTAAAGTACTGCTGGTATAAAGGCGCATCCAGATTAAGCGTTCGACGAACGGTCTCTACCTCTTCGAGCGTGGCAGTATCGCCCGCCAGCACACGGGCAGGGTCGCCCGGCAGCGCATGGACAAAGAGAAAAACGAATATCGAAATCAGAAAAAGAACCGGAATTAACGCAAAAAGCCGTCGCAGGAAATATTGAACCATTTGGTGCTCTTGGTGTCGGCGGCCCGGTAATACCAAATGATATTACCGGGCCGGAAGTTTCAGGCGGGCTTATTCTTCAAACGCGGCGTGGGCATATTGCATGGTGCCATCCGGCATGGGGAATGCACCGGTCAGGCCTTTTTTACGACCTGCAAGGGCATTATCGACGGCCAGCCAGACAACCGGCTTGTCTTTCCAGATCTGTTTCTGGGCGATTTCATATGCCGCTGCGCGTTTTGCCGGGTCAGCAGTTTCAAGGGCATCATTGATGGCCTTGTCCACATCCGGGTTGGAATAAAACGCTTCGTTATACATGTTCGGAATCCAGCCTTCGGTCGAATAGACCGGGCGCAGGTGCCAGTCGGCATCACCGGTCGAGGGCGACCAGCCACCAATAACCGTATCAAACTCGGCGGTTTCCGGGGTTACGCTGGAACCAAACAGTTTTTCAGCGCGGGTTGCGCCTTCCAGCGGAACGATATCAACCTTAACATTGATCTGCGAAAGCTGCTGTTTGATAAACTGCAACATGCGCACTTCGGTCGAGTTGTTACGCGCCCAAAGATTGATCGAGAAACCATCGGCATAGCCGGCTTCTTTCATCAATTCCTTGGCCTTGGCAACATCGGTGGTCAAGGCCGGGGTCTGGGTGGCATGGAACTGGGTTGCCGGGGCAAGTGGTGAATCCGGCACAATGGCATGGCCGCCATAAACCACCTGGGTGAAGGCATTTTTGTCAATCGCCAGGTTAAAGGCTTCACGAACGCGAATGTCCTTGAATTCTTTGCGCATCATGTTCATTGCCATGACCCAAACCGAAATGCCCGGCTTTTCAAGCACTTCGTATTTGTCGGATTCACTGACACGCTTCATCAGTTCGGCAGGCAGGATCGGCACGAACTGAACTTCGTCCGACATCAGCATCGAAACACGGGTACCGTTTTCGGCGACCGGATAGAATGTGACCTTGTCAACCTTCGGCCATTCGGAATCCCAATAGTTTTCGTTCTTTACGACAACCATCTTTTCGCCCGGAACCCATTCCTGAAATTTGAACGGGCCGGTACCAACCGGATGCTTGGAAATGTCTTTGCCGTATTTCTTAATCGCAGCCGGGCTTTCCATCACGACCGACGGATGGGCCAGCGTGTTGATCATGGCACCAAACGGTTTGCTCAGTTTAATGACAACGGTGTAGTCGTCCGGCGTTTCAACCGCTTCAACCAGTTTAAACAGGCTGTGTTTTTTCAAATTCAGGCTGGCATCGGCCAGGCGGTCCAGGTTGAACTTGACAGCTGCAGCGTTAAAATCGGTGCCGTCCTGGAATTTAACACCTTCGCGCAGGTGCAGGGTAAAGGTTTTGGCATCGTCACTGCCTTCCCAGCTGGTTGCCAGCTGCGGGACCAGCTTCATGTCGCCGTCAAATGCGATCAGGCGTTCATAAATGCCGTTCGCGACAGAATAATCGACATTGTAGTTTGAATCCTGCGGGTTCAGACCCTGGATAATCTGGTTCAGCGCAATGGAAAGGTCGGCTGCCTGGGCGGCGTGCACGGTGCCAAAGGCTCCTGCAAGCATGGTTGCGCCAAGAACCGCATTTTTCAGATGTTTCATGTGTTAATGCCTCTTTGCTGATCTGAGTGTTCGTTTATTGTTGTTGAATGTTAAAAGACTGGACGTTCATTCCGCTGCGACGAAATGTCCCTGCGAGATTTCCTGCAAGGCAAGCCTGGCAGGAGGATTGTGAATAGACCTGATCGGACTGGGAACTTCGCCTGTAATCAACGGGCGGTTTTCAATCCGGAAGGCCGGGTCGGGGATGGGGGCGGCATCCATCAGGCGGCGGGTATAGGCATGCCCGGGATGTTCAAACACATTTCGCCGTGGACCCGTTTCAACAATTTGCCCCAGATACATTACCGCAATGCGATGGCTGACCCGTTCAACCACGGCCATGTCATGGGAAATGAACAGCCAGGCCAGGCCAAATTTCTGCTGCAAATCCATCATTAGGTTCACGACCTGCGCCTGCACCGAAACGTCAAGTGCTGATACGGCTTCGTCGGCGATGATCATTTTGGGGTTGGTGCCCAGGGCACGTGCAATTGCAATACGCTGGCGCTGCCCGCCAGAAAAGGCGTGCGGATAGCGTTTGGCATGGTCAGCCGAAAGCCCGACCTGCTCAAGCAACCAGACAGCGCGATCCATTGCCGATTTTGGCGTTTCCAGCTTGTGAATCAGCATTGGTTCACAAATTGAATACCCAACCGTCAGGCGTGGATTAAGCGACGCATACGGATCCTGGAAGACAAACTGGATCTGGCGGCGCAGCTTTTGCAAATCAGGGTTGGACATGGATGACATGTCCTGGCCGTCAAACATCAGGCGCGCAGACCGCGATTGCACCAGCTGCAGGATAGAACGACCCGTGGTGGATTTACCGCACCCGGACTCCCCCACAAGACCCAGCGTTTCGCCAGGCCAAATATCAAGATCGATGCCTTCAACAGCATGGACGCGCTTGGTGGTTTTGCTCAGCAACCCTTCCTTGATGTCGAAATGCGTGGTCAATTCACGCACCGACAAAAGTGGCGGTTTGGAATAATCAATCACGGTTCCCGGTTTGGAATCTTCCACCGTTTCCTTGCCCGGAATGAGAAACCGTTTGGGAAGATCGCTGCCCTTCATCGACCCCAGGCGCGGCACGGCCTGCAACAGGGCCTTGGTATAGGGATGCTGCGGGTTGGCAAAAACATCCTCGACCTTGCCTTCCTCGACCTTTTCGCCGTGATACATCACCACCACGCGATCGGCGATTTCGGAAACCACCCCCATATCGTGGGTGATAAACAGCACCGACATGCTGTTTTCGACCTGCAAATCATGAATAAGCCGCAGGATCTGCGCCTGAATGGTCACATCCAGTGCCGTTGTCGGTTCATCCGCGATCAGCAATTGCGGGCGGCAGGAAAGGGCCATTGCAATCATGACACGTTGACGCATCCCGCCCGAAAGATGGTGCGGATAGCGTTTCATGACATTGGTGGCATCGGGAATACGGACTTTTTCCAGAACCTCGATGGCAACCTTGGCGGCTTCCTTGCGCGATTTTTTCTGGTGGGTGGCAATCGCCTCGATCAACTGTTCACCAATGGTGAATACCGGATTAAGCGAGGTCATCGGCTCCTGGAAGATCATCGAAATTTCGTCGCCACGCAGGGTGCGGGCGTTTTCGTCATCCAGGGTCCGAATATCAACGACTTTACCGCTGCGCAGCTGTAAATTGATCGACCCGTCGGTGATTTTACCGTTGCCAAATTCGATCAGGCGCATCAGGGAAAGGGCGGTAACGGACTTACCAGAACCGGACTCACCAACAATGGCGACGGTTTCGCCTTTGTAAACGTCAATGTCCAGGCCCTTAACGGCAGTCACAGGGGCTTTATCATTGCCAAAGGCAACAGTCAGGTTGCGTACGGATAACAGTGTCGGGCGCGTTTGTTCAGCCATTCAATATTCCCTGAAACTCAGTCACGGTATCGTTTGCCGTTGGGTTTTTTGCTTGTGCGAAGACGTTAACCATCAGGGGCAGCTTCTGCCAAAGCTGTTTTGGCAACATCTATGCCGATTTTGCATAGTTTTTGTCAATCGCTTGTTTTCGCAAGTGCGAAACGGCTTAAGCAGGCACTTTGACGCAGGTTCATTTTGCTTAAATTGGTCTTTTCTGGTGTCAAAAACTCTATGCCGCCAGCGTATGAAGCCGCAAAATCGACCTGAAACGCGCCCTTGTCAGCGTGCGCCCCTGCCATAATATGCCCGCATTCACTATGTTCATTTTCCCGTTTTCCAACCCGGAGCATTCATATGACACATCGCTTCTCACTGGTCGTTCACGGTGGCGCAGGGACCATTTTGCGCAGCAAAATGACTGCCGAAAAAGAAGCAGCGTATCATGAAGGGTTGAAAACGGCGCTACAGGCCGGATATGCGGTTTTGGAAAAGGGCGGGTCGGCGGTTGATGCCGTGGTGGAGGCTGTTTGCGCCCTGGAAGACAACCCGTTATTTAATGCCGGGCGGGGGGCGGTTTTTACCAGCGAAGGCAAACACGAAATGGATGCTGCCGTGATGGAAGGCACACAGCGCAATGTCGGTGCCGTGGCAGGCATTTGTGGTCCGCGAAACCCTGTTCGGCTGGCGCGCGAGGTGTTGGAGCATTCCGAGCATGTGTTTTTTGGTGCCGATGCGGCCCTAAAATTGGCTCAAAAGGCGGGTTTGCCCTTTGAAGATGCGGCGTATTTCCACACCGATGCCCGCTGGAATGCCTTGCAGGAAACGTTGAAGTTACGTTCACAGGGCTTGGAAAGCGACGACCCCGCCCGGCGTCATGGCACAGTGGGCGCTGTTGCGTGTGATGTAAACGGGCAGGTGGCGGCTGCAACCTCGACCGGTGGCATGACGGCCAAGGCACCGGGCCGGATCGGCGATACCCCGGTGATTGGCGCGGGAACATTTGCCGATAATGCCACCTGTGCGGTGTCTGCAACCGGGCATGGTGAGGTTTTTATTCGTTATTGTGCCGCCCATGAAATTTCGGCCCGGATGCGCCATGCGGGGCAAAGCCTTGCGGATGCGGCCAACCATGTCGTGATGGAAGATCTGGGCAAAAATGACGGTTCTGGTGGTTTGATCGCTGTGGATGGGGCGGGCAATGTTGTTATGCCGATGAACAGTGAAGGCATGTATCGTGGTGTTGTCACCCAGGAAGGGCGGTTCGAGACTTATATTTACAGCGATGAAACGCCCGCCTAGGAATGCAATACTGGGCCAGGGCCCGTCGTATTTGCAACGACGGGTCAGGTTATATCGGCAAGGGCGTCCCACAATTTACGGGTAACAGAACGTTTTGTGTCTGCCTTGCGATAGATTTGAATGTCAAGCGCGTGCCGCCAGCTGGCGGCATCAATTTCAACCAGCTCGCCCCGGGCAAGTTCTGTCCGTGCGCAGCTTTCCGGCACCAGTGTCAATGCGCCAAATTCAATCGCCATGCGTTTGACGAATTCCGAGGTTGGGCTTTCGCTAATGCGTTTGATTTTTTTCCGAACGGTTGGGTTCTGACTGAAAATCATCGCTTCGATTTCGGAAAAATAGCCATTTTTTGAATAGCCGACATAGGCAATTTCCCCATCCTGATCAGGATGAATAATCGCATTCCCGTGTGCATCTGTCGGGGCGACCAGGATCATGTTTTCGCTGGCAAGCGTCATGGCGCGAAACTGGGTCGTGTCAAACAGAACCGGTGCCTTTGGGCTGCAATATTGCAAAACAAAATCAATATCCCCATCGGCCAGGTGACGCACCATGTCATGGAAATTTTCTGTCATGATATGGCTGGTAAACGGGCCAATCACCTGCTGAACCCGTCTTAACCAGCCGGGAATGAAACTGATGCTGAGCGTGCTGGCGGCCGCAATCCGGATATCTGGGCGGCCGGTATGTTGGATTTGATGAAACTGTGCGCGGTCATGGTAAATATCATGCAAAACGGTTTCAGCCGTATCACGAAACAGGCGGCCTTCTTCCGTCAGGGTGATGGGATATGTGCGCCGATCAATCAAATCGGTGCCGATCCAGTTTTCCAGGGCACGAATACGGCGGCTAAATGCCGGTTGTGTTACGTTGCGTTCTTCGGACGAACGCGAAAAATTGCGTGTCCGGGCCAGCGAAACAAAATCCTCAAGCCACTTTATTTCCATTCTAAGAGCCCCTAGGTCAGAAGATGACAGGCGCGTTTGTATCACTACGCAAACGGATAGTGCGATTATATTTGTGCATTATCCGCCGCGATACGATCTTTTCGTCCCCATCCAGCCCTCGTTTTGCAAAGTGATGGACTTTTATGTCAAGCGCCACGCGATCCCTTTTGGCAATATTGTATCTACCAGCCTTGCATTACAAACCACTCGCACGCCTTGAACGATATGCGTGCGGTTTGTTTGAACCAGAAGTCGATAATTGATGGTGCTCCCTATTCTTAATATTGAAAATGATTATCATTACTGCTAGTTTGCGCCCGACATTGATTTAGGCCCCGGTTATTTTGGGTTGCAGTGCCGTGTTATCCGCTTACACGCCATCAGGTGGTTGTTTAGAATGAAATTCTGGGCCAGAACGCTCGCATATCTATTCGAGCAGCACCGAAGCAGGCTGCTTTCGATGGCTGTTCGCCGGATGCAGGATCGTGAAGTGGCGGCTGAATTGGTTCAGGACGTTTATTTGCGTATGATGCAGCATGGCAGTGTTGGCACAAAGGAAGAGAACATCAAAGTTCTGTATACCGCCGTGCGCAACGCCATTATCGACCATCACAGGTCCATCCGAAATCATAGCCGATCCATGGAAAGCCTTTTACCAAGCCAGCTGTGGGAACAGCAGAAAACACACTCCCCAGAGGATCATGTTGAGGCCCGGCAGGCACTCGGCGCGTTAGACAAAGCCCTGCTTGAGCTTTCACCCCGGGCGCGGGAGATGTTTTTGGCCCATCGGGTCGATGGCATTTCCAATGCCAAACTTGCCAAAAAATACGACATTTCGGTTAGTGCCGTCGAAAAACAATTGGCCCGTACCATGCGACATTGTCAGGAACGCCTTGCCGCCCATATCGACCCTGATTAATCTTTTCCGCACAAAATATGAGGATATTTTCCTTCTCAATCGTTATTACCTATAGAGAGGTTTTCGATAGGCGATTGGGGTGGCTTATGGCCGCGGGAATGGAATAGTCAGAGGCAATGTCGCATCATAACGAATTGACGGATCAGCAAAAAGACGATGCTGCCATCTGGTATGCCCGCCAGGCGGGCGGGTCAATGTCGTCCCGTCAGCAGGCAGAATTTCAAGCCTGGCTGAATGCGGATGAAGGTAATCGGGCGGCCTTTGAGGAAATGCGCCAATTGTGGACGCAACTTGAACAACCGGCCTCTCGTCTGGCAAAACAGGAGCGCTCGGCCTGGCGTCGCATTTTCGGTCCGTTTGTACGTCCCGTTGCACGGCCTTTCTCCATCGGGATGGCGGCTGCCGTCATTTTGGTTGCTGTATGTGCGTTATGGTCAGGCAATCCGTGGATTTTGCAAAACCTGCGGGCTGATATTGTTGCCGGGCCGGATGTGACAAGCCGTTTTCAACTGCCAGATGGATCATCAGTCATACTGGCTGCCAATAGTGCCGTTACGACGGACTTTGACGGTGATCGTCGCAGGGTTGAGCTTTTGCGTGGACAGGCATTTTTTAATGTTGTTTCACGTCATGGCGACCCTTTCACCGTGACATCCGGCGAGGCATCGGTGCGGGTTGTCGGAACACGGTTTAGTGTGGACCAACAGAGTGCGGGCACGGTTGTTACCGTTGAAGAAGGACGGGTGCAGGTCGCGGGTTGGCAGAAAAACAACAATGTTGAAATTGGTCCCGGGCAGCAGGTTTCTGTTTTGGATGGCGCGCTAGAAACACCCCGGCAGGTGAACCCGGTACTGGCCTTGTCCTGGTTAAAGGGACGGCTGAGTGTTGAAAATGTCCGGGTTGCGGACTTGGTAGCACAATTCGCCCGCTATCAGAATGACCGGATTATGGTGCTGGGTGATCTGGCAGATAGAAGAATTTCCGGCACTTTTACAATGGCGAATATCCCGGGATCTTTACAAACAATGGCCGATGCTCTTGATGCAAAGCTTGTCCGGGTTTCTCCGTGGATGACAGTTATTTATTGAGATTGCGAAAAATTCGCAAAAAATGTTGATGAGGATGTGAGGAGTTTGATCGCCCGTTCGTTTGTCTAGTTAGAAGCAGGGGGGACCTGCTTGCGAAGACATATAACTGGAGCGGGAAATTGAGATCCGATAACACCAAAAACAAGATTCATGCCTTAGCGGCAAAACTTTTGCTGTCCACGACGATGCTTGTGCCTGTGTCTGCCTATGCGCAAACAAACAATGCAACATCGGGTGTTGAACGGGTTCAATATTCTTTTGATATCAAGGCGCAGTCTCTCGCCCAGGGGATTGCCGAAATTGGTGCCGTATCGGGGTGGCGCATTGCCTATACGATGGAATTGCCCGCAATTGACACCGCACGGGTCATTCGCGGGACGATGTCCCCAATGCAGGCGCTTGATATTTTGCTCAAGGGAACCGGGTTTTCCTATCGCTCTACGGGGGATAATGCGCTTGTTATCGTCAAGCCTTCCAGCGCCGCAGCAAATGGCGATGTGACAACCCTCGATCCGATCCGCATTGAAGCGGCAGAAGAACAAAATGGATTACCGCCTGTCTATGCCGGCGGCCAGGTCGCCAGCGGCGGGCAACTTGGGATGCTTGGCGATACCGATATCATGGACGCACCGGTCAGCATCACCAGCTATACCAGCGAAAAAATCGAGGATCAGCAGGCCAAAACCATTGCTGATGTTTTGAAAAACGATCCCTCCGTCCGCGCGCCCAATAGCGGCGGCGGTATGCTTGATACGTATCAAATACGCGGTTTTAGCATCAATACCGGCAATTCCGGCGAAGTGGCAATGGATGGTGCCTATGGTGTTGCACCGAATTATCGTGTGCAAGCAGGCTTTGCCGAACGCATTGAAGTTTTGAAAGGTCCGGCCGCCTTACTCAACGGCATGTCGCCCAATGGTGGTGTTGGCGGTGTGATTAATATCGTGCCCAAGCGCGCCGGTGACAAAGACCTTAATCGCGTCAGCGTTGATTACGGGCTGGGCGAGCAAGCAGGTGGCAATGTTGACTTCAGCCGCCGTTTTGGCAAGGACAAACAGTTCGGTGTCCGGTTTAATGGCGGCTACCATAATGGCGATACCTATCTGGACAAACAGTCGCGCGAGGCAACATTGGGCGCGCTGGCCCTGGATTATAAAGGCGAAGATCTGCGTCTGTCGCTGGACCTGATTGATCAGCGCGAAGACATAGATGCGCCGTTTCGTGAATATCGCCTTACATCGGGCGTTACCATGCCGGATGCACCGGATGGCAGCAAAAATGCGGTCCAAGACTGGCAATGGTCGGATGCGACAGACCAGTCAGCAATGCTGAAGGGTGAATATGATCTTGCTGATAATCTGACCCTGTTTGGCGGCGTTGGGGGTGGTCGCACCGAAGTGGATCGTTTGTTCGGTTATCCGATCATCACAAACAACGCGGGCGATATTGACGACGATTCACTGTCTTATATGCGTTTTCAGACCAATCGGTTTACGGCAAATGCAGGGTTAAGGGGTGATTTCAGTACGGCGGCGATTAATCATGAGGCAACCGTCTCAGCCAGTTATTACGCCGATACCTTCTATCGGGGTGCGGTTTATTCGGCCACTGATCCGGCATCAAATATCTATAATCCATCGTCGGTTCCGCCAATTTTTGTTGCCGCACCAACCGCCAAACCAAAACTTTCCGAAACGGACCTGAGAGGTATCGCCGTCGCTGATACCCTGTCGGTCTGGCAAGACCAGGTAAAGTTAACGCTTGGCGCGCGGCATCAGTCGATTGAAACAAACAATTTTAATGGGACAACCGGGGTTAAAACCGCGCATTACAAAGACAGCGTCATTACGCCGATGGTCGGCCTTGTCGTTAAGCCGACAGATTATATGTCGGTTTATGCCAATTATCTGGAAGGCTTGAGCAAGGGTGATATCGCGCCAAGTTCGGCTGCAAATGCCGGCGAAGCAATGGCCCCCTATGTTGCCAAGCAGATTGAAACCGGTATCAAGCTTGACTTTGGAACATTTGGCGGTAGTGCGGCCCTGTTTCAGATCACCAAGCCATCGGGACAGACGGTTAACAATGTTTACAATTCCGATGCCGAACAGCGCAATCGCGGGCTGGAGTTGAATGTTTTTGGCGAAGTCACGCCGGATGTGCGCCTGTTGGCAGGCGTGATGTTCCTGGACGCGGAACTGACCAAAACCAACAGCGCGGCCACCAAGGGCAACCGTCCGGTTGGCACACCCAAAATGCAGGCAAACCTGACAGCAGAATGGGATACCCCCTTTGCGCCGGGGTTGACATTAAATGGGACGATTACCCATACCGCCGAGCAATATATCAATACCGCAAACAGCCAGGACATTCCGGACTGGACGACGCTTGATCTGGGCCTGCGCTATAAAACCACCATCTCCGACACACCGGTAACGGTGCGTGCGACCATCCAGAACGTCACCAATGAATCCTATTGGTCGGGCGTGAATGACTACAGCATGATTTCACTAGGCGCACCCCGCACGGCCCTGGTGTCATTAACGGCAGACTTCTAACGAAAACTCGGGAAGCAGAGCCGCATAAATGCGAGCGCAATAATATTCAAGGCTCTGCTTCCTGGCACTTAACGACTGATATGGGACACGAATTATCAGCAATAAACCTTCAAATGGCTTATCGGGAATACATCAATGACACATATCTCCAGGCCAGGTTTGCTGTCAGCAAACGATTTGTCTTTACCGCCGATCCTGCATCCTCGGATTTCGAGCTTGCTGGAATATCATCAGGACAACCTGTTTAACTGGGTTCAGCAATACGGATCACCGTTAAACATCGTTGTCCCGTCCATATTGAATGACAATCTTGCCAAATTGCATGCCGCAATCACGCAATATTCTGTTGGCGCAAAAATTTTTTACGCCGCAAAAGTGAATAAGTCGCAATCGCTTGTTGGCGAGGCCGTAAAAGCTGGTTTGGGCGTAGATGTCTCAAGTCGCTATGAATTGCGCGATGCGCTTGATGCGGGGTGCGCAGGGCGGGAGATATGTGCTTCGGGGCCTGCAAAAACACCAGAATTTCATAAAGAACTGATCGATCAGCAGGCCCTGATCTCTGTTGATTCCTGCGAGGAGCTTGAAGATCTCGCACAGCTTCTGTCCAGTCTTGATCACGCCCCGAAAGCGCGGATCATTTTGCGATATCGGCCAAACAGTGCGGTAAAAAGCCGGTTTGGCATCTCGGCGTACAACATGCGATCGTGTCTGGAGATGATCGCCCGGCATGCGGCCGGTTTTGCCTTTGAAGGTTTTCACTTTCATCTGGGCGGATATGCGCCGGAAACCCGCATTGCCGCCTTTTGGGAACTGACCCAATGGGTTGAAGCTGCCCGCGATTTAGGCCTTGCGGTCTCCTTGATCGATATCGGCGGCGGCTTGCCGGTGCGTTATGTGGATGCCGAGACTTATGACGCCTTTCTGGCCCGCCAGGATGCCGAGCATTATCGCAATGCCATGCTCCCGGGCAGTTTTTATCCCTATGGCCATAAAATGGATGCCGCGGGTTGGCTGGAAACATTTCTGTCGGCAAAAGGCGAGACGGATCAAACCATTGCAGGCTATTTGCAAAACCAGGCCATCACGCTCGGGATCGAACCGGGGCGCAGCCTAGCCGATCAAACCGCGATTTCCGTTTTTCGCATCAGCCGGGTCAAGGAACTTGAGGGCGGCCACCATGTCATCTTTGTGGAAGGCAGCAGTTTTAGCGCCTGCGAAACCTGGTTTGCCTCCGAATTTTTGATCGATCCCATTTTGATCCCGTCACAACAGAACGGACATCATCAGACAAGCCCTGATCAAACGTCGATACGGGCTTATCTTGCCGGTCATAGCTGCCTGGAAGAAGACGTCGTTTCCAATCGCCTGATCACATTTTTTACGGTGCCAAAGCGTGGCGATCTTCTCGTTTATGGCAACACCGCCGGATACCAGATGGACCTTCTGGAGAACGAATTCCACCGGGTTCCGATGCCGCGTCGCATCTCGCTTGATGCCGATCTGACAACCGTTCACGCCGATATCGCAGTTAACGCCGTTAATGCCAAGGGAGCACAACAATGATTTACGACAAGGTAAGCAGCCTGATTGGCAATACCCCGCTTCTGGAACTGCCTGTTGCGGCTCCCAATGCCCGGTTTTTGCTGAAAATCGAAAAAAATAATCCCGGCGGCAGCATGAAAGACCGCATGGCGCGCAGTATGGTGCTGGCGGCAATCCGCGATGGCCGTTTGGGCAAGGGCGGCACCATTGTGGAATCCTCGTCGGGCAATACCGGCATTGGCCTGGCGATTGTCGCCGCCGAAATGGGTTTTCGCTTTATTGCAGTTGTTGACCATCACGCAGCCCCCGACAAACTTGCCGTGATGCGTGCCCTGGGGGCGGAGCTGAAATTTGTTGAAGGCGATTACGCCGAAGATGAAGTTGCCGTTGTTGAACGTCAGCAAACAGCCGCGCGCCTTGCCACCGAAATTCCCGGTGCCATCTTTATGAACCAGTCAGATAACCCGGCCAATCCCGAAGGATATAAGGGGTTTGTCGAAGAACTTTTGGCCCAGACGGATGGCCAGGTCGATGCCTTTTGTGGCTGTACCGGCACCGGTGGCTCGTTAAGCGGCATTGCCAAATATCTCAAGCAGTATAACGCCGATATTGTCACCATCGGGGTTGAGCCGAAGGGCTCGATCATTTTTGGACAGCCGGGCCATCCCTATTATCAGTCCGGTACGGGAACCCCCAAGGGCGACGAAGTTGGCCTGGTGCTTGATTATGACGTGATTGACATCGGCACACAGGTTGGCGATGCCGAGGCCTTCGAGACCGCACGCTATATTGCCCAAAATACCGGGCTTTTGATTGGTGGATCGTCCGGCGGGGCGATTTATACCGCCCTTGAATATCTTCACAGCGGGCGCATTGGCGGTACGGTTGTATGTTCTGTCGCGGATGGTGGCGAGAAATATCTGCACAGTGTTTATAATCGGCAATGGCTGGCGGAACGCGAGCTGTTAAGCCCGGCTGTCTGGCAACAAATGGCCGAATGGATGCCGGTTCGCCACACTTACAAAACCGATGCCGATTTGCTTGAGGAGGTTGCATGATCAATCTGCCATCCTGCAAACATCCGGTTGTGCTGATTAACCCGCATCGTTTGCGCGCCCATGAAGAACATGACGGCGATCATGCGCGCAATTTACGGCAGAAGATCGAAACAGCGGGTATCTGGACCAGCCCCGTTATTGTTGAATGGGAAAACCTGATTGTCATGGACGGACATCATCGCCTGTCCGTGGCACTGGAGGCAGGGCTTGCCTATGTGCCCTGCCTGCTGGCGGATTATCATTCGGTTTCTGTTACCTCGCGCCGGGCGGACATTACCGTGACACCGGATGACATTCGCACCCGCGCCCAGGAGCGGCGGTTATATCCAATCAAGACGACACGTCATGTTTTCCCCGAAAGCTGGTTACAGGCTGCGGGGATCGGTCTTGATCGTCTTTATGGCGCCCCGGTCCGACATAACCAGTCCGTTTCGGTTCTAACCTCGCAATCGCACCATTTCGGAACGGGGGTTGCCTGATGATGGAAACACAGCATCCCCTTCGGGTGGTTATTTGTGGTGGCGGGCGCACCGGGCATTTAAATGCGATTTTGTTCAAACAGCTTGCCGATGTAGAAGTTCGGCTGTTGACACATAACCGCGATATTGTGGCCCGGTATCAGGCGGGTGATGATTTTACCGCGCTGTTGCCCGATGGCGGCACACTCTCGGCCCGGCTAGATGATGTCAGTTGTCATGCCGGGGATGTTCTGATGGATGCCGATATTGTGGTGATGACACAGCCCGCCCACGTCCGGCTGGCTGCGTTGCAGGAAATGGTCGAATTCCTGCCGGCGGACAAAAAGGTGTTTCTGGGCGCCATTCCCGGTTTTTGCGGGTTTGACTGGCTGGCTGAAAATGTGCTGGGCGCGCGCGACAATATCGTGATTTGGGGCATGAAAGACGTGCCTCACACCGCCTTTGACCTGATACCGGGGCAATCGGTGCGCATGGGCGGGGCAAAAAGTGTTTTGCACGTTGCCTTGCATGACCGCGAAGACAGGGCGGATGGCGTTGTATTGCAGCAATATTTGCAACGTCTTTATCAAACCCGGGTGGATTTGCTGGAAAGTTTCCTTGAAATCACCCTGACACCGGGCAATCCGATCATGCACAGTTCGGTTATTTACGGGCTGATCGGACCTTACGGGCAATGGCGGGACAGGGCGTTTGAGGCACCACTTTGCTGGTGGTCGGATTGCCCGGAGATCGGGGCCTATTTTCTCGAACGCTGTGATGCCGAAAGTCAGGCACTATGCCACAAAATCGCCAGCGACCTTAAAATCGATCTGTCATCAGTCCGCCCGCTAAAAGACGAGATTGCCGATGCCTATGGCAATCAGATCAAAGACCCGCACACGATGTGGAGCGTGCTGACAACTAACCGCGCCTATGAAGGCATACAGGCCCCGCTGGTTGCCGATGAAAACGGCGAGGGCTGGGTTATGGACCGGCAAAGCCGTGCCTTTCATGAAGACGTGGCCTTTGGCCTGGCGCTGCTTGTTGAAATGGGCCGGCGCATGGCTGTCCCGCTGCCGCATATCCAAGAGATTTTTAGCTGGTGTGTAGACCATATGGGCGGTTTGAACCGCTCGTCTCTTGATTATTTCCCAAAACACTGGCCGACGGAAAGACCTACGTTATGAATCAGAACCTTCCCGTTCATTTCACCCCGAATACCGGTTCCAGTTTATCGGTTGTTCCCGGCGCATTTAACTTCGCCCAACGCAACGCAATGCGACGCGTGATCCGCT
The DNA here is from genome assembly GCF_001907695.1 of Thalassospira sp. TSL5-1. Lineage (NCBI taxonomy): Bacteria > Pseudomonadati > Pseudomonadota > Alphaproteobacteria > Rhodospirillales > Thalassospiraceae > Thalassospira > Thalassospira sp. TSL5-1. The sequence goes on from NZ_KV880640.1 coordinate 213,420, forward strand.
GCCTGTTTGCCGAAAATATCCTCGATTCCGGCAAACTGGTGTTTATCGGAAACCATCACGCCGCCATTTTTCCGATCTGGGGCCAAAAATGTCTGCTGTGCTTTGATGATTTGCAAAAGTCACCGGCCAATACATTTACCAATCATGGTGATATTGCCGTGATTCATGAAGATGGCCGCAGGCATGTTGTTACCACAGTCGCCGATCTGATTGACCTTTTGCTGCCCTGTTTTGACTTTGACCCCGCCGATAGCGGAGCGGAAAACCTGAAGCGAGACATCGCCAACAGTATCGATAACGATGTGCTGGCCCGCGCCTTTCGCAAAGACTGGAATGACCAGTTACAACAGGCCATCAAGGATCATCACGCAGGCGGCCTGATTGACTATCTCCGGCAGGCTTATTCGGTGCGCGATGCGGCCATTCTGCTTGATCAGTGGGGCTCGCTGGAAGGACACCCGTTTTATCCGACCTGGAAAACCAAACCCAATTTGGATGTGCAGGAAGTGATCAGCCTGTCGCCGGAGTTTTCCGCCATTGTGCCGGTGCGGCTGGCCGCCTTGCGCCGCGATATGGCGCATCTCGAATGTATGGCCGGGATTGATAATATCCATGACTGGTTTGCGCAAAATTACCGGGAAACCTGGGACGAATGGTGCGACATACTGCGTGCGGACGGCGAGAACGTTGAAAACTGGCTGCCACTGCCCATTCATGCCTGGCATTTGGAAAATCATGTCAAATCGCATTTTCGCGCCGAGATAGACGAAGGCATTTTACGCCTTGCCGGGCCGGATATTGCAACCCGTCCCAGCATGTCCTTTAGGACTATGCTGCCGGTCGAGGGTGAAACCACCCCCTTCATCAAGCTGCCGGTTGCCATCTGGCTGACCAGCGAAATGCGCACCTTGCAGGCAAAATCCATTCATATGGGGCCGCGTTTCAGCACCGTCATCCGCCAGATCCTGGCCGATGAAAACGGGTTTGATCAAACCCTTGAAATGTTCACCGAGGATGTTGGCATTCATTACAAACATGCCGAACGCCAGGATGATGCCGAAGGCAAGCACCTCTCGGTCATTTTCCGCACAACCAATGGCAAACTGGACCGGAAAGACAACCTGTTGCCGGTAACGGTCGCGTCATTGTTAACCCGTGCGCCTTCGGGTGATCGTCCCCTGATCGCGGAACTGGTTGATGGTTCTGATGGGCCAGCAACGGCCGATGACGTTATTGCCTTTTTCCGGGATTACGCCTGGGTTGTCATTAACCCGGTCATTCAGATTTACATGCTTTATGGCGTTGCCCTCGAAGCACATCAGCAAAATACATCCATTCTGTTTGATCCGGCAGGCAAACCCGTGCGGATGCTGATCCGCGATTTTGGCGATGGTCGTGCCTATCGGCCGTTGTTGAACGGACGGGGCTATGATCTGAAATCCTATTATTACAAGGGGATTTTGCCGACCATCTTTGATGATGACATCGAACCGGTGCGATCCTTTGTCATTGATGCCTGTTTTGTCTGTCATTTGCACGAAGTTGCACAGGTTTTAACCCGGCATTACGGGCTGGAGGATGATGTTCTCTGGCGCGTGATGGGGCAGGAAACCGAAGGTGTGTTTGACGCGTTGCGTGACCGGATCGCGGATGCCGATTTCTGGCAACAGGAAAAAGGCCAGTTTCTGGAGCAGGGCTGGTCAACCCGGTCGGTCTTGCGGATGCACCTGCAAAAATATGCGGATTATCGCATTCAGCATCAATTACCCAACCCGATGGCAAGTGGGGCATATAACGCGTGATGATGCCGGTTCATGCGCGGATTCCCCTCCGCTGGAAAATACACATCCTGTTCATCATTCAGCTTGTCTCGATGGGCGCAATGGAAATGAGCGGGCCATTTTGGCCCGTTCATTTGCGTGCTTTGGCAAGCTCCGATCAGATATTCACCATCGCCAGCATCGGTGTTTATGTTGGCCCGATGCTGGGCATTATGCTGACCAGCACATTTTGGGGTCGTTTGGGCGACCGTTATGGTCACAAGGCCATGATGATCCGTGCTCTGGCCGGGCTGGCGATTACGCAACTTGCCCTGGCATGGTCCAATGATGTTTTTGTCATTTTGCTGTTGCGGTTTTTACAGGGCGCCTGTGCCGGTTATATCGCGCCGGCGCAGGCCTATGGTGTCAGCATTGAAAACCCGGCCCGCCGGGCAAAGCTGTTTGCCTATTTGCAGGTTTCCACCAATCTTGGCTCGTTGCTTGGCGCACTCATAGGCGGGGTGATCCTGGATCATGCCGCGTTTTTCTGGATCAATTTTTCCGCCGGTCTGTTGTGTGTCGGTTGTATCGGTGCGGTTGCCATTTTACTGCCCACGGTTAGTGCAGCCCATCGCCACGACACGGCACCAGCAAAGACGACAACGGCAAAAAACAACACCTCCAACGTATCTGCTGCCTCCCTTAGCGTTTTGCGATCCCCGCAAATCTTGTCTCTATTGACGATTTTGGGGGTGTTGTTAATGGCGCGTATGGTTACGCAATCCCCGTTCTCGATTTACGTGCTGTCAACTTTTGATGTCGGAAACTGGCTTGTCGGCCTGTGTTACGGCCTGTTGGCGATGGGGTTTGTCGTTTCGGCATCGTTTTGGGCGCGTCATTTTGAAAATCGCGACATGGGCGATGTTTTGGCCCGGATGTGCGCCATCATTGCCGGGTGCGTTATTGTAACACTGGTGGCCGGTTTAACCCGCTCGGTCCCGGTATTTACCGTGATGTATTTTTCCTGGGGTGTTTTGCTCGGCGCAACCACCCCGGTCCTGACCGCCCTGATCTCGCGTGCGGCAGGCGAAAACCACCAGGGACATGTCTTGGGAATTGCCCAAAGCAGTTCGCAATTTGCCTCCATCACCGGCATCGCCTTGGGGGGCTTGTTTAGCCAGTCTGTTGGCTTGTCGAAAATCTATTTCTTTGTCGCCTTCATCTATTTTATCGGGCTGGGGATAACGGCCACCGTGCGTATCGCCATGATGCGCCAAAACTCCGTTGCCCGCCTTCCGGGAGAGTAAAATTGAGAATAATGAGAGAAATCGCAGGCATTTTTGCCGTCACAGTCACCGCATTGATGGCATTTACGGCTTCTGTTCGGGCTGACATGATCACGATTACGGATGTTGCCGGGCGTAAACTTCAGGTAAATGCACCGGTTAACCGTGTTGTACTGGGCGAGGGACGCCAGCTTTATGTCATCGCGATGCTGGACCGTGAAAACCCGGCCAAACGCATTGTCGGCTGGCGCAATGATTTGATCGAGGCGGACCCAGGCACCTATCATGAATATGAAAAGGCCTTTCCCGCATTCGCCAAAATCCCGACTTTTTCGGGGCTGGAGCAAAGCCTGATTGATATTGAAACAACCATTGCCCAAAAACCCGATGTGGTTTTTCTGAACCTTGAAACCAAAAAGGCGGTAGATGAGGCGAACTTTGTCGAGAAACTCGCAAGCCTGAACATCCCGGTGGCCTATGTCGATTTCCGGCATGATCCTGAACATAATACCGAACCTTCCATGCGCCTGATGGGTAAACTATTCGGGCAGGAAGCACGCGCCGAAGCCTTTATCAATTTTCGCCGTGCCCAGATCGCCCGGGTGACGGATGTGTTGGCAAAAGCCAACCCGCCGCGCCCCAAGGTGTTCATTGATCGTGCCGCCGGATTTTACCAGGATTGCTGCCATACATTCGGAAATGGCAATTTTGGCGCGATGGTCGAAATGGCCGGCGGCGATAATATCGCAAAAGACATCCTTCCTGGCACATTCGGTCAGCTTAATGCCGAACAGGTGATTGTTTCCAATCCTGATCAGGTGATTGTCACCAGTGCCGACTGGCAGGCCTATGTGCCAGGGGGAAAATGGGTGCCGGTCGGGCCGGGGGCCGATATGGACGAGGTGCAAAAGAAACTGGCATTTTATCCGACACGGCCAGCCTATCGCGGGATTGCAGCGCAAAAAAACGGCGCGTTTCATGCTGTCTGGCACCAGTTTTACAACAGTCCCTATCAATTTGTTGCCATTCAGCAATTCGCCAAATGGTTCCATCCAGACCTGTTTGGTGATCTTGATCCTGATGAGACATTTCGAGAATTTCATGAACAATTTTTGCCGATTGACTATCAACCGGGATATTTTGCCAGCCTGAAGACAAAGCCATGAAATTGCGACACATTAAAAATCAGGAATTAATCGGCGGACAACATTATCGGCATGTTGTCCGTCGCCGTTTGTTATTACTGGCGGGGCTTGGCTCCGCCCTGTTCGTCAGCATCTGCTTTGATCTGTCACTTGGCCCGGCCAGTATCCCGGTGGTCGATGTGGTGCGCGCCCTGTTTTTGTCAGGCAGTGTAACGGACCAGGTTTCGGTGGTGGTGCGCGACATTCGCCTGCCGGTCGCGGCAATGGCCGTGGTTGTAGGTGCGGCCCTGGCGATTGCCGGGGCACAGATGCAAACCATTTTGAACAACCCGCTGGCAAGCCCCTTTACACTGGGTATTTCGGCGGCTGCCGGGTTTGGGGCATCGCTGGTGCTGGCCTTTGGCATTACGGTTTTGCCGGTGGCAACCGCCATCATGGTGCCGGTCAATGCGTTCATCATGGCGATGCTGGCGGCATTGGTCATTCATCTTCTGAGCATGCGGCGCGGTGCAAATACCCAAACCATCGTGTTGCTCGGCATCGCAATGGTCTTCAGCTTTAACGCGCTGTTGGCCCTTGTGCAGTTTCTGGCCTCATCCGAAGGTCTGGCTGCCGTTGTGTTCTGGACGATGGGCAGCCTGACCAAGGCGACCTGGCCCAAGTTTTTTGTCGTTTGTGCCATTTTGGCAATTGTGATGCCAATTTTTGTCCGACGTGCCTGGGCCATGACCGCGATGCGTATGGGCGATGAAAAGGCCGCCAGTTTTGGCATTCGCGTTGGGCGGTTGCGCCTGGAAACCATGATGCTGGTCAGCCTTCTCGCCGCTATTCCGGTGTCCTTTGTCGGAACAATCGGCTTTGTTGGCCTGGTCGGGCCGCATATTGCCCGGCTGATGATTGGCGAGGACCAGCGGTTTTTCCTTCCCGCATCGGCATTGGCTGGGGCGCTGTTGCTCTCGGCCAGTTCGGTTGCCAGCAAAACCCTGATTTCCGGCGCAATTTTACCTATTGGCATTGTGACATCGCTGGTGGGTATTCCGTTTTTTGTTTCCCTTGTTCTGACGAATTCAAAAAAACTATGGTAGTTCTGACACTTGACCAGGTTGGTGCGCGGCTGGGTAAAAAAACCGTACTGTCCGATATTTCTGCCGGACCTTTTTATAGTGGCGATGTGATTGCCGTGGTCGGCCCGAACGCGGCGGGAAAATCCACGCTGTTTAAGCGTATTTGCGGCCTGATTAAAGGACCGGGGCATGTTGACTATCAAAACAAGGGCGAAAGTCAGGAATCATCGCGTGATGGGATGTGTTACGTACCGCAAAACACAATGGTTTCCGTTGCGCTGAGTGTTTATGAGGCCGTTTTGCTGGCTAAAAAGCAGGGCGGAGATTGGCATGTTTCAAAGCAAGACATGGAAATAGTCGATCAGACCCTGAATTTGCTGGGCATTCTTGATTTGTCCAACAGGCCGGTGGGGGAGCTTAGCGGCGGGCAAATGCAGCTTGTCAGCATTGCGCAGGCGCTGGTGCGTGATCCGAGCGTTTTGCTGTTGGACGAACCAACATCGGCCCTCGATCTTAGCCGCAGCCACCAGATCCTTGCCTTGATGCGCAACCTTGCCAAACAACGCAATATGCTGGTGATGATGGCATTGCATGACTTAAACGATGTGCTGCGCTATGCCGATCATACTCTGGTCATCGCCAACGGGTCGCTGGTGGCGGGGGGGGCAACACAGGATGTGATTACAGAAACTCTGTTGCAGGATGTTTACCGGGTACGCGCCCGGCTGGAGCCGTGCAGTGCCGGGCAAACACGCGTAATTGTGGATGGCGCGTTACACGAATATGTCTAACCCATAGAATATTAGTTTACCTGCTGTCCTTATTTTTCATCCAGGCAGCATATTCGGGATGGTCTGGCTGCATATCGGTATAAAGCCAGACCATGCGATCGATAAACCACAGTTTTGCCAGCATGATGATGCTCATCCCAAACAGGGTTGCCCAAATATCAAGCCAGATCAGCCCGGCAAGCCAGAGGACACTGGCGAGCGCTGAAACGGTATTCAGGATATGCCCCATCCGAAGATGATGATGCGGGATCGGGATTTTCTGGCGGTTCAGCCACACTCGTTCCCCCAACACTCCTTGGGACATCCAGTTATGTGTATCCCTTGGGGGCGGGAACAGCCGGGGATTAACCCATAACCATAACAGGGAAACAGCAAAGGGCAGCAATGCCCAGGGGCCAATCCAGATGCGGCTCCAAACGGCAAGGCTGATCAGGGGCAGGGCGGCAACGCGGCTCCAGCCACTCCAGGGGTTGGCATGGCGCTGCCAGATTTCCGGCGACATGCCCATCAGCTTTTCGGCCCGTTCGGCAAGTTTCACCATATGGCAGGCTCCTCGTTTTGCGCACAACGCATGGTAAGGGGCCTTGCGCCTTTTCACCAGTCTGGATCGCGATAAAACAGAAAACACCCCCGGCCGCAAAACCGGGAGTGTTCCAATGTTCAAGCCAAATGGCTCTATGTCTCAGTCAGTTACCGGGTTACTGCAAATCAAACCGGTCAGCATTCATCACCTTGGTCCAGGCGGCAACGAAATCCTTGACGAATTTTTCAAGGTTGTCGTCCTGGGCATAAACCTCGGCATAGGAACGCAGGATCGAATTGGAACCAAATACCAGATCAACACGGGTTGCGGTCCATTTGGTATCGCCGGTTTTACGATCGACGATGTTATAAAGGTTCTGCCCTGCCGGTTTCCAGCTATAGGCCATGTCGGTCAGATTGACGAAAAAGTCGTTCGTCAGCTTGCCCGGACGGTCGGTAAAGACGCCATGCTTGGTCCCGCCATAGTTGGTATCAAGGGCGCGCATACCGCCAACCAGAACCGTCATTTCCGGTGCTGTCAGCCCCAGAAGCTGGGCACGGTCCAGCAGCATTTCCTCAGCCGAAACCACATAGTCTTTCTTCAACCAGTTACGGAAACCATCTGCCAGCGGTTCCAGAACGTCAAAGCTGTCCGCATCGGTCATGTCATCGGTGGCATCGCCACGGCCGGCTGCAAACGGAACAGTGATGTTTACACCCGCATCATGGGCGGCCTTTTCAACCGCTGCCGTCCCGCCAAGAACGATCAGATCCGCAATCGAGACCTTTTTGTCCAGGCCAGCCTGAATACCCTCAAGGGTTTTCAAAACCTTTGCCAGACGGTCCGGTTCGTTGCCTTCCCAATCCTTTTGCGGGGCGAGGCGAATGCGGGCCCCATTGGCACCACCGCGCATGTCCGAACCGCGATAGGTACGGGCACTATCCCAGGCGGTGTTGATCAGTTCAGCACTGCTCAGCCCGGAATTCAGCAGCTTTGCCTTCAGATCAGCTATTTCGCTATCCGACAGGGTGTAATCCACAGTCGGGATCGGGTCCTGCCAGATCAAATCTTCACTCGGCACATCCGGGCCAAAATAGCGGGCCTTCGGTCCCATGTCACGGTGGGTCAGCTTGAACCACGCACGAGCAAAGGTTTCCGAGAAATATTCAGGATCCTGAATGAATTTCTGGCAAATGGCGTTATAGGTCGGGTCAACCTTCATCGCCATGTCAGCATCGGTCATGATCGGCATGCAACGGATCGACGGGTCCTCGACATCGACCGGCATGTCTTCTTCTTTAATGTCGATCGGCATCCACTGCCAGGCACCGGCCGGGCTTTTCTTGAGTTCCCACTCATAACCAAACAGCAGGTCAAACCAGCCCATATCCCACTCGGTCGGGTTTTTGCTCCAGGCACCTTCGATACCGGAAACAACCGTGTCACGGCCAATACCACGACCCTTGGTGTTCATCCAGCCCATGCCCTGTGCGGTGACGTCGGCTGCTTCGGGTTCGGCACTCAGGTTGGAGGCATCGCCATTCCCGTGACATTTGCCAATGGTGTGGCCACCGGCGGTCAAGGCGGCGGTTTCTTCGTCATCCATTGCCATACGGGCAAAGGTTTCACGCACCTGGGCGGCGGTTTTCATCGGGTCCGGCTGGCCGTTAACACCTTCCGGATTCACATAGATCAGGCCCATCTGCACGGCGGCAAGCGGGTTTTCCATCGTTTCCGGCTTGGAAACATCGTCATAGCGGCCATCGCTCGGGGCGAGCCATTCCTTTTCAGCTCCCCAGTAAATGTCTTTTTCCGGGTGCCAGATGTCTTTGCGGCCAAAGGCAAAACCAAAGGTTTTCAGACCGGCTACTTCATAGGCAATGGTGCCCGACAGAATGATCAAATCCGCCCAGGAGATTTTGTTGCCATATTTCTTTTTGATCGGCCAGAGCAGACGGCGGCCTTTATCCGTATTTACGTTATCGGGCCAGGAATTGAGCGGGGCAAAACGCTGGTTGCCGGTACCGCCACCACCACGGCCATCGGCCAGACGATAGGATCCTGCGGCATGCCAGGCGACACGGGCGAACATGCCAACATAGCTGCCCCAGTCTGCCGGCCACCAATCCTGGCTTTCGGTCATCAGCTGGCGAAGGTCATTTTTCAGAGCTTCGACATCCAGCTTTTTCAGTTCTTCATGATAATCAAAATCCTGGCCCAGCGGGTTGGTTTTGGCGTCATGCTGATGCAGAATGTCGAAATTCAGGGCATTGGGCCACCAATCCATAACTGTGGTGCCCAGGGCGGTTTGACCGCCATGCATGACCGGGCATTTGCCTGTTGTTGCTTTTCCGTCCATTTCTCTCTCCGTATGCTGGCTGAGATGTGTGCCGCTTGTTGTCTTGATCAGGACTTTTGTAAACGCATGGCCTGATTATCAGAATATGTGCGAAATACGTTTATGTCCAAGTCAATGTTCAACTTAGGTGTATGGCTTGTTCTTTGTCGCGGTGTGCTGTGTCGGTGTGTTTTTGCTGTAGAAAAAAATTAGCGTGGAATTGCCCGATAGGTGAAATAGTTATTTTTTTATTTTTTGATAGTTTTTTTCGATTAATTGGCAGCGCTATTGCGAAGGCCCTTCTCTGGAAGGCGAGTTAGTGCTTGAGTATGCAAACCCTCGTGCCAACAATTATCCCTCATATTGGCGGAAAGTCTGGCAATAATGTGGTGTTTGTCAAAGGTGGCATTCGGAACACATAGAACAGTGCTCGGTCAGGCAGGGGGATATCGTTTTCGCTAGGAAATTTCGCCGACAGGCCGAATGTAATCATAAATTGGGAAAACAGGATCGCATTCGGCATATTATTGGGAAAAGAGAGCGCAAAATCCTTTGATGACAATCGGGCCACAGAACTTGTTTCCTGACGGTGCAATCTGGAAGGCTTGTGGGGCAGACTGGCTGCGACTCATTTTCAGGGTAAGGTATTTTAATGAAAACACTTCTGCTAAAAAAAAGTGAAGTAGATCAGTTGATCAAAATGCCCGACGTGATAGACGCAGTCGAAGATGCCTATAAGGCGTTTAGCAGCAAGCAGGTTGTACAACCGGGCTATATTGGGATCAAATTACCCGATCATCGTGGCGAGATTGATTTCAAGCTCGGTTATTCCAGAACTAGTGAAATCATTTCGATGAAGGCGCATTCAGGCGGGTTCACGGATAATCCCGAACAACATGGTGTCCCCAACAGCATGGGAACCGTTCTTTTGTTTGATGCGAAAAGTGGCACCCTGATTTGTGTTATGGATGGCAGCCTGATCACGGGGCTTCGTACCGGTGCAGCTGGTGCCGTTTCGGCGAAGGCACTGGCCCGCAAAAATTCCCGAACAATAAGCTGTGTTGGAACAGGCAACCAGGCACGGATGCAGATACGTGCGCTAACTGAAGTCATGAAGATTGACGCAATTCACGCATGGAGCCGGACGTCGGATAAGCGGTTACTTTTTAAGACGGAAATCGAGCAGGAATTTGGGATCCCCGTTATCATCGCCACTTCCAAAAAGGAAGCAGTTGAACAGGCTGATATCCTCGTCACAACAACCCGGGGTGAAGGGGACGTCGTTGAAGCATCGTGGGTAAAACCCGGGACACATATTGTCGCCATTGGTGCAGATGCGCCTGGCAAACAGGAATTTGACCCCGAAATTTTTGGCATTGCCAAAGTTGTTGTCGATTCCGTTTCGCAGTGCTGCGAAAAAGGCGAAACCAGCCACGCAGTTAAAAACAATATCATCACCCGCGATGGCATCCATGCCGAGATTGGCGAAATACTGCTGGGGCACAAATCCGGGCGGGAGAGTGAAGACGAAATCACTCTATTTGATTCCACCGGCATGGCCATACAGGACAATACAACGGCAAACAGAATTTATCAGAACGCGATAAACAGAAATATCGGCTCCTTTTTTACCTTTTTTGAGTAATGGTCATGCGCAATTACCCGACCCTCCAGGACATCCACGAAGCACGAGCACGACTGAAGCCTCATATCCGGCACACACCGCTTTTACATGCCGATAAAATCGAGCGTCAGGTTGGCTGCCAGCTTTATCTCAAGCCGGAAACATTGCAGATCACCGGTGCGTTTAAAATTCGCGGGGCCCTGAATACGGCGCTGTCGTTGCCGAGAGACGAAATCGCAAACGGTATTATTGCCACCTCGTCGGGCAATCACGCGCAAGGGCTGGCATATGCCGCCAGGATGCTGGGTGTAAAAGCCATTTTGGTGCTGCCGGTGACAACACCAAAGATCAAAATCGAAAATACAAAGGCCCTTGGCGCCGAGGTCATTCTTTTCGATGGCGACACGGCTGCCCGCTGGAAAAGAGTGTATGAAATCGCCGAAGAAAACAAATATGCTCCTATTCATGCCTTTGAAGACCCAAGGGTCATGGCTGGCCAGGGCACAATGGGCTGTGAAATCCTGGAGGATATGCCCGACATTGACACGGTTCTTGTGCCGGTTGGCGGCGGCGGGCTGATTTCGGGTGTGGCCACCGCTCTTAAAGAAACGAAACCCTCCATTCGCGTGATCGGCGTGGAACCAGCCTTGACACCGAAATATTTTCAGAGCCGTTTGAACAAAGAAAGAACGTCATTGCCCCTGAAAAATACAATCGCCGATGGTCTGCGGATCAGCGTTCCCGGCCAGAACCCGTTTCCCATCATTGAAAAATATGTTGATGAAATCATTCTTGTTGAAGACGAACATATTATTGCCGGGATGCGAAGCCTTGCCAAAGACGCAAAACTGATTGCGGAACCCGCCGCCTCCATCGGTGTCGGGGCCTTGCTGGCGGGTAATGTTAAGGTTCGACCTGATGAAAAGGTGTGCGCCATATTGTCTGGTGGGAATTGGGACCTGGCTGACCTTGCAGAAATCTACAAATAAAACCGCAGGACTGATTGTCTTGAGCCGCCATAAATCCAGGGCTGTAAACGCCTGAAATACCACGGGAATTGCGCCTGGTTCAGGGCAATCGTCTTTAAACGATAATACGGGGCGACAGCATATCGGGGTTTTGTAACTGGGCCAATCGGCGCAGGCCACCTGTCAGGGTTTCGCGGTCTGGACTAACCCCGAGCGAAATGCGAACGGCATTTGCGTTGCTTCGTCCAATGGCAAATGCCGATGCCGGAACAACGGCGACCCCTGCCAGTTCGGCCTGTCGGGCAAAATTATCTGCCGACCAATGGGTCGGCAATTCCAGCCAGATATGATGTCCGTTTGGATTGGCATGGAAAGGCCGGCCCAATTCGCTTTTGGCAAGGGCCAGTCGGGCGTTATTTTCGGCAATGATGGCCGCGACCAAATCTTGCAATACACCTTCAACAATCCAGCGGCTTGCCAGTGCCGACATCAGCGACGGCACCATCAGAATGGTTGTTCTCAGGATCGCGGCCAGCCCCTGCGCCTGCGCGGGGTCAGGTGCGACAACATAGGCAATGCGAAGGGCAGGGCTGGCACATTTTGACAAGGTGGCAATATGCCAGGTGATGTCCCCGGCAATACTGGCGATGGCCCGGTTGTTTCTATCATCCAGTAACGGCCAATAGGGGTCGTCTTCTATAATCGCAATGCGATATTTACGGGCGATGCGGGCAATGGCGGCACGGCGTTCCAGCGGCACTGTTGCCGTTGTCGGATTATCGATATTGGGGACTAGATAAATCGCCTTTGGCCGATCCTCGACACATGCCTTTTCAAGGGAATCGGGGATAATGCCATGTTCGTCCATTTCCAAACCCACCAGATGCAGCCCGCGTTGCAAAGCCACGGCTTTTAAGCCGGGATAGGTCAGGTTTCCTGCCGCCAGCACATCACCGCGCTGCAGTAAAAGATCGCACAACGCATAAAGCGCAACCTGCGCCCCGGCAGTTAACAAAACGCATTCGGGGGCAACGCTGCCAAGACGGGACGACAGCCAGTCAGCCGCGACAATCCTGTCAAATTCCGCACCACGGCTTTCCTGATATTGCAGGTTCAAAAGGCCGGTTTTGCTCGACAAAATGTCGGACATGCCATGTGCAAACAACCGGCGAAAATTCATATGCGCAAGCTGGGGCGGGGTGTTCATGCTCATGTCAATCAGCGGCAGCCGGTCATTCACAACACCGGTGACTTCAACGCCCTTGCGAATAAAGGTCCCACGCCCGGGGCTTGCATCCACCAGGTGACGTTTTCGGGCCTCGTTAAAGGCGCGTGTCACCGTTGTCAGGTCCACCCCGACCGCTTCTGCAATGGCCCGTTGCGAGGGCAGGCGTTCGCCCTGCGCGATCAGACCATTGTTAATGTCTTCCTCAAGCGCATCGACGATACCGATATATTTTAGACGGGCATTTTCCTTGACCCACGGGTTCCACATACGCCCCTCATTGTATGGATAAATTGCAAGTGTGCATTGTGACAAAAAGACATACACCAACCGGTTCGTTTGTGTTATGCCTACCTATGATTGTTAAATCAGCTCAAAGATATGATTTAAATCAATCGATAACATGCTGAAATATTATTATAAACTTTCTTGAACCGGGCATGACGATTCAAGCGTATCGGATGACTTAAAGTTTTAGCATAAATCCATACATTGTCCATACACTAAAGACCGCACGGAGAAAACATGATGCTGAATGATGATGAATGGCCTCCATTACGCCCCGTTGGGGTTGGCATTCGCGGGCGCTGCCCCCGCTGCGGACAGGGGCACATGTTTTCCGGATTTCTGAAAATTGCGGATAAATGCGATTATTGCGATCTCGATTTTTCCTTTGCCGATCCCGCCGATGGACCAGCCTTTTTCGTCATTTGTTTTGCCTGCATTCCGTCTTTGATCATGGGCCTGTGGATCGAGCTTGCCTATCAGGCGCCCTATTGGGTGCATCTGGTAACAACATTGCCGTTTTTGCTGTTGACCTGTATTCCACCGTTACGCCCGCTCAAGGGATGGCTCATCGCCTGCCAGTATTATTTTAAGGCGGCAGAGGGCAAACTTGATGACGGAAACGATAAATAAGCTTAATAATCAGTGTGATATGGCAAATAATTAATGCTCTACCTGAGTTTTGGTTCAGGGCCGCACTACAAACATGTTTTCATCGTATCGCAGCAGGCATTGCCCGATGGCCCCTTGAATCGCAATATCTTTGTCCCACGGCAGATGAACGATTTGCGGGCCACGCCGTAATTCCGGCACCTGGGCATCCTGCAGGCTGCGGTGAAGGTCGGGTTCCATCAGATCAAAGGCACGGGCACCGGAACCTGTAATAAAAATCCGTTCCGGGCCAAGCAGGGCAATAAGATTGGCAATGCCATAGCCCAGCACCTTCCCGGCATGGCGAAACAGATCGGCAAATTCCTCGTTTCCACAACGTGCCTTGTCCACCAGCGCCATCATCTGGTGCTCGCTGGGGTGCAAACGATTGCTGATGGTGGTGTCGTTTGGCATATCAGTCAGCGCACTGGCATCGCGCAGGATGGCATAGTCGCCGATATAGGCCTCAAGACATCCGCGCTTGCCACAATTGCACAACGGACCATCGGGCTGATATTTCATATGGCCAAATTCGGCAGCAGCGCCAAACGGGCCATTATACACCGTGCCGTTTAAAACCAGCCCCATGCCAATACCATAACCCAGCATGATGACGGCAAAATCACCGCCATGATGCAGCGCGGTATTTTGTGTAATCGCCGTGGCAATGCAATTGGCATCGTTCGACATCATCACCAGCCCGCCATAGCGGGCGCGCAAGGGTTCCGTCACCGCGATCTGGCGATGGCGCAGGGCAGGGGACCACATGATTTCGCCGCTATTATTATCGGCAACACCCTGCAGTGCGATGCTGATCCCTGCCGGGTTTCGCGCCATGACATCGGTATGCTCGGCGATAAACTGCTCAATCAACGCGCATAATGTTGTAATCAGTGAATGTTCATCAAGGTCGCGGGTTTGAATGCGATGTTCGCTGATGCGTTCTATGTCGCCTTTAAAATTGCCCAGCGCAATTTCGATCAGATTGATCGTAATCTTGATGCCGATAACATAAGCCGCTGTTGGCACCAGATCGAGCAACACTTTCGGCCGTCCGCGCGCATTGCCACTGCCCGCAGCCGCACCCGTGATCCCCCCATGCGGGTCCAGTCCGCTGCCTGATGCTCCGTTTGATCCGTCATTAGTGCCCGGTACACTTTGAATTTCCTGCACCAGTCCCTGCGCAATCAGATCAGCCGTCAGCGAAGTAACAGAGGCCGGGCTTAATCCGGTTGCGTTACCAATATCAATGCGGGCAACCGGGCCATGCAGCCTTAAATATCGCAAAATGGCGATTTGGGAAGGTTGACGTGGAATATCGGAGGCGGAACGACGGCTCATGCAGGGGCCTGTGATATGAGGAAACAAAGCAGGGGGCTTTGGCAATGAAAGTGATTTGAGACAGGGTGCCCCTATCCCGATGATTGTTATATGTGCGGGCCCGGTTTGGCAATTGGCACAACAGTCCTATATCCGGGGATACTCAGGAAATGTACCGGCAGGCGTGGCCGGGTTCGGCGCACTCACCGAACCCGCGCCCTATAGCGTACCGCCACCTAAATCAGGCAGGCGCCGGAACATTGGTTGCCCCAGGCCCCGCCAGGTGCATTAAATGTTCGGGCATTTTTCCCAAAATGATCATGCCCAAAACATCGTCATGGCTAACGTCGGCCGTGCGAACCGTGCCAACCAGTTGGCCGTTTTTCATCACATGCAAACGGTCGGAAAGATCAAAAACATCGTGCAAATCATGGCTGATCAGCAAAATGCCCAACCCGTCTTTCTTTAGCTGGTCAATCAGTTCGCCCACCATTCGGGTTTCCTGTACCCCAAGCGCGGCACAGGGTTCGTCCATGATCAGGATGCGGGCCTCGAATAACAGGGCGCGGGCAATGGCAACGGACTGTCTTTGCCCGCCTGACAGGGCCGCAACCGGGGCATTGAATTTTTTGAAATTCGGGTTCAGCCGGTGCAACACCTCGCGCGCCTTGTGTTCCATCGCCACATCATCCAAAAACCCCGCCCTGGTCACAATTTCGCGCCCCAAAAACAGGTTTTGCGCGGCATCCAGATTATCGGCCAGCGCCAGGTTCTGATAGATGGTTTCAATTTTATTGTCGCGGGCGTCGCGGGCATTTTCAATTTTTGCCTCGCGCCCATTCACGATGATCTGGCCACTATCGGGCGTGTAAGCCCCGGCCAAAACCTTGATCAGGGTTGATTTCCCGGCACCGTTATGGCCCAGCACCCCGACGACTTCGCCGGGATACAGGTCAATCGACACGCCATCCACCGCCTTGACCCCGCCAAAGCTGAGATGAATATCGCGCATTTCAACAAGCGGATTTTTACCGGCATTGATATCAGACATTTCCGGTCTCCTTTATGCGCTTGGGTCACTGTAACGACGGTGGAAATATTTGTCGCTGAACACGGCAAGAACCAGCACAAGGCCAATGACGATGCTTTGCAGGGATGTATCGACCCCCAAAAGCGCCATCCCGCTTTGCAGGCTTTGCATGACCAGGGCGCCAATCAGCGCGCCATAAATGGTGCCAAGCCCCCCGGCAAGCGACGTGCCGCCAATCACAACAGCCGCAATCACCCGAAGCTCGTCTAGCGTGCCAAGGTCATTGCCCGCCGATTGCAAACGCGCGGAAGAAATCGCCGCACTAATGGCGCACAACACCCCCATCAGGGCAAAAACCGCCACGGTCATGCGTTTAACGTTAATCCCGGCAAGGGCGGCGGCCTGCGGGTTGCCACCAATGGCAAAAACATAACGGCCAAACCTGGTGCGTTTTGCTGCAATGGTCAACACAATCGCTACCAGCGCGACAATCAGCAACGGAATGGCAATGCCATGTGAAATTTCAAGGTTTTCCGGTGTAACGGGTATGCCCCGGCTTTCCAGAATTTTCTCAGCTGCACGGCTTGGCAGCATATAGGCATTCAGGGTGGTAATACCCGCAAGCACCAAACCGGCCATCAGGCACACATTGGTCCATTCCGCCCAAACCGGTTTAACCGGAAATTCAAAGGCCAGCCTGCGCCGTCGGCTCATCACAGCATTATAAATAATGGCGCAAATGGCAATGGCCGCGACAATCCAGCTCCAGGTTGCGCCAATCGTGCCATAAATACCGCCCCCCAGCAGCATGAAATTGGCATCAAGCGGCGCAACAGTGCGGCCCTGTGTTACCCACCATGCCGCCCCGCGCCACACCAAAAGCCCCCCCAGCGTGACAATAAAGGCCGGGACACCCAAATAGCCCACAGCAACACCCTGAATGCCGCCAATTACGGCACCAATTGCCACGCCTGCCAGCAGGGTGATGATCCAGGTCATCGGATGGTTGTAGCCCAGAAACTCCGGCAGAATATCGGCCTGAATAACGCCCATGATCATCGCCAGCACCCCCAGAATGGAGCCGACAGAAAGATCAATATGGCGTGTCACAATAATCAGGACCATGCCGCAGGCCATAACCGCGACCGAGGCGGTTTGGACAGAGAGGTTAAAAATATTGCGCGGGGTGATAAAACGCCCGCCAGAGGCGATGTCAAAGCCAATCCAGATAATCAGCAGCACCGCCGCCAGACCTACCAGGCGGCGGTCAATTTCCATTTTGGCGAAAAGCTGTGTCATTTGATATGCTCGTCAGGCAGCAGGGCCGGTTTGGTCTCCAGACCGGCCCTGTGGTTTCGCAAGGTCGAAAGAAAAAGGCTTAGTTGCAGGCCGCAACCTTGCCGCTTTCAACCCCTTTGCACACCACATCCTTGCTGACCCAGCCCGCATCAATCACGACATTCAGGTTATCCTGAGTAATCGCTACCGGTTTCAGAAAATAGGATTTCATGACCGTGCCATTCGGGCTGGTCCAGTCCTGGGTACCTGTAACATCACCCAGTTTGGTGCCCTTTGCCAGCTCTACCGCAATTTCGGCTGCCTTTTTGCCCAGCTCGCGGGCATCCTTCCACACCGATACGGTTTGAGTGCCAAGGGCAACGCGGTTCAGCGCGGCATGGTCGCCATCCTGGCCGGAAACGGGAATGCCCTGCATACCCTGTGCGGCAAGGGCGGCAATTGCCCCGCCAGCGGTCCCGTCATTGGAGGCCACAACAGCATCCACCTTGTTGTCCGCGGCGGTCAGGAACTGTTCCATATTGCGCTGGGCAATGGCAGGTTGCCAGCTTTCGGTATAGGCTTCGCCAACAACCTTGATGTCGCCGCTATCAATGGCGGATTGCAAAACCTCAAGCTGCCCCTGATGCAAAATATCGGCATTCGGGTCGGTCGGTGCGCCCTTGATAAAAACGTAATTCCCCGTTGGCTGCTTGGCAAAAACCGCC
Organism: Thalassospira sp. TSL5-1; assembly: GCF_001907695.1. Lineage (NCBI taxonomy): Bacteria > Pseudomonadati > Pseudomonadota > Alphaproteobacteria > Rhodospirillales > Thalassospiraceae > Thalassospira > Thalassospira sp. TSL5-1. The sequence goes on from NZ_KV880640.1 coordinate 231,433, forward strand.
TCGGCCTGCAAACGCCCGACTTCCTTGTTGTTAAAGGTTATATAATATGCGTTGGGGTTCTCAATCAGGCGGTCATAACCCACAACCGGAATGCCTTCGTTAATTGCCTGGTTCACAGCCGCCCCGATCGAGGCGGAATCCTGTGCCAGCACAATCAGGGCATCCGCGCCGCGCGAAATCAGGCTTTCAATGTCGCTCAGCTGCTTGCTGGGCGAGCTTTGGGCATCGGCACTGATATAATCCGCCCCGGCAGCCTTAAGGGCCGCAACGATGGCGGCTTCGTCGGTTTTCCAGCGTTCTTCCTGAAAATTGGACCAGCTTACCCCGACAATCAGATCGGCGGCAAAGGCATGCGTCGATAACATCACCGCGCCGGCAAGGGCGACGGAGGAGAGGAGCTTTTTCATCTGTTTCTTCCCTGAATAAAATTGCCTTGGATGACATTTATTTTTGTTGTTGAAAAAATGTTGACGGGTTGCATCGCGCCTGTCAAATTTTTTTTGGGTCTCAAATTAAAAATAACAATAAAAAGGCGTGTGAAGTCATTAAAAATAACTTTTGATTGAATTTTTGAGCCATTTCATATGCTGAAATGCAATATTTAATTTATGTAGAAAAATAAACCAGAAGCGGGGAACGTTATGCCAGCAACCTATCATGATTTGAACCGTAAATCGGTTCTTGTGACCGGCGGCGCGTCGGGAATTGGGGCGGCGATTGTGCGGTCATTTTGTGCCCAGGGGGCGAAGGTCGGCTTTTTTGATATCGACGATTCTGCTGCCATGCGCCTGTGCGATGACATTGCAAAAGAACACTCGGTTCGCCCGGTTTTTGCGTCGCTGGACCTTCGCAACCAGTCGGCCATTCCCGATGCCATTGCCAAAATGGCCAACGCAATTGGCACGATTGACGTGCTGGTCAACAATGCCGCCCGCGATGACCGGCATTCGCCCGCCGAAACCGGTCCCGACGAATGGCGCGACAAGCTCGATGTCAATTTATCGCATCAGTTTTTCTGCGCCCGCGCCGTGGCCCCGGCAATGGCGGATCAGGGGCAGGGCAGTATCATCAATTTCAGTTCGGTCAGTTACATGATGGGCCTGCCCGATCTGGTCGCCTATGAAACCGCAAAGGCGGGCATTATCGGCATGACCCGCGCCCTGGCACGGGACTGGGGCGGCGATGGCATTCGCGTAAACACCGTTATCCCCGGCTGTATCATCACCCAGCGCCAGCTTGATTTGTGGATCACCGCCGAGGATGAAGCCCGCATTCAGCAACAACAATGCGTTAAACGTCGGCTGGTTGGCGATGATGTGGCGCAGATGGTGCTGTTTCTGGCATCCGATGTTTCGTCGGCCTGTTCATCACAAAGCTTTATCGTTGATGGCGGGCTGGTATAAGACTGTCTCCGACCGTCATACTGGTCATCATGCCTTTTTTCGCAACACCCGAATATCGAGCCCGCTGCCATGTCCCGCCTGACACATCATAACGAACCGGTTGTTATCAACGAAAAAGCCAACCCCTATCGCGATTGCATTCAGGGGCTGGCAAACCAGCCCATTACGGTGGTGCGCCTGTTGCGCGATGCCGCCAATGAAAACCCGGCCCTTGTCAAACAGCAGAAATTCAATGTGCCCGAAATTCGCGATGTGGTGGGACGCCTGGTGGAAAACCGGCCGCGTGTTGCCATCATTGCCGGGGCGCCGGACCATCCCGCCCACTTGCTGGACCGGCCCCACGCCTTAATGGCCGCCCTGCGCATTTGGGAACAGGGCGGGGTGCCGTTTTTGTTTCATGTGCCGGTCATTTGTGATGGCACGGCGCAAAACAATATCGGTCAAAGCTATTCGCTGGCATCGCGCAATACCACGGCAACCGCGGTGAATATTACCTTTGAAGGGCACAGCTATCATGCGGCTTACGTGATTGCCGGGTGCGACAAATCCCCCTCGGCCGTGGTGGCCGGGTTGGCCGCAGCGGACCGCGCACGTGCCCATCGTGGTGATCAGGCCCCGGTTTGGGCGGTATTTGCCCCGGCCCATGTGTTAAAAGGTGGCGAAATTCCCGAAGGCACGCGCCGTTTGCTTGATCAGGTTGCACATGATTCCGATGCCGCCGGGCATGACGACCTTGGCGGTGATATTCGCGAAAATATGCGTTACATCCTGCAATGCACATCCGACGAAGCCTTTGCCGGTTTGCTGGAACGGGCGCGTTTGATCGGCGTGATTGACGGGGCAATGGAACGCCGCATTCTCGATGAACTGGCAACCGCCACCTGTGACTCCAAGGGCGGTATTTGTGCCTTTAACGGCACGGGCAATTCATCGCGCACCATGCTGGCGGCCTTTGGCCTGACCCCGCCGGAGCTGGAGCTTCTAACCGATGTGCCCCCTTACGAGGCCGTTGCCAGCGGGGTGGATACGCTGTTTTCGGTGTTCAATCGCCCGGAATATGCAATTGGCAATTTGCTCAAGGCGAATTTTGCCAATTTTGTCCGGGTTCATAACGCCACAGGGTCAAGCAGCAACATGCTGCTGCATCTGCCTTTCATGATGCGTCATGCCGGGTTCGACATTACGATTGATGATTATCAGGCTGTGCGCACCGAAACACCGGTGCCCGAGATTTTTGCTCACAGCCTGACGGAAAACCGCGATACCTTTGTGCTGGCCCAGCAAATGGCGGAGGGCCAAAACCGGGGCATGGAAAGCATTTATCGCATCCTGTCCGATCTGGGTGTCGCAATGGACCTGGATGCCCCCACGATTTTGGGAAAAACCTGGGCGGAGCGGATTGCCGGACTGGATAACCCGGTTGATTTGTCGCTGGGGGACAAATCTGTCATCCGGGCAACACCAATACGTCAGCGCTCCGGGGTCGATGTGATTACCGGCAGCTTTTTTGAAAATTGTGCTGTTAAAACATCGGGTATGAGCGATCATTTGCTCAATCACTTTAACGATCACGTTTTCATTGTCCGCTATTATGAAAACGAACATGTCTGTAATGACGACTTTGCCTCGCCGGACCTTGTCGACCGTTTGATGAAAACCGATGGCGTTGACCCGGCATTGGTGCGGGCAGTGGTTAAACGCAATGGTGGCGATGTAACGACTGAGATGACCTCCCGGGATATGCTGGCACAGGGTTATTTGTCGTTTGCTTTTGTGATTGGCGGGCAGGGGCCAGAGGCCTATGGCATGCCGGAAATGTTCTCGCCCTCACAAAACTTGCGCCATCATCGCATCCTCGAGGCATCAAGCATGCTGATCACCGATGGGCGTTATTCCGGCGTCACCAAGGGTGCCTGTATCGGTCATATGGTGCCCGAGGCCTTTACGGGGGGTGGCATTGGTTATTTGAAGGATGGCGATATTTTGCGCCTGAACCTTACCAGCCTGACCCTGGACTGGCTGGAGCGTGACGCCTTTATCAATGGCCAGGAGGTGCCCGGTAATCCGGCCAAGGTCGCCGACCGCAAGGCCGTGTTTGACCAGCGTCATCAGCGCATGTCAAACCGTCAGCTTGATGTCGCGGCCTGTAATGTGATGGACCATGTCTCGAACGCGGCACGCGGCATTGTCCCCGAAATGGTGGACCGGCGCGCCATCTTTCCGTGGCGGTGATATGGGATGATTCCCGGCAACGGAAGGCGCCACACAATGAGGCCTTCCGTTAACCCGCCATATGGCCGGTCACTTTTTAAACAGGATGTGAAACCCGTCTTCATGTGGGGCGAAATCACATTCCACCTTAAAAACCTCACTTAAAAGGTCGGGTGTCAAAACCTCGGCCGGGGTGCCGGTGGCAACGACTTTGCCATGATTAAGCACCAGCAAATAATCGCAAAACATGGCCGCATGGTTCAGATCATGCAGGGCAACGATGCTGGTCAGGCCCAAACGGGTAATCAGGCGCAACAGTCCCAATTGATGCTGAATATCAAGGTGGTTGGTTGGTTCGTCCAAAAACAGTTCGCGGGGTTGCTGTGCCAGGGCGCGCGCAATATGCACCCGCTGCCTTTCCCCACCCGACAGGCTTTGCCAGCTGACATGGCGAAAATCCGTCATACCAACCTGTTGCAGGGCCGTATCAACCGCATGGGCATCAAGCTGCGTCCAGCCTGCCAGTGGTGATCGATGCGGTGTTCGTCCCAAACGCACAACATCTTCAACCGCCATGTTTATTTCGGTGGCGGCATGTTGCTGTACCAGGGCAACACGCTGGGCCAGGTCCCGGCGGGATATGCGCGATATGTCGCGGCCTTCAAGAGTGATCCGCCCGGTGGCAGGGCGGCGCAACCCGGCAAGCAAGCGTAAAAGCGATGATTTACCCGACCCGTTCGGGCCCAGCAACCCCAGCACGGTGCCGGGCTTGATGCTCAGCGACACATCATCGACGATGGTCTTGCGACCCACCCGCCATATCAGATTTTCTGCCTGAATGCTCATACAGCCTGCCTCGCACGGTAAAGAATGAGCGAGAAACACGGCACACCCACCAGGGCGGTGACAATGCCGATAGGAAGGGTTTGTTGGTCCATCACAGTTCGCGATACGATATCCGCCAACACCATGAACACGGCCCCCACCAGCGCACAAGCGGGCAATAAACGGAAATGCCCCGGTCCGATCAGGAAACGCACGGCATGGGGCACCACCAAACCGACAAAACCAATCGACCCGACCATGCTGACAATGGTTGCGGTAATAAGTGCCGTCACGGCAAAAAGAATAATCCGTACCCGTTCCACAGCAATACCCATCGAGGCGGCGGCATCGTCGCCAAAGGTAAAGGCATCCAGTGCCTGGGCATGCCAGATGCAAATCGCCAGTCCGATGATAATGATCACGATCAAAAGCTGAAATTCGGGCCAGCGCACACCGCCAAAGCTGCCCAGAAGCCAGAACATGATATCGCGTGCCTGCTGCGCATTGCCCGATGTGGTGACGATATAGGCGGTCAGCGCGTTAAAAAGCTGGGCGGCAGCCACCCCGGCTAAAATGGTCCGGTCTGGTCCGCCGCGTCCGCTGTTTGACAAGGCGGCCACAAAAACAAAGGCGGCCATCGCCCCGGCAAAGGCCCCCATGGACAATGAAACCGCGCCCGCGCCAACACCCAGAATAATCACGGCGACAGCCCCGGTAGAAGCCCCGGCCGAAACCCCTAGCACGTAAGGCTCCGCCAGTGAATTACGCAGCAGCGTTTGCAGCACCGCCCCGCATATCGCAAGCCCCGCCCCGCAAAGAGCCGTGACCAAAGCACGGCTCAAACGCAGGTTCCAGATAACGCTATCCTGAATACGGCTGATCTCGGCTGTGCTCAGGCCCATATGATTGGTGACTGACAGGAAAACCGTGCGCAGGGGAATGCGCATCTCACCAATGCCAACCGCCATTGCAATCGCCAGGGCCAGAATCACAAACGAAATAGCCAGAAGTAGTTCAAAGCCGATTGTTTTCTTTGAAATCATGGAAGTTCTGGTCACTTCTCAAGTCCAAGTGCCTCAAGCTTGTCGGCAATTTCCTCCGCACCGTAAATGGTACGGATCGTCGGGTTCATGGCAGCACCATTCATAACAAGAATACGATTTTTCTGCACCGCTTCCATCAGCCGGACTGCGGGATCGCTTTTCAAAAAGGCGATTTTGTTTTCCGCCTTGTCGAGGTCCCAGCGGTTTCGATCCAGCGAGGCCACGACGATGACGGTCGGGTTGGCGGCAATAATGCCTTCCCATCCAACAGTTGGCCATTCGGTTTCGGTGGTAATGGCGTTATGCCCGCCCAAAACATTGGCAATAAAACCGGACGCTCCGTTTTTACCTCCCAAATAGGCATCATCGGCGGCTGAAGGGCTGCTGAACCAGAACAGGAAGCTCAAATCGGGGTTTGGTTTAAACCGGGCGCGCAGGGCTGCTTCGCGCGCCTTGAAATTGGCGATCAGCTTTTGCCCGCGATCGGCAACATCGAAAATCCGCGAAAGCTCGTCAATCTCCTGATACAGAAGATCCATGTTCCACAGTTGTCCGCGGCTTCCGTAAAGATCATTGGTATCTTTGCGGGTATTGCAAATGCCCGGGGCCATATAGCTGGGAATACCAAGGGCGGCGAAATCCTCGCGTTTGGCAACCTTGCTGTCGGGGCCCAGCAGCAGAGGCAATTGTGCCGCGATAAAATCAGGTTCTTCGGCCAAAATTGATTCAAGCGTCGGGATTTCAACCGTCAGCAACTTTACCTTTTTATTGGCTTCTGCCAGCTCGGGCAGCACTTTGGTCGGCCAAAAGGCCGATGCTTTCATTTTGTCCTCAAGACCCAGCATCAAGAGAATTTCAGCACTGTTCTGTCCCAGAGCGACGGCGCGTTCCGGTGCCTTTTGAAAGGTCACTTCGACACCACAATTCTGTATCGTCAACGGATATTTGGTCGCTTCCGCCTTTGCAGATGAAACACCCAGGAATGCCGCCATCAGGCAGGCAGGCAGAAAAAAGGATTTTGAACACATATGAACCGCCACACGCTTGGTCACTAAAATCTGGCGGGGAGTAGTACCCCTTATGAAACTGCAAATTCAAGTTAATTTTTGCGAATAAATATCAAATTCAACCAGGAAAACGCAATTGATCCGCAAATTCACCTTCAAAGAGGCTGAAATGGCATCACGCTTACAAAATGACCGGCGGTCATATCGTTAAAGCCCTCCGGCAGCGCGAATCCTGAACGACAGGCAAGGGCAGCACCAGCCGAGAAACTGTCAAAGCCCGACAAACCGATTTCATCACCCCAAAGATGAATAATCTTAAAGATGATTAATCTGCCAGACAAACTGGAATGAATAAAATGGATAACACGTTGTATCTGTGGCGATGTTATTCCATAAAGATCGACCACCATGCACCTTGTCAACAGGGGCGGGTGCCATTTGCGGGGTCTTGTCGGGTTGGTCACTTGTCATGGGGGACAGACACCGGGGCAGGGGCCTAATAATCAAAAAACCGCATAACAGGAGAAACGTTCGTGATCCTTCAACTTTTTCCAGTATGGGCGTTGTTGCTCTCGTTACTGGCTTTTTTCATGCCAGGGCCGTTTACATCGCTTAGTTCTTATATTGTGCCCTTGCTGATGGTCATCATGTTGGCAATGGGGCTGACTTTGACGGCAAAGGATTTTGCCAATGTCGCCAAAAGCCGCAAGGCGCTGGTGGTTGGCGTGATGTTGCAATTCCTGATCATGCCGGTTGCTGCCTGGCTGGTGGCGAAACTGTTTGGCTTTGACGATGACCTGACGGTTGGCATGTTGCTGGTAGGCAGTGTCGCGGGCGGAACATCTTCCAACGTGATGTGCTATCTGGCAAAGGGGGATACGGCACTTTCCATTTCCATGACCGCGACCTCCACCATTATCGGCGTTTTCCTTACCCCGGTTCTGGTAGCCTTTCTGGCCGGGCAAAGCATTGATGTGCCGGTCCAACCCATGTTGATGTCGCTGGTCAAAATTGTCTTGGTGCCTGTGATTATCGGTGTCGTGCTCAACGAAATCGCCTCGAAATGGGTGCGCAAGGTTGAAATGGTCTTCCCCTATATTTCTATGGTTGCCATCCTGGTCATCATTGCCATCGTTGTCGCGCTTAATGCGGATAAAATCGCCAGTGTGGGTTTGATCGTGGCATTGGCCGTGATGCTGCATAATGCCATTGGCCTGTCACTTGGCTATGGGGTAACGGCACTTTTGGGCTTTGATCGCAAAATCTGCCGCACCATCGCCTTTGAAGTCGGCCTGCAAAATTCCGGCCTGGCAACCGCGCTAGCGATGAAATTCTTTACCCCGGTTTCGGCGCTGCCCGGCACATTGTTCAGTGTCTGGCACAATATATCCGGGTCGCTTCTGGCCGGGTACTGGAGCCGCAAGCCGGTTGACGAGGCCGATCTCAAAACCGAAAATAATCAGCCCATCTCGTAAATCTTATAATGTGATAATATGGGATCGAAGCTGTACAACTACCGGTGGCCACGAAGCGCGCGGAAAACACACCTCCCACAAATCATTCCGGTTAGAGAACCATGACCAAACTTCGCCCAGAATTTATGATGCGTCTAGATACAGCGATCAATCTGTTGCCCAATATTAAACCTCGACTAGCGCGCCAGGAACTCAAGGAAATCCACAGCATTCTTTGCGGGAAGCGCCTTGAACAAACCGACGAGGAAATCGATCCTAAAATCGTCGTCGCTGGCAAAAACTCCCAAGTTGAGGTCTCTTTTTCTCAATCCTGTGAGTTTTTTGAAAATGAGGAATATGGTGCAGCCCGCATTACCCCTGCCGCAGCGAAGGTGCTGGCCCTTCTGTACAATGCCGGTATTTTCAAGTTGCAGAAGTCAAACTCACTGATCGAAGCCACCTCAGCGCTGGATGACTATGCCCGATCTGAACCCGTACTACGTGAGGCGCAAGCTGTCGCAGATGCGCAAGCAATGACCGAGAAGGAAACCTATAACAACTTGTTAGACAATCCTGACTTAATTACCCAGGATAAATTTTCCTACCCTCTACTCGATGCTGTTTTCTGGAAACACAAAGGACCCGGGACTCACACAATGCAGATCGGGGGTTTTGAAGTTACCAAAAGAGTTCACACATTTACCAGCAACACAGGTAAAAATCGGGATTCCGAAGTCGTAATCTCATGGGTCGATCAAAATGGCGTTAAGCGCTTGTTCAAAAAATCTAGCCGCTATAGTGGCAATCGGAGAAACAACCCTGACAAAAACTGGGGTCTACACGAATAGGGTTTCTTCCGTGGCTCACTTTCTATGACGGCGATCATTAAAAATGAAAGTCCGTTCTTCCTAGATATTGTTAATCGACATCAAACCGCTGCGGTCTGTAACATGAAAGTCTACGTTTGGATCGGCCATCTTTGGGTCGCCCTTAAGTCTCTACAACCTGAGTGTATTGAGGGCTGCAGGAAATCTCGTGGCGCAGAACTTGCTGGCATTATGTCGTAGTTCTTTTCCGACAAAAGGAACAGAAGCACCTATCGAACCAACATTAGTAGGCCATCATTTAAATTCAACACGATATTAGCCTCTCCGCCAAGCCCTGCAACACATCATTATTGATATATTAACTGCAGGGTAATACCCTTGGATCATGAGACCTCCAGAATGGACAGAAGGTGTTTCAATGTGTGGAGTGGGATCGTCTCACGTACTTCAAGACGGCGGTCATCGGGCCAGGGCAATGACGTCCGCGCAATTACTGAGCAATCGCCTATAGGCGATTGGTTAGTTTGGACGGTCTAAAATTGTACCGTTTGATGCTTCCCAAACTGTAACCCAATATCTTGGAACACCAATATCTCCGACAGCAATATGCTTGTTGAGAGACAACCCAAGCTGCGTGTTTCTAATAAGCTTAACGGTCATGACAGACTGAAAGTAAGTCGGTTTTGAACTTACGCACGACCCCAAAAAGGGTATCCGATCAATCTCGAAGCAGCACTTCCGAAACTGCGCGCCAAGAGCTATAATCTATGTTATGACAAATAATAGCGATGCTCCATAACACGAAAGTTCTGAAGCGTTCATGATGACCTCGTTTTAGCAAAATGCTTCGCAGAAACGGCGGCACTTTTGATCGTGCCGCCGTTTTGAAATGCCATTTCGCAAAATCAGTCTTCGTGACCGGCCCAGGGGCCATGCGGCTCGTCTTTGCCATCCACACGTTCAAAGCCATGTGCGCCAAAATAGTCACGCTGCGCCTGGATCATATTGGCCGATGTGCGACGGGTCCGAACCGTGTCAAACCAGGAAAGGCCAGCCGCCAGCGCCGGGACCGCAATACCTGCACGGGTGGCGGCAATCACGGTATCGCGCAAATCTGCTTCGCATTCTTTCAGCAGGCCGGAGAAAGGCTCGGCGAAAATCAGGTTATCGCCCGGGTTGTTGGTCAGCGCCGTGGCCATGTCATTGAGCATGTCAGAGCGAATGATGCAGCCTTCGCGCCAGACACGGGCAATGGCGGGCATTGGCAAATCCCATTTAAAGTGGGCTGCGGCGGCTGCCAGCATCTCAAATCCCTGCGCATAACACAGGATTTTCCCGGCAATCAGGGCATTTTCAAGGGTTTGGGCGGCAACGCCTTCGCCTTCCAGCGCCTTTTGCGCATCACCAAAATGCTCTGCGCCGCGCTGGCGCATTTCAAGACGAGCCGAAAGGTTACGGGCCGCAACAGCGGCCTCAATCACGGGAACAGGCACGGCAAGCTGCTGGGCCTCAATCGCGGTCCAGCGACCAGTTCCCTTTTGGCCTGCTTTATCCAGGATAACATCAAGCATGGCATTGCCCGAAATCGGGTCATTGGCGCGCGAAACCTTGGCCGAAATCTCGATCAGATAGGATTCAAGCCGGCCCTTGTTCCAGCCTTCAAACACATCGGCAACCTGCGGGGCTTTATAGCCCATGCCGTCGCGCATCAGGCTGTAAACCTCGGCGATCATTTGCATGTCGGCATATTCGATGCCGTTATGCACCATTTTTACAAAATGGCCCGCACCGCCCGGACCCATCAGCGATGCACAGGGCGTGCCTTCATATTTGGCGGAAATGGCTTCAAGCATCGGGGCAACACGCTGCCAGTCGGCCTCCGTACCACCGACCATGATGGACGGGCCATGCCGTGCGCCGCTTTCGCCACCCGAAACACCAATGCCGATGAAACCGAACTTTTCATTCCGGGCCCGTTCGGCACGCCGTTCGGTGTCATAGAAATTGGCATTGCCGGCATCAATGATCAGGTCGTCCGCGCCCAGCAGCGGCTTCAGCGCATCGATATGGTCATCCACGACCGAACCTGCCGGCACCATCAGAATAATCACGCGCGGTGCCGCAATCGCGGCGACAAAATTTTCCAGGCTATCGGTCGGCGTCAGGCGCGATGCAAGGTCGCCAGCATTTTTGACAAACGCATCGGTGACACTTCCGGTCCGGTTATAAACGGCGAGTGCATGCCCCTTTTCGGCAATATTCAGTGACAGGGCCGCGCCCATCGTTCCCAAACCAATCAAACCTACCTGAGGCTGTTCCGACATGTTCACTTTCCTATTTCTGATCTGGTGGGCCAAGAAGAACAGCATAGTGCACTGCCCGTCTTTTTTTCCGTTCAACAATCAACATATGCCCGTTGGCAATGCCTATCCTATGCGTGAAACGCACAAGTTACCCATATTGTTCTTAAACAATAACAGGGTGATACCGTAATTTGCGCGCTTAACATAGCGTGTAGATAGCAATTTCGCACCTGTTTGCAGCGACGATTTTAAATTCATTTGCGAAAATTTCTCCCTGCCCTGCATTTTTGCCATCAAATATTTCCCGCCGGTGACATGGTGGAATTTTGTTTGTATGTTTATCTGATAAAGCAGAAAGGTCCTTGAAAATGCGCGCTTCCCGCCCCCTTCGACATATGACCCCCATTGCCGGAACCATCGAAATACGCGGTATTATTGGCACCGTGGTGGCCCGTTTGGGCGAACGCATTGTCAGCGGTGAATGGCCGGAAGGGTCCGCGATCGCCAAAGAGGCCGATCTGGTGACGGAACTTGATGTCAGCCGTTCGGTGATCCGCGAGGCCTGCCGCATTTTAACGGCAAAGGGGCTTATCCGCTCCCGCACATCGGATGGCACACGGGTTTTACCCCGGTCAGAATGGCGCATGCTGGACCCCGATGTGATGGATTGGCGTCTTCGTGCCGGGGACCGGGACGGATTACTACGTGACCTTTTAAAATTCTGCCTGATTTTGGAACCGGGCATTGTTGAACATGCCTCGATGATGGCTGATACAGAAGCGCGGCAAAAAGTTGATGACGCATGGCAGGCCAAAAAGGATACTTACCGGGACCAAAGTGCCAATGAACATGACCGCCGTGCTGCCCTTATTGGCGCAGACCTGGCCTTTCATCAGGCCCTGATCAATGCCGCCGGTTCAGAATTGATTGACCAGATCTTCCCTGCGATCAGTTCAGCCCTGGAACTGATGTGGGAACAACATCCACCCGCATTGAGCCTGGCGGACGGGCAACCGGAAATGGAACTGTATGAAGGTGTTTATTACGCCTTTTGCCAGCAAAATCCGCAGGAAGTGGGCCACGCAATGCGCACACTAATCGAGCATATTATCGCGCGGCACACCTAACGGGCAATACGCCGCCCTTACCCCCTACGCGAGGTCGAATATTTTTCCGACTGTTCGTAATAATCATCAAAGCCGATGCGCTGGCGCAATTCTTCCCAGTTCATCAACATATGATCACGGGGCTGCCCGGCCTTGAGCAATTGCAGGGTTTCCACCATTGCCTTCATCGCCGATGCCATCAGAGACAGGGGATAAGCCGCAATTTTAAAACCGATTTCGCGCAATTCCTCGGGCGACAGATCCGGTGTTTCCCCGCCTTCAAGGATATTTGCCATTTTGGCACCGGGGAGGGCCTCGCAAATGCTGCGCATTTCATCAACTGATTTTGGGGCTTCGACAAACAGGATATCAGCCCCAAGTTCCGCAAAATGCGCGGCCCGGTCAATCGCCTCGCCCAGGCCATGTTCATGCCGCGCATCGGTGCGGGCGAGAATTAAAATATCCGCTCCTTCTGCGCGTGCATCCACAGCGGCACGGATGCGATCAAATGCCTCGTCCCGGCCGACCACTTCCTTGCCCTTGGTATGGCCGCAGCGTTTCGGGGCGACCTGATCCTCGATCATGATGGCGGCACAACCGGCCTTGGCAAAGCCCTGCACCGTGCGCTTCACATTCATGGCATTGCCATATCCGGTATCGCCATCGGCAATCACGGGGATGGAAACCGCATCGGTAACGTTGCGGGCCTGATCCAACACCTCGCCATAGGACATCAAGCCCAAATCGGGCGCGCCAATGCGGGCAGCCGCCGCCGAGAAACCCGACATGAAGGTCAGATCAAATCCCTGCTGCTGGATCAGTTTTGCCGACAGCGCGTCAAAACAGCAAGGCATGGTGATCAGTTCGTCGCGCTCCAGCATGGCGCGAAGAGTATTGGCAGGTGTCATGATTTTCACAGTTTAAACGGAATATAAAGGGCCAGATCCGGCCACACATACAAGATCGCGGCGGTCAGAAACATCAGGAGGATGAAGGGGAACACCCCCTTTGAGACTTCGCCAAGCGGTGTTCGTGCGACTGACTGAATAACATACAGGTTCATGCCGACTGGCGGTGTAATCAGGGCGCATTCAACCATGATCACCATGTAAACCCCAAACCAGATTGGATCAATGCCCAACGCGACAGCCGCAGGCAGCAAAACCGGCGTCATGATCAGCACCATTGACAGGGCTTCAAATACCAGGCCCATCAACAGCAGAACAACCGAAACGACCAGCACGAACCCAAGCTGGGTATCGACATTGTGGCTGATCAAAACCGAAATATCCTGCGGAATGCGATACAGGGTGATCGCCTTGCCAAAAACCTTGGCCCCGGCAATGATCAGGATCACCGCAACCGTGGTTGCCATGCTTTCAAAGACGGCCTTTTTAATGCCGTCCCAACTTAAGGCAGGCATTACCACCCGAATATCCATGCGGGTAACAAGGCGGTCAAACCCGCGAAACAGGCCAAAAACAAGCAGAGGCAGCAGGATGTAACCAATGACCGGCGCCTGCCCCTTAAACACCATATAATAAACCGCATCGGCCAAAAGCATGCTGGCGGGCAAGCGCACAACCGGAATGGTGATGGCAAGGGCGGAGGCAAAGCCAATCGCGGCGGCCTCGGTCGGGGTAAAGGCACCGCCATAAATACCGGCAATGATCAGCACCGCGAGCAGGATTGCCGGGAAGGCCTTGAAGGTCGCGCTCCAGCGTTCGTTCCAGGACTTTTTCGCTTCCGGCACCTGCCCGCCCAAACGGGCATAAACCATCGAAAACACGATAAACAGCACCAGCAGGGCAATGCCCGGGCCAATACCGGCTAAAAACAGCGAAATAACGGATTCTTCGGTGACAAAACCATAAATGATCAGCGGAATGGACGGCGGAATAAGAATACCCAGCGTCCCACCTGCCGCCAGCAGGCCATAAACAAAGCGTTTATTATAACCCCGATTGATCATTTCCGGGATGGCAACCGTGCCAATCGTTGCCGCTGTGGCAACCGACGAACCCGAAATGGCGGCAAAAACCCCACAGGACAAAATCGTTGCGACCGCAAGACCCCCCGGCCAATGCCCGACCCAGGCACTAACCGCAGCAAACAGATCCTTGCCAACCCCGGCCTGCAACAGCACATTCGACATCAGCAAAAACAGCGGCACGGCCAGCAGGATAAAGCCATCCAGCGTGGACAAAATCGCCTGCGGTGCCATAAGCGGTGAAAAACCGCCCAGCACCAGCATGGCAAGGCCCAGGCCCCCCAGGGCAAAGGCCACTGGCACCCGAATAAGCAGAACCGCAAACAGGGCGATCAGGGTGAGGATAATGGTCATTCATGCACCCCTTGCGGAATTTCACGGCCCATCAAAATACTGGCAATCTCGATGACGGCCTGAAGGGCCAACAGGGCAAAACCCACAAAAACCGGCAATTCGGAAATCCAGGTTGGCAGGTCCAGCATCGAGCCGGTGGTGCGGCCGCGCTCCAGGCTTTCAAAAAATATGCCATAGCCTTTCCAGGCGACAACAACCGAAAAAGTCCCCACCACAAGCATGGCCAAAATTTCGAGTACGCACTGCATTTTTGGGCTGCACAGCCGGGTGACGGCATCAACCGCAATATGCCGACGTGCGGCAAGCGCCCAGGGCATACCAATAAGCGAACCCCATATCAGGCATAGCTGAGAAAGCTCGGCCGCCCAAATGGTGGGACGCACGAAAAAATACCGCGCGACAACTTCCCAGCTCAACATCAGCCCTGCCGCAACAAACAGCAGCGCCCCTATCCAGGCCAGTGCAACAATAAATCGGTCATACATTGTGGGACTTTACGCGAAGGCCGGTTGATCCGTACCCTCGCCTTTCCTTTAATGGAAATTCAAAACGAATTGGGTTTTCAAAACAGGAACACCGCCAGCATATGACTGGCGGCGGTGTTCCATTCAAAGGCTTATAAAATCGTCAAATCAGAGCTTTTTGGCCGCATCAAAGACCTGCTTGCCAAGATCGCCTGATTCTTTGAGGAAGGAATCATAAACCGGCTGCGAAACCGCGCGCCACTGTTTCAGTTCCTCTTCGGTCGGGGTGTAAATGGTCATCCCGTTTTTTTCAGATTCCTTGAAGGCTTCAGCTTCAATCGCGCTCATGCGGTCGCGCACATCTTTTTCGGCATCGCGCGACGCTGCGGTAATGATGGCACGCTGATCATCGGTCAGGCTGTTCCAGAAATCGGTATTGATCATGACGATGAATTCAACATCCGCCAGGTTGGTGACGGTCACGGTATCCATCACCTCCCACAATTTACGCGATTTCACACCGGAAATACCGGTCATGCCGATATCAACCGTGCCACGCTGATAGGCCAGATACTGTTCGGACCCGGAAATCAAAGTCGGCGCACCACCGGCGGCTTCAACAAACTGGCCTAACGACTTGCCAAAAACACGGACTTTTTTACCTTCAAGGTCTTTCGGCGTATGGATCGGTGCGCCCTTGGAGAGCATGATGGTGCCCCCATAAGCCTGCCACCACAAAACGGTTGATCCAGTATCGGCAATTGCTTTGTCCAACGGTTCGCGCACGGGCGACCCGGGGGCAACAGCGGCGCGGACTTTTTCTTCTGAATCGATCAGGAACGGCTGATAGAACACATCAACAGCGGGCACATCACCCGCATAGCGCGTTAAGGAAGCCGAGCCCATTTCAATGGAGCCAGAGCCAACCGCGCTGGGAATTTCCTTGTCTTTGTAAAGGGTTGCCGAATCATAAATTTCAACGGCGATGCTGCCGTTTGATTTCTCTTCGACTTCTTTTTTAAACAGATCCAGATTCTGAACAATGTGGCTCTTGGGGGGAAGCTGGGATGCGATGCGTAATGTAACATCTGCCGCCTGTGCCGTTCCACAGACCCCTACCGCTGCCATCAAGGCCGCGATCATGGCAATTCTTTTCATGTTGGACGCCCTCTGGGTTTTTTAATTACAATCAAGTCAAATCATGCGCGAAGATGATCCAATTTGCCCCGAAGGTTCAACATTTTTTCGTCATAATGTGCGATTTAAGCCTGTAAATGCTCCCAACGCAGCTTATTTGCTTAACTTTTGCGTGTAATTTTTGCCATCACACCCGCATGATCTGCATACGACATCATCCTACGGGTTATTTGGATTAAACACTGTTCGCGCCAAAACAGATTCCCGGTCAGGCGGTTTGCTGGGCCCATATTAATCGCGAAACGGATCGGGAATTTGCGTTTTAAGGTCGCTGCGCCGCACCTGCTCCAGAAAGGCCATCGCGGCGGGGGATAATGTGCGCCCGGAACGCCAGATAAGACCAATATCGCGCAACAGCTCTGGCTGGCCCAAAGGGCGAAAAACAAGCGGTTCGCGCCCCAAAACCGGCAATGTCAGGGCTGGCAGGGCGGTAACACCCAATCCCTGCGACACAAAAGCCCCTGCTGTTGCAAGATGGGAAACTTCAAAACGGGGACGAAACACCAAACCCCGCTGGGCACAGGCGGCATCGGTCAGGGTGCGCACACTGGTCCCGGTCGCCATTGCCACAAAGGGCTGACTGACCAGTTCCTGCCACGAATAAGGACGCCTTTCATCCAGCGCCCCGCCAGGTGCCCCAACCGCAACAAAACGGTCGGTTAGAAGTTTTTGAAACGATAAACGGTCCGAAACCTCAACCGCACCAGCAGTAAAGCCCAAATCCGCCTGCCCCAATTCGACCTCGCGGATAATACCGTTCGATAAGGCATCGTTGATTTGCACATCAACATCAGGATGGGCATCCAAAAATGTTTGCACCAACCGGGGCAACAAACCCGCCGTGACAGACGGCAAACCGGCAATGGTCAAACGGCCACGCCGGGCGGCCTGATAGGCCGTAAATTCCACCATCGCATTTTCGGTGGTATTTAAAATCCGTTCGGCCAGCCGCAAAAATACCTGGCCCTGCGGTGTCAGCGTGACATTTCGGGTATCGCGGTCAAACAAACGTGCGCCCACCCGTCCCTCCAGGCGCGTGATCTGACGGCTCAGGGCGGAGGGCGATAAACCAATCACTTCGGCAGCATTGCGAAAACTGCCATTATCAACCAGGGCACGGAAGGCCCGCATTTCATCAATATCAACATTAATGCGTTTCATGCACTAATTATCGCGGTTTTTTCACTTCAGGCAACAAAACTTATCGGGCACACTTTTGAACGTTGCGAAAAAGAAAACCAATAATCTGTCGTAATATCCATAAAAGCCCGCATGACGGGCAATCGGGAGGAAAACCAATGAAACTCAAAACACTCGCGCTTGCGGGCGCCCTTGCTATCGGCCTGTCTTTACCAGCAATGGCGCAGCAAAAACTGCTGATCGGTTCGACCTCGGCCTCTTCAAGCCACTATGGCTATTTCGTTGCCGTTTCCAAACTGATCAATGAAAAAGCCGACGG
The DNA here is from genome assembly GCF_001907695.1 of Thalassospira sp. TSL5-1. NCBI lineage: Bacteria > Pseudomonadati > Pseudomonadota > Alphaproteobacteria > Rhodospirillales > Thalassospiraceae > Thalassospira > Thalassospira sp. TSL5-1. The sequence continues at coordinate 249,076 of NZ_KV880640.1, forward strand.
CCTTGACTCATCGGTTGTTGAAACCGGTGCCACGATGGATAACCTGCGCCGGATCGAACGCAACCAGATCGATCTTGGACTTGTCACCACCAATGTTGTCCAACACGCCAAGGTAGGTACGAACAAATTCAAGGGTCATCCGCTCGATATCGGGCTTTTGTGGGTTTATACCGGCGCGCCGCAAAATGTGATTGTACGCGAAGATTCCGGCGTTAAATCGCTTTCCGATCTGGCTGGTGTACGCTTTAATCCCGGCATCAAGGGGTCTGCCACCGAAAGCACGACCGAGGCTGTCTTTAAAACCCTGGGCCTGTCGGCAGATTACGTGCGCGGTTCCACCACCGACGTGGTTGACATGATCAAGGATAACCGTCTGGCCGGTTATGTAAAATCGGGTGCGGGCGAACGGCTGGACAGCTCGACACTGGATATTGCCACCTTCACGCCGATCCGCGTTCTCAGCCTGACCGATGATCAGAAAAAAACACTGTCGGACAAAATGCCCGACATTTCGCTGGTGGATATTCCCGCCGGTGCGGCCGATGGCATCCCGGCCTATTCCACCTGGAGCTTTGGCGTGGGTGTTGCCGCGGGCATGAAGCTTTCGGAAGATGCGGCCTATAAAATTGTCGATGCCATCATGAGCGACAAAACCGTTCAGGGCGAAGCTATGGCAAGCGTGAAGGGGGCGGACCTGGCAAAACTGACCCTGCAATATGGCACCATTCCGCTGCATCCCGGTGCGGCAAAATGGTTCCGCGAACATGGTTATGATATTCCGGCCCGCCTGGACCCGGCCAAAAGCTGATTAATCGCAACATCCCACACAACAATAAAAAACGTTATTCACCGGGAGGAAATTCGCCATGCTGATGCGTGTGCAAAACGGGCTTGCAATCCTTGTCGGGGCATTTGTCTTCTATACGGCTGCATCCGGCCCGTTTGAAAGCCTTATTCAGCGTGCGATTTTCCTTGCCCTGGTTGTTTGCCTTGGTCTGGCGATTTATCCGCTGGGCAAGGATACAAAATGGCGGATTTCCGGGATCGTGGTGGACCTGGCACTGGCTGCCGTAACGATCACCGCCTGCACCTATATTGTTATCAACTACGATACCATCATGACCACCCTGCCCTGGGCCACCCCGCAGGATATGGTGCTGACCACCTGCCTGGTTATTGCCATTTTGGAGGTTGGCCGCCGCGCCGTGGGCATCATCTTTCCGATGCTGGTGGTTATTGGTCTGGCCTATGCCCTGTTTGGGCAAAACCTGCCGGGTATTTTGGGTCATCGTGGCTTTGACAGTGCCTTTGTCACCGAAACCCTGTTTTTGGGCGATCTTGGCATTTGGGGCATGTTAACCGGGGTAGCCGCCACGGTGATTGCCGCCTTCGTGCTGTTCGGTGCATTATTGCTCCATACCGGCGGCGGGCAAAGTTTTATGGACCTTGCGATGCGCATTGGCGGTCGCCAGCCCGGCGGTGCGGCCAAAATTGCCACCATCGCCAGTGGTCTGTTTGGCATGATTTCCGGTTCCGCCGTTGCCAATGTTGCCACCACGGGCAATTTCACCATCCCGATGATGAAACGCCTGGGCTACCCGGCCCCCTTTGCTGCTGCGGTTGAGGCCGTTGCCTCCACCGGCGGGCAAATCGCACCCCCCATTATGGGGGCGGCGGCCTTTGTCATGGCTGAAATTCTGGGGGTGTCCTATGTCGATGTGATGGTGGCGGCCATCATTCCAGCACTGTTATTTTACCTATCCGTTTTTGTCACGGTTCACATTATTTCGGTGCGCAGGGGCCTGCGTCTGGTTCCCGACGACGAATTGCCAGCATGGTCCCGTATTTTGCAATGGCGCCGTGTTTTGCCCATTCTTGCCGCGCTGGGCGGCTTGGGCATTGGCATTTTCATGGGCCGTTCGGTTGCGACATCCGCCTTTTACGGCATTGTCGGCCTGTTGATTGCGTTTGTTTTCACGTCCCTTGGCAAGCTCACCCCGGCCGAAATGGCAAAGCGCGTAATTGAAGGCATCGCCGATGCGGGTAAAGGCATGGTGATTATTGGTGTTTTGCTGGCCGGGGCGCAAATTTTGGTCTCCATGATCAATATGACCGGCATTGGCGTAACGTTAAGTTCGCTGATTGTTGCCCTTGCGGGAAATTCCGTCATTCTGGTGGCGCTGATTGTGGCCTGTGTCTGCCTGATCATGGGCATGGGCCTGCCGACGACAGCGGCCTATGTGCTGGTCGCCGCCGTGCTGGCCCCGGCCATGACCAATGTGGGGGTTGATCCGTTAACCGCGCATCTTTTCGTTTTCTATTTCGCCACCATTTCCGTCATCACACCACCGGTGTGTGTTGCGGTTTTTGTCGGTGCCGGCATTGCCAAAACCAACTGGTTGCCTGCGGCAGGCGAAGCGGTGCGTCTGGGGGCTGTCACCTATATCGTGCCGTTTATGCTGCTGCTCTATCCTGGCATGACGGGGCGTGGAGGTGCCATTGAAATCATCAATGCCTGCCTGTCCGGGCTGGTGCTGGTCTTTGCCATTCCGGCCCTTTTGGGCGGGCAGCGGCTTTTGGGTGCCATCTGGCTGGACCGGGCGATATTGATGGGCTGCATCGCGCTTGCGATCTGGTCTTTCATGCTTGCCCCGATTATTGCCGTTGCCCTGCTGGCCGGGTGTTATTACTGGTCGCGCAACTCCAGACCGGTAGCGGAGGTCTGATCCATGAGAACCCTTCGTATCGGCACCGGTGCCGGTTTTGCCGGGGACCGCATTGAACCCGCCACTGACCTCGCCCGGCATGGCAACCTTGACTATCTGGTTTTTGAGTGCCTGGCCGAACGCACCATTGCCTTGGCCCAACAGGCAAAAATGCAAAACCCCGAAACCGGCTTTGACCCCTTGCTGGAACGGCGGATGCGGGCGGTCTTGCCAATATGCTATCAAAATAAAACCCGCATCATTTCCAATATGGGTGCCGCCAACCCGGAAATGGCTGGCAAACGGACCCTGGAAATTGCCCGGGAACTGGGCCTTAAGGGCCTACGCATTGCCATTATATGCGGCGATGATGTGCATGATCGCATCAACTCGGACCAGTTTGAACTGATGGAAACCGGCCAAAGTCTGGCTGCCTTTGACAAGCCGGTTATTTCCGCCAATGCGTATCTGGGGGCGGGGCCAATTGTGCAGGCGCTGGCCGATGGAGCGGATATTGTATTGACCGGGCGGGTGGCTGATCCGGCCATGTTTTTAGCACCGCTTATTCATGAATTTGGCTGGGCGATGAATGACTGGCAAAAAATGGGCCGGGGCACACTGGTCGGCCATTTGCTGGAATGCGGCGGGCAAATCACGGGCGGTTATTACGCCGATCCCGGCATCAAGGATGTGCCCGATATTGCCAATCTTGGCTTTCCACTGGCTGAAGTCTCCGAAGATGGCAACGCCATTATTACCAAAATACCGGGCACCGGTGGCCTTGTTTCGGTTGCCACCTGCAGCGAACAATTGCTCTATGAGGTTCATGACCCGGCAGCCTATTTGCAACCCGATGTGATTGCCGATTTTTCCCGTGTTACCATGACGCAGGACGGCCCGGACAGGGTTTTTGTTTCGGGCGGGGATGGTCATGCCCGGACCGGGAAGCTCAAGGTGTCGGTCGGATATGTGGACTCATTTGTTGGCGAAGGACAAATTTCCTATGCTGGTTCTAGCTGTGTGTCCCGGGGCCGCCTGGCACTGGATATTGTGGCGCAACGCCTGAAAATGACCGGGGTCAACTGCCTTGAAACACGCGGCGATCTGATTGGGCTTGACGCGATTTTGGGACACTATAACGGTGATACGTCACATATTCCCGAGATACGTGCCCGCTTCATCGCACGCACGGCAACCCTGGCAGATGCCAAACGCATCGGCGAGGAGGTTGAAAGCCTGTATTTAAACGGACCGGCAGCAGGGGGCGGTGTGACACAATCGGCACGGCAGATTATTGCGATTGTTTCCGGCCTGATCGACGAAACAGTACCCTCCCCCACAATCACAATGTTAAAGGTGTGAACATGCGGCTTCACCAGATTGCGCATTGTCGCACAGGCGACAAGGGCAACATTTCCAATATTTCGGTTATTGCCTATGATCGGCGCGATTTTGCTCTGCTGGCCGATCTTTTGACACCAGCGCATGTTAAACACTGCCTCACAGGCATCGCCAATGGCGCAGTAGAACGGTACGAATTGCCCCAATTAGGGGCCTTGAACTTTGTTTTGCACAATGCTCTGGGCGGGGGTGTTACCCGGTCCCTCGCCCTTGATGCGCATGGCAAATGCCTGGCTTCTGCCATGCTGGAAATCGAAATCCCTGATTAAGACGCTACCGCTTTGGCCAGATGATTATAATCATTTTCATTTTGCGGATGATAAACATTAAGCTGGCCGGACGTTTCACCGCTACAATTGAGCCAGATTTGCTTTTTAAGCGTGATAGGCCCAAGGGTTGCATGGGTAAAGGAAAAAAGTGCTTCTTCCCGTCGAGCAACATTCTTGCGTTCCCAACAGCGGGCAAAAATTGGCGACAGTTCGCGCAGCCAGGCAATTCGTTTTTCCAGCGTCGTATCGCCGGGACGTCCGGCACTCATACCGCGCAAAGTACCGACCAGCCGGGCCACACGTTCTTCTACCATACGATCATCTATTAGCTGAAGAAACCGACGCCAAGCAGGATTGGTCAATATCAACCCGACATAATTGCAATCTTCCCGTGGAAGATTGCCCAAAACAACACCGCACATCACATCATAGGCAGCGTTGGTTGCGAGAATGTCAAAATAATCGTTAATCAGAATGGCAGGTAGCGGGTTTAGCTTTACTAAAAGTCTGGTTGTATCCTGGCTCACACGAACACATGGCCCCGGCAATGAAGTGGAGGCCTCAATACCTGCCAGCGCCATAACATAGTGTCGCTCGGTTTCGTCAAACTGCAGCGCATTTGCCAGCGAGTTCAGCGCCTCTCGCGAAATTCCCCCAGCCTTTCCACGCTCGATCTTGCTATACCAGACCGTACTGATGCCTGCCATCTCCGCCACATCCTCGCGCCTTAAACCAGGCGTTCGTGCTCTTGAAGGTCTCGATAGCCCATAAAGCTCCGGCGCGAGGGCCTCGCGCTTGCTGCGCAGAAAGGCCCCGATCTGTTTTTGTGCATCCTGCATCATCTCTGATTTCCAGCCTGATACCAATTATACGTGTCTAATCAGTTTCTTGTACGTGTCTGACCAGATGCGTATAGCACATTCCATGACGAGATACCGTAATGGAAATCATAAATGACACAACAACCAGTTATCAAAATGCCAAAGACTTTCCCCACAGTGTCGCCGCCCCCGGTAACCCTATCTTCACCAGGGCTTTTTGCTCTGGTGACTGGTCAGCTTCTGACACAGCTTGACTTTTCCATCGTCAATGTTGCACTCGAACGGATTGGCGCTAGCCTGGGTACAAATGCCAATGGACTGGTGCTGGTGGTTGCCTGTTATGGTCTTAGCTTTGCCGCTCTGCTGGGGACAGGCGGGCGTCTTGGTGACCGTTATGGTCGTAAACGACTGTTTCTGATCGGGATCGTTGGTTTTTGCATCGTCTCCATGATCTGCGGGCTGGCGACCAATCTGGTAACAATGCTGGTCGGGCGGTTTCTTCAGGGTGTTTTTGGGGCAATCTTGATGCCACAAATCCTGGCGACGATTCATGCAACATTACATGGCCCCGAACATAGTCGTGCTGTTGGCATCTATACAGCTATTGCCGGTCTTTCCGTCGTGATCGGACAGGTGGTGGGTGGCTGGCTGGTTTCGGCTGATCTTTTTGGGCTGGGCTGGCGGTTGGGGTTCTTCATCAATTTGCCGGTTTGCGCCATTATTCTGGTTCTTGGCGTCATTTCCATTCCTGACACCCGCAGCAATGTTGCCTCCCGCACCGATGCCTGGGGAGTATTACTTTTTGCCCTGTTTCTGCTTTGTTTGCTATTGCCGGTTTCGCTTGGCTCAGACTGGCCCGCGACACGCTGGTTCATCATAGCTTTGCCCCCCATTGGCATTGCCTTTTGGTGGATTGAAACCAGGCAGGAGGCAACAGGGGGAAAGCCCCTTCTTCCGCCGTCGCTGTTGCGCCGGCCAATGGTCCTGATCGGCTTTCTTGCCGAAGCTGCGGTCACATTCTCATATGCGGGTTATATTTTCATTACAGCGTTTTGCCTTCAAAGCGCGCTTGGTTTTTCGCCGCAACAATCGGGTGACAGTTTCATTGGATTGGGGCTTATGTTCTTTATCGGTTCCCTGGCAAGCAAACGCTTAAGAGAACGACTGTCCGATCACGGCACCTTTGTCCTTGGTGCCGGCCTGACGATCTCGGGCATTCTTCTGACCGCGACGTTGATCCGCTTTTTCGGACTATCGCTTAATTTCGGGCATATTATTGCGGTATCCGGCCTTGTTGGGTTGGGCAATGCGTTTATGCTGACATCGGCTTATCGTATCGCCCTTAGCCATGTTGAAAAACACCATGCCGGTGAAGCCAGCGTCGCCGTCAGCACAGTTCAGCAGGGCTGTTTTGCCATCGGAACCGCGTCTGGCGGGGTCGTTTATGCCGGACTATTACCTTCATTTGACCATGCACTGGCTTTTGCTGGTGCGGCGGGCTGGCTGGTTTGCCTGCCGATCATCGCTGCGGGAGTTGTGCTGTGGAAAAAACCGCGCCCGGCAAGGCAGCAATCATAAGAGTGCAAGGAGATCACGTCGTGCTCAAAACGGTCAAATGCACCTTTGCCACCTCCTTTGCGAAGGCATTCCCCAAACCGTAGTGCTCAAAGCGCCTTCCTCATTCGGAGTTTATATTTAAAAACATCACAGTGCGTGACGCAGCAAATCGTCACGCACCTTGGGCGCAGGATAAATTTCGTTTTTGAAAATTTTTGAAAATTTTCCTGTAAAAACATTGCGACAAGGCGCGGAACAACCAACAAAGCATCCATTCGAGCACATGCTTTTCCACTCTCGCGGGAATATTGGCAACAACGCCGGACGTGCCAGTCGCGATCACGTCCTGATGGACTGTTTCAGGAATCGGGCTGCGGCACCGTCCTGCATAACTAACCGCTCGAAATCAGCCCCTCCACAGCACGCATAATTGCCAGGAATTTTTCGCCTCGCCACATCGGTAGAAATCACCCATTACCTTGAAAAATATAAATTTTTGAAAATACTAATGCGGCTCCAGTACGACAATAAAGATGCGGACTGCACACGCATATGCGGCCCAACAGAAGAGGCCATAGTGCCCGCAAAATGGTAAAATCGCAGCCTTCCGATATTTTCATTTTCCAACGGTTCTGCCGGTTTTTTGCAGAAATACTGCCATTTCCGGGCCGAGGTGATCACAAATTTCATATTTTTTGAATTTGAAAAATAAAGCAGAAACAAAAGCTTGCTCATTTTTCCTTCCCGAAGGAACCCGGAAATTTCGCGAATGAAACATTTTCGCTTGCGTTTAATTTCGCGAGTTTGTAACGTTTTTGAAAATAAGGAACGACAGCTATCACCAGCTGTCAATAATCGGGCAATCAGGGAGGAAGCGGTTGCTCACTTCAGATACATATGACGTTGCCATCATTGGCGGCGGCATCAATGGTGCAGGTATTGCCCGTGATGCAGCCGGACGCGGCTTAAAGGTCTTTTTGTGCGAAAAAAACGACCTTGCCTCTGCCACGTCTTCCGCCAGTACAAAACTTATTCATGGTGGTTTGCGTTACCTTGAATATTATGAATTCCGCCTGGTGCGCGAAGCCCTGATTGAACGGGAAGTCCTGCTGAATGCAGCCCCGCATATCATCTGGCCGCTGAGGTTTGTGCTGCCCCATGTCAAAGGGTTGCGTCCGGCATGGATGATCCGGCTTGGCCTGTTTCTTTATGATCATCTTGGCGGGCGCAAAAAACTGCCCGGGTCTGAAGGCATTCATCTGTCCAACCACAAGGCCGGTGTTCCGCTGACGCCCGGCATGGACAAGGCCTTTGTCTATTCTGATTGCTGGGTGCAGGATGCCCGCCTGGTGGTTTTAAATGCAATGGATGCCCGCGATCGCGGGGCGAAGATTAACGTCGGCACCGAATGCCTGTCTGCTCAACGCGACGGCAAGGAATGGATCGTTAGCGTGCGCCAAAATGGTGCCGAACGCAAGATCCGGGCAAAATCGCTGGTCAATGCCGCCGGGCCGTGGTGTGCAGAGTTGCTGGAGAAACGGGTCAGTGCTCATAAAAAACAGGGCATTCGCCTGGTGCAGGGCAGCCACATTGTTGTGCCGAAACTCTTTGAGCATGATTATTGCTACATTTTCCAGAACCCCGATGGCCGTATTGTCTTTGCCATCCCCTATGAACAGGATTTCACCCTGATCGGCACAACGGATCGCGATTATAAAGGTGATCCTGCCAAGGTTGCGATCAGTGACGATGAAGTCTCCTATATGTGCGATCTGGCCAACACCTATTTCGCCCATAAAATTACCCCCAAAGACGTCGTTTGGTCCTATTCGGGGGTGCGTCCGCTTTATGGCAATGGCGAGGAAAACGCTTCTGCCGTGACCCGCGATTATGTTCTGGAAATTGACCAGCAGAATGACGAAGCCCCACTTCTGAATATTTATGGTGGAAAAATAACCACCTATCGCAAACTGGCCGAAGCCGCCCTTGGCAAACTTTCGCCGTTTCTGGGCAACACCGAGGCGGCCTGGACCAGCGGCACCCCCCTGCCGGGCGGGGATATGCCGGATGCAGATTTTGAGAGCTATTTCGCTGCAACGCAGCAACGATTTTCCTGGCTTCCACGCGCGCAGCTCTACCGTTACGTGCGAAATTACGGCACACTGATCAACCGAATCATTGCCGGGGCAACGGATATGTCCGGTCTGGGAGACCATCTGGGAGACGATGTTTATGAAAACGAATTGCGCTACCTGATGGAGCAGGAATGGGCCCGATGCGCGGACGATGTTCTGTGGCGACGCTCGAAGCTCGGCCTGCATGTATCAAAGGACACGGCAACTGCCATCGCCGACTGGTTTGACAAAACCACCCCTTCCATCCGAACCGCCCCGTCGGGCGAAGGAAACGACGACAAATGACCCTGACACTTGAAAATATTACCAAAACCGTGGGAGGTGTCACCCATATCGACGATGTGTCGATGACGCTGGAGCCGGGCTCGTTCAATGTCCTGCTGGGCAGAACGCTTGCTGGCAAAACCACCCTGATGCGTATTATGGCCGGCCTGGAACCGCCCAGCAGCGGCCATATTCTGGTCAATGGATCGAATGTCACCGGACAAAGGGTGCAACAACGCAAAGTCGCGATGGTCTATCAGCAATTCATCAATTATCCGTCGATGACTGTTTATGACAATATCGCATCCCCGCTGAAATTGCAGGGCACCGCGAAGGCGGAAATTGACAAGCGTGTGCGCTCGACCGCCGAATTGATGCATATCGAGCATCTGCTGGACCGTTTACCGCAGGAACTTTCGGGCGGGCAGCAGCAACGCACCGCAATGGCCCGTGCGATGGTCAAGGATTGCACGCTGCTGTTGCTGGATGAACCGCTGGTAAACCTGGATTACAAATTGCGCGAAGAACTGCGCGAGGAAATCCCCAATCTGCTGGCAGAGCGTGACACCATCGTGGTGTATGCCACGACCGAACCGATGGAGGCCCTGTTGCTGGGTGGGAAATGTGCCGTCATGCACGAAGGACGTGTGACCCAGTTTGGCCCGACGACAAGTGTTTTCCATAATCCGGCCACGGTTGAAACCGGTCTTATTTTCTCGGACCCACCGATTAACCTTGTCCCGGCCAGGGTCAGCAACGGCACGCTGGAACTTGCCAGCGGCCACAAGGTGGGCCTTTCGGGGCATCTTGGCGGATTGAAGGATGGCAGTTACACCATTGGTGTACGCGCCAATCACCTGTCGGTGGTTAACCCCGGCCCAACCGCAATTGCCATGCAAGGGCATGTCGAACTGGCCGAAATCACCGGGTCGGAAACCTTTGTTCACGTGCATTTCAGCGATGTTTCCTGGGTTATTCAGGAAGAAGGCGTTCACAACCCGACGCTGGGTGAAACATCAACTTTCTATCTCGATCCGTCGCGCCTGTTTGTGTTTGATGCCAATAACCGGCTTGTGGCAGCGCCCCCTGTTGAAATTGCAAATGGCAAGGCTGCCTGAGCCCGGAGAGTTAAAATGGCACGTATTGATCTTGATAACCTTGCCCATTCCTATTTCCCGGACCCGAAAGGCGACGAGGATTACGCCCTGCGCCGTATGGAGCATGTTTGGGAAGATGGCGGCGCTTATGCCCTGCTGGGCCCGTCGGGCTGCGGCAAGACAACCCTTTTGAACATCATTTCCGGCCTGCTGACCCCGTCGCACGGCAAGGTGTTGTTTGATGGCAAGGATGTCACCAACCTGGCCCCGGAACAGCGCAACATTGCGCAGGTTTTTCAGTTCCCGGTGATTTACGACACCATGACGGTGTATGAAAACCTGGCCTTTCCGCTGCGCAATCGCGGGGTGGATGAAAAACGCGTTCACGCCCGGGTGCATGAAATTGCCGAGATGCTGGATTTAAGCGGAAAACTTAAACAAAAGGCACGCGGCCTGGGGGCAGATGAAAAACAGACCATTTCACTGGGCCGTGGCCTGGTACGCGATGATGTTTCGGCCATTTTGTTTGACGAACCGCTGACCGTGATTGACCCGCATCTGAAATGGGTTTTGCGCCGCAAGCTCAAGGAAATTCATAACAAGCTGCGCCCGACAATGGTTTATGTCACCCATGACCAGATCGAGGCCCTGACCTTTGCCGACAAGGTTGTCGTGATGTATGGCGGCAAGGTGGTGCAGCTTGGCACACCACAGGAACTGTTTGAAAACCCGGCCCATACCTTTGTCGGTTATTTCATTGGCAGTCCGGGCATGAATATTATGCCCTGCAATATCGACGACGGTGCCGCCTGGATTGAAGGGCAACGCATTGCGCTAAGCGATCATCAACTCAGCGCACTTGATAAAACATCGGGCAAATCATCGGGTAAAACCGAACTGGGCATTCGCCCAGAATTTGTCCGCCTGCATACCGAAGGCGAAGCGCCCGAAGGCAGCATTGCAGTTAATATCGTCAAGGTCGAGGATCTGGGGCAGTTCAAAATCGCCACCACCCGCTTTGGCAATGCCGAACTGAAAGTCAAAGTCGGCGAGGACCAGCAGATTGTCGGACAAAGTGGTTTCCTGCAATTCCCGCAGGAATGGACCAAAATTTACGCCGACAGCCAGTTGGTTGGATAAGGGGAGGCAGGGAAATGAACAAGATTACCAATAACAAGGCCTGGTTCCTGGTGCTGCCGGTTTTCTTTATCGTCGCCATCAGTGCCATCATTCCGCTGATGACAGTGGTGAACTATTCCGTGCAGGATATTTTGGACCCGCAAACACGCTATTTTGTCGGCACCGAATGGTTCAAACGGATTTTGACCGATTACCGCCTGCACGAAGCCCTGCTGCGCCAGATTGGCTATTCGTTAAGTGTGCTGTTAATTGAAATTCCGTTGGGTATTGGTATTGCACTGACATTGCCGCGCAAGGGCTGGGGTGTTTCGGCCTGCATGGTGCTGCTGGCCTTGCCCCTGCTTATTCCCTGGAACGTGGTGGGCACCATCTGGCAGATTTTCGGCCGGGCCGATATTGGCCTTGGCGGCTATGTTCTCAACAAAATCGGAATTGACTATAACTATACCCAAAGCTCGGTCGCGGCATGGCTGACGGTCCTGGTGATGGATGTGTGGCACTGGACCAGCCTGATTGTGCTGCTGTGCTATGCCGGTTTGCGCTCCATTCCCGATGCCTACTATCAGGCGGCAAAAATTGACGGTGCGTCACGCTGGGCGGTTTTCCGCTTCATTCAGTTGCCCAAAATGCAATCGGTTCTGGTGATTGGTGTGCTGCTGCGCTTCATGGACAGCTTTATGATTTACACTGAACCCTTTGTTTTAACTGGTGGCGGCCCGGGTAACGCAACCACGTTCCTTAGCCAGTATCTGACACGCATGGCGGTCGGCCAGTTTGACATCGGACCGGCAGCGGCATTCTCGCTGATCTACTTCCTGATCATTCTGCTGGTTTGCTGGGTTTTCTATACCGTCGTCATGAACGCCGGACAGCGGGGAGAACAATAAAATGAAGTTCCAGAAACGTCACATCGCCCTTTTGGTCTATATCCTGTTCCTGTTACTGCCGATTTACTGGCTGTTCAACATGTCGATCAAGACCAATACCGAAATTCTGGGATCAATGACCCTGTTCCCCGATAATCCGACGCTGGCGAACTATGCCACGATCCTGACCGACCCGGCGTGGTATTCGGGCTATATCAACTCGATGATCTATGTGTCGATCAATGTGGTGATTTCGCTTACCGTCGCCCTGCCCGCCGCTTACGCCTTTTCGCGGTTTAACTTTACCGGCGACAAGCACCTGTTTTTCTGGCTTCTGACCAACCGTATGGCTCCGCCAGCCGTGTTCCTGCTGCCGTTTTTCCAGCTTTATTCGTCGGTCGGGCTGTTTGATACGCATATCGCCGTGGCCCTGGCGCACTGCCTGTTTAACGTGCCGCTGGCGGTGTGGATTTTGGAAGGGTTCATGTCGGGCATTCCCAAGGAAATCGACGAAACCGCCTATATCGACGGTTATTCCTTCCCCCGTTTCTTTGCCACCATCTTCATTCCGCTGATCCGTTCGGGCATCGGGGTGACGGCATTCTTCTGCTTTATGTTTAGCTGGGTGGAATTGCTGCTGGCCCGCACCCTGACCTCGGTTGATGCAAAACCGATTGTGGCGACCATGACCCGAACGGTTTCGGCATCGGGCCTGGATTGGGGTGTGTTGGCCGCGGCCGGGGTTTTGACCATCGTACCGGGTGCGCTCGTTATCTGGTTTGTCCGCAATTACATCGCCAAAGGCTTTGCGATGGGCCGGGTCTAACCGGAAGAAGAAGGATTACGAACAATGTCATGGATGGCCTGGACACCGGTTACGGCAATCTTTTTTGGCTGCGTCGCGCTGATGCTGCTCATCATGGGGCTGTGGCAGGCGGCATCGCCCACCATTCCCCGGCGGGGCTTCCTGCCGCTGGTGACAACACGCGGGGATCGCCTTTTCATCAGCCTTTTGGGGGCGGCCTATATTCACCTCGCCTGGTTGGCATTCACGGATGCCAGCATTTATATCGCATCGGCCATTGCGGTTGTGTGGCTGCTTATTGTGATGCGCTGGGGTTAACAGTTTTACGGTCGAGATGTGTCCTACAACATCCCTGCCGATTTCCAATTTCGCCGCAACGGGCACCGGTCTTCCCCCGTTACGGTATGCCGGAATTCAAACTGGCAAGTTAACGGAAGACCAACAGGGAGGAACGAGATGATCGTTAAAGCCAAAGGCTCCTCTGCCGTTATCAAGGGCAGTGCTGTTGCGGTTGCACTCGGGCTGGCAATTCTTGCCAATCCGGCAATGGCCGACCAGTATACTGACGCGGCAAAGAAATGGGTCGATAGCGAATTTCAGCCATCGAGCCTGAGCAAAGAAGACCAGATGAAAGAAATGGAATGGCTGATCAAGGCAGCCGAACCGTTTCGCGGCATGGAAATCAATGTGGTGTCAGAAACCCTGACCACGCATGAATATGAATCCAAAACGCTGGCAAAGGCGTTCTCGGAAATCACCGGGATCAAACTGACCCACGATTTGATCGGCGAAGGCGACGTTATTGAGAAATTGCAGACCCAGATGCAGTCTGGCCGCAATATTTATGACGCCTATATCAATGATTCCGACCTGATCGGCACCCATTTCCGCTATAACGCGGTTGTGCCGCTCAGCGATTTCATGGATGGCGAAGGCAAGGACGTTACCTCGCCAACCCTGGATCTGAAGGACTTTATTGGTCTTTCCTTTACCACCGGCCCGGATGGCAAGCTTTATCAGCTTCCCGACCAGCAGTTCGCCAACCTTTACTGGTTCCGGTATGACTGGTTCCAGCGTGCTGACCTGCAAAAGCAGTTCAAGGACAAATACGGCTACGATCTGGGTGTGCCGGTTAACTGGTCAGCCTATCAGGACATCGCCGAATTCTTTACCAATGACGTAAAGGAAATCGACGGTAAAAAGGTCTACGGCCATATGGATTACGGCAAAAAAGACCCGTCCCTTGGCTGGCGTTTCACCGACGCATGGCTGTCGATGGCTGGCGAAGGCGACAAGGGCCTGCCGAACGGTCTTCCGGTGGATGAATGGGGTATCCGCGTTGAAGGTTGTGCACCGGTGGGTGCCAATGTGACCCGTGGGGGTGCCACCAACAGCCCGGCATCGGTTTATGCCCTAACCAAATATATCGATTGGCTCAAGGCATACGCTCCGCCAGAAGCCGCCGGTATGACCTTTGGTGAAGCTGGCCCGGTTCCGGCACAGGGTAATATTGCCCAGCAGATTTTCTGGTACACCGCCTTTACCGCAGACATGACCAAGCCGGGCCTGCCGGTTGTGGATGAAGACGGCATGCCAAAATGGCGCATGGCCCCGTCGCCGCATGGTCCTTACTGGGAAGAAGGCATGAAACTGGGCTATCAGGATGTGGGGTCCTGGACGCTGATGAAGTCCACCCCGCTGGAACGTCGCAAGGCAGCCTGGCTTTATGCCCAGTTCGTAACCTCCAAATCGGTTTCGCTGAAAAAGACCCTGACCGGCCTGACCCCGATCCGTCAGTCTGACCTGGACACCCAGGCCATGACCGACATCGCCCCGAAATGGGGTGGTCTGGTTGAATTCTATCGTAGCCCGGCGCGTGTTGCCTGGTCCCCGACCGGTACCAACGTGCCTGACTATCCGAAACTGGCACAGCTTTGGTGGCAGAACGTGGCCGAAGCCGTAACCGGCGAAAGGACCCCGCAGGAAGCAATGGACAACCTTGCCAACTCGATGGACCGTGTGATGGAACGTCTGGGTCGTGCCGGTATCGGTGGCGATTGTGCCCCGAAACTGAACGAAGAGCGTGACGCACAATACTGGTTTGACCAGCCCGGTGCACCGAAACCGAAACTTGCCAATGAAAAGCCGCAAGGCGAGACCGTCAAATATGACGATCTGATCCAGGCATGGCGTGAAGGCCGCGCAAACTAAGGCGCAGCCCAATCACTATTGGACGCGGGAGATGGCGGATTTACCGTCATCTTCCGCAGTTCTCTGAAATTCCAGCCTTTGACAACGTTAAATGTCTGCAAAGACAGCCTTAATATCTTTGATCTGTTCCTTAAACATTTGAAGTCCGGAAAACCGGATAAATCCATACCTCTGAAATATCAGGGACTGTCGGCAAACAGCCTTTCCTGCGAGGCCCCCGACAGGGAGGAAAACCATGAAATTCCAACAATCCGGTCACCGTCCAAAAGGCGCAACAGCAGGCATTTCGCCTGCACAATCCAAGCCTCACAAGCAAGGTCGGTCAAATGGCACCGTACCACCCCGTTTAACCATTGGTATTCAGGGGCGCTTAATGGCCTCTTTTGCCATTATCCTGGTCCTGGCTGGCGTTTCATTTGGGGTATCATGGATTTCCTTTGGCAATACCCGCCAGCTGGTGGACGAAATTGCCAGCAAAAGCCTGCCCTCCATTATTGGTCAAATGGAACTGGCGATGGATGGCACCGGGCTTGCCGCCCAGGCCCCGGTTCTGGCGGCATCGCGCAATAACAAAGAATTACTGGCAACCGAAGAACGGCTTGATAGCCTGATCGAGAGTGCGCGGGGCCGCCTGAACGATATTATCGCCAATGGCAATAACGATGCCTCGTTAACCGCCCTTTCCGACCGCTTAAACGAAATTGTTGCCCGTCGCGAAACCCTGCAACAGCTTACCGAAGCCCGCCTTGCGTTGCAAAAACAGCGCGGCGACATGACGCTGGACATGGTTTACGCCTATGCCGACCTGTCGGATTATCTAAGCCCGCTGATCGAAGTCACCGACATTGATGTATCGCGTGGCATCAGCCGGGTTGCCAATGGCAACAACGATGCCGCTGCAGGCCTGAAAGACGTTATTGCCTTTTCACAATTGCTGGCTGAAATTCGCGCCAATATCAACCTTGCCTTTGGCATGTTAACCGCTGCCATTGCTGTGCCCGAAGGCGATGCGATGGACGAGGTCCGCAATAAATGGAACTGGGCAGAATTGCGCATCACCGATGCCCTGGCAAAACTGCCCGATAATAATGACGGCAGCAAAATCCGCGACCTGGCCCAGGCCCTTCTTGGTTTTGGCAAGGGGGATGATGGCGTCTTCACTCTGCGCGAAACGGAATGGGATAACCAGGCCAAAACGCAGCAAACCCTGAATGACACGCTTGCCAGCGCAGAACAGCTAAGTTCCGCCATTGCGCAACTGGTATCGGACAAACGCACCGAAATTAGCGCCAAGGCGGAAACCACCCTGGCAAAAGTTGCGCGCGACCAGCAGCTTATTGCGATTATTGGTACCAGTGTGCTGGTTATTTCCCTGCTGATTTTGGTGTTTTACGTGCGTGGCAACCTGATCAAACGGTTGCTGCGCGTGATTGCCGGGCTGCGCGAAGTGGCAAATGGCAATCTTGACACCGAAGTGCGCGACAATGGCCGCGATGAAATTGGCGTGATGGCAGGAATTTTGCGCCAGTTTCGCGCAACGGCCCTGTCGGCTCGCCAGGCCGAACAGCAGGTGGCACGCGAACGGGCCGCAGGCGAAGAAGAAAAACGCGCGGCCATGCTATCCCTTGCCGATGCGTTCGAGGCGTCGATCTCGACAGTGGCGGGTCAGGTTTCTCACGAGGCCGAAGACATCGCCCAAACATCGCACAATGTGCGTGACCAGGCCGAAGTGGCCTCTGGCAGTGCGGCCGATGTTGCCAGTGCGTCGGAAGAAATTTCCATCAATATGGCGTCGGTGTCCCAAGCGGCACAATCGCTTTCGGAACGTGTGCGCGAAACAGGAGAACGGGCGCAAAAATCGCTGGGTGCGGCGGAAAACGCGGTGGATATTGCAACGGAAACCAACACCACCATGCGCGAGCTTGAAACTGGTGCCAGTGAAATTGGCGAAATTCTGAGCCTGATTCAGGATGTGGCGGCGCAAACCAACCTGCTGGCGCTGAATGCCACCATCGAGGCCGCCCGTGCAGGCGATGCCGGCAAGGGATTTGCCGTGGTCGCCAGCGAGGTGAAAAACCTTGCCAATCAAACCGGCACCGCAACCGACCGCATCGCCCGGCGAATTAACGATATTCAGTCCACCACCGGTATTGCGGTTGAGGCAATTGCCAAAATTGGCAGCAGCATTTCCGCCATTCATGAAACGGTTGAGGAAATGTCGCGCGCGGTGGAAGAACAACAGGAATTTGTTGCCGAAATTGCCTCGAATGTCGAGCAGTCCGCGCTCGCAGCCCGCGAAATGAACCACACCATTAACCAGGTCAGCAGTTCGGCAACCGATAATCTGGCCGCAATGGACGGCCTGCAACAGGCCACCACCCGCCTGCGCCATCATTCCGACGATCTTTCGGGCCGGGTGCGGGAATTTCTCGGTTCCATTCGTTCCGATGAGGCGGCATCTTCGCCCCCTGCCCCTGGCAACTAGAACCGGCTGCACCTGCTTTCTTAAAACTGCACAGGAAAACCCATGCCCCGCTCCTTGCCTTTCATATCGCTTCGGAACATTGCTGCCGGTTGTGGCATGATGCTCTATTCGTCCGGCCTTGCCCTTGCAGCACCGGCTCTTGATGAGGGCATTACGGCCTATCAGAAGGGAGATTTCGATAAATCGGCCGGCATTTTTAAGCCCTTGGCACAAGATAGCGATGCAACCGCACAATATCTTTTATCCTGTCAAATGATCAACGGTGCCGGGATCGCTGCCAATCAGGATGCCGGATGGGAAATGCTGGATCATGCCGCACAGGGCGGCAATGCCGACGCCGCGATTTTGCAAGCGCGCCGATTGGAAGCCACCCAAGGGCCCCTTCACGATATAAAGGTTCTGTATGAAAGTGCCGCCCGACAGGGAAATGCGCAGGCATTAATGTGGCTGGCCATTAACCATTTGCAAAATGACCGCAAGGATGAAGCCCGCGAACAGCTTGAAAATGCCTGGGCCGCCGGTGATCCCAGAGCAGCAACCATGATCGCGACAAATTTCGCCCAAAACCGGCAGGAACGTGAAGACTGGTTGCGCAAAGCCGCACAACATGGCGAAACCCACGCAGCGGCGTATCTGGCCAAGGATTATGAAAAGTCGGACGACAGAGCACAGGCAATGGGCTGGTGCGCAGTGGCATCCGGCCTGCCCGGCCATGAGGCAAATGTGGACTGGAAGGAAATCGGCAATGCCATTGCCAAAAACTGCGCTCGTCTTGATGCCGATATGGAACCCGCCGCCCGTGCCGATAACCGGGAAAAAGTTGATCAATTCCTGAAATCATTTTTCGCCGATTACAAACCGTGGCACCCCTGGCGACCCTGTGTGGTGCAGTCACAGGAATAACCATTCCTGCATCTTCCCGATTTCATGACTGTCATTATCACAATGCCATCGCACCTGGCGGGTTACAACCTGTCGGAGCGATGGCTTTTTTATGCCTTCATGCAACACAACACCTGTTGCACATGATGGGTATTGCAGCAGCCATCGCGCAACACCTGTTGCATTTGATGCAACAGGTGGAAATTTTAAGTTATTGAAAATAAACAATTACTGTTTGGCATAACAGTTGCAATTCATGGTCTTACCTCAGGGAGGAAAGTTTGAGGAAACCATGAAAAAAATAGGCATAATTGCCAATCCTGTCTCGGCCCGGGACATTCGACGGGTCATATCCCATGCGGGCAACCTGCCCATCAATGACCGTGCCAATATTGTATTGCGCATGCTGGCTGCCCTTGGGGCAACCGGGGTCGAAGATGTCGTAATGATGCCGGAAAATAGCGGCATCCGGTTTCATCTGATGCGCAGCATCGAACGCGAACGCAAAATGGGCCATCACGGGTTCCCGCGCGTTTCCTATATCGACATGCCCGTCACCATGACGGCGACCGACAGTGCGCGTGCGGCCACCATCATGGCCGAACAGGACGTTGCCGCCATTATCGTTTTGGGCGGCGATGGCACCCATCGTGTTGTGTTGCAGGCCTGCGCCGATATACCGATTGCTGGCGTTTCAACCGGCACCAACAATGCCTTCCCCGATTTACGCGAACCCACCATTACCGGCCTTGCCGTGGGCCTGGCCGCCACGGGTAAGGTTCCGGCCGATCAGGCCTACATGCACAACAAATGGCTGGAAATTTCGGTCAATGGTGACCGGCATATTGCTCTGGTGGACATGGCGGTCGTCGATGATCGTTTTGTGGGCGCACGCGCAATTTGGAAAACGCAAAGTTTTCGCGATTTGTTTGTCACTTTTGGCCTGCCCGGTGCCATTGGCATGTCGTCTATCGTCGGGCTGACCGATCCCGTTGATCGCTTTGATCCCGAAGGCCGCCATATCGTTTTATCCCCCGATGCCAACCAGGTTTTAAACGCCCCGATTGCACCGGGGCTGATGGAAAAAGTCGGTATCCAATCCATCACCCCGATGACACCAGAGAGCATTCATACCCCGTCCATTCCTTCAGGAACACTGGCCTTTGACGGGGAACGCGAAGTCACCTTTGATCAGGATGACGAGATTTCGGTGCGGCTGGTTGCCAATGCCTTTCGCACCATCGATGTGCCCGCCTGCATGCGTTTTGCAGCCCGCACCGGACTATTTATCCAAACCAGAAACTGACAACAAACACAGGGAGGTTTTCCTCATGTCCAGTCCATTCCCGTTGCCCAAAGAACGGCTGTTGGATGCCTATCGCAAAATGAAAACGATCCGCGATTTCGAGGAACGTTTGCATGTGGATTTTGCCCGTGGCGAAATCCCCGGCTTTGTCCACCTTTATGCCGGTGAAGAAGCCACGGCCGTTGGCATCATGATGCACCTGCATGACCGCGACCGCATTGCCTCTACCCATCGCGGGCACGGCCATTGCATTGCCAAGGGCGTTGATGTCAAGGCGATGATGGCCGAAATTTACGGCAAGGCCACCGGCTGTTGCGGTGGCAAAGGCGGCTCCATGCACATCGCCGATCTTAGCCTGGGCATGATGGGCGCCAATGGCATTTTGGGGGCCGGTGCCCCGCTGGCCTGCGGGGCCGCGCTTGCCGCACAAAAACTGGGCCATGACGGCATTGGCATCACCTTTTTTGGCGATGGAGCCGCCAACCAGGGCACGGTACTGGAAAGCATGAATTTGGCCGCCATCTGGAACCTTCCAGCCATTTTTGTTGTCGAAAACAATGGCTATGCCGAGGCCACATCGGTCGATTACGCAACCGCATCCGACAGCTATGTGGACCGCGCTGCCGGGTTTGGCATGCCAGGTATTACCGTGGATGGCATTGATTTTTTTGCCGTGTTTGAGGCGGCAGGCGAAATCATCAAACGTGCGCGCGAAGGGGCTGGCCCCACCCTGCTCGAATGCAAAACCGTGCGCTTTTTCGGCCATTTCGAGGGGGATGCCCAAACCTATAAGGCACCCGGCGAAAACGAACATAACCGTGAAAATAATGACTGCCTGAAACTGTTTCGCGCCAAAGTCGTCGATGCCGGTGTCATCACAGCCGCCGAGCTGGATGCCATTGATGATGAGGTCGGCCAGTTGATTGACGAAGCCGTCGAACTTGCCATTGCCGCCCCAGAACCGGGGGCCACGAATTTGACAACCGACGTCTATGTGAACTGAGCCAGGGCACACACTGCCCGAGGAAACGACCAAAAGCGGCCCGAAACGGCCAGCGAAAACAGAAAAAACAGGAGTGCAAAATGGCACGGATCATCAGCATGAAAGACGCGGTTAACGAAGCCCTGGATCAGGAAATGAGCCGCGACCCCACCGTGATCATGATGGGCGAAGATATTATTGGCGGATCGGGCGCGCCCGGCGAGGACGACGCATGGGGCGGTGTGCTGGGGGTTTCAAAGGGGCTGTATCACAAACACCCCAAACAAATGCTCGATACCCCGCTTTCGGAAAGTGCCTATGTCGGGGCGGCCATTGGCGCGGCAACAGCGGGCCTGCGCCCGGTTGCGGAACTGATGTTCGTCGATTTTATCGGCGTGTGCCTGGATCAGGTTTTTAACCAGGCGGCCAAGTTCCGCTATATGTTTGGCGGCAAGGCGCAAACGCCGGTGGTTATTCGTGCCATGTGCGGCGCGGGTTTTCGCGCCGCTGCCCAGCATAGCCAGATGCTGACCCCGCTTTTCACCCATATTCCGGGGTTAAAGGTTGTTTGCCCGTCCAACGCCTATGACACCAAGGGCCTGCTAATCCAGGCCATTCGCGATAATGACCCGGTGATCTTTCTGGAACATAAAAACCTTTATGCCAGCACCTGTGACGTGCCCGAAGAGCCCTATACCATCCCCTTTGGCGAAGCCAACATTGTGCGTGAAGGCGGCGATGTCACCATTGTGACCTATGGGCAAATGGTGCAGCGGGCCGAACAGGCGGCAGACATGCTGAAAAAGGACGGGATCGAGGCCGAAATCATCGACCTTAGAACCCTCTCGCCCATCGATATGGATAGTGTGCTGGAAAGTGTCGAAATGACCGGGCGGCTGGTGTGTGTGGATGAAGCAAACCCGCGCTGTTCGATTGCAGCAGACATTTCCGCCAATGTCGCACAGGACGGGTTTGATGACCTGAAGGCCCCAATCCAGATGGTAACAGCCCCGCATTCGCCTGTGCCGTTCTCCCCCTCGTTAGAAGACATCTACATCCCGTCAGCACAAAGCATTGCTGACGCCGCCAGAAAAACAATGGAGGGTTAAGCATGACCGAAATTACCCCGATCCTGATGCCCAAATGGGGCCTTTCGATGCAGGAAGGCAAACTGACCGACTGGCACATCAAGGAAGGTGACGAGGTGAAGGTCGGCGATGAAATCATGGATGTCGAAACCGACAAAATTACCAATGTCGTCGAAGCCGCCGATGGCGGCACCGTGCGCCGGATTGTAGGGACAGCAGGCGAGGTTTATCCCGTCCGGGCCTTATTGGCGGTGATGGCACCGTCATCTGTTTCAGACGCGGATATTGAGGCCTATGTCAGTGCCTATGAAACACCGGTGAGTAACGAAGAAGACGAGGATACCGGTCCGGCCTATCACGTTATAGAACTGCCAATTGGCAAAATCCGCTATGCCGAACAAACTGGTGCCAATGCCGATCAAACACCGATTATCCTGATTCACGGCTTTGGCGGGGATCTGGATAACTGGCTGTTTAATATTGATGCGCTGGCCGAACATGCCCCGGTTTACGCACTGGATTTGCCCGGTCACGGTCAATCGGTCAAATCGGTTGATCCAGGTGATCCAGGCATCTTTACCCAAACACTGCTGGATTTCATGGATCACTGCGACATCAGGCGTGCCCATCTGGTCGGCCATTCGATGGGCGGTCTGGTGGCCGGGTCAACCGCCCTTGATCATTCAGATCGGGTAGCATCGCTAACGCTGATATGCAGTGCCGGTTTGGGCGAGGACATCAACAAGGATTACATTGATGGCTTTGTCACCGCGACCGGGCGCAAGGATTTGAAACCGGTGCTGACTCACCTGTTCCATAATCAAAGCCTGGTATCGCGCGCGATGGTGCAGGACCTTTTGAAATATAAACGCCTGGATGGTGTACAGGACTTCCTGACGCAACTTTCCACCACGGCGTTCAAGGATGGCAAACAGGCCCGCATCATTGCCGATAAGCTTGCCACCCTTGACATGCCAATCACGGTGATCTGGGGCGAGAATGATGCCATCATCCCCGCCAGCCATGCCGAAAACCTGCCGGATGTCAAACCCCATGTGCTGGGCAGTGCCGGTCATATGGTGCAAATGGAGCATGCGGGCGAGGTCAATAAAATAATCGCCGCGTCGCTTGGTTAACCCGGCACAAAAAACATCCCAAAACAAAAACATACCAGGCCGCCCCGCCCTTATGGCGGCCTGGTTCACCCCATCATGCGGGAGGAAACGAAATGAGTAATTCTGTAAAAGACCGTTCCATCATCATCACCGGTGCAGGACAGGGCATCGGCCAATCCATTGCCACCGGCCTTGCCAGGGCGGGTGCCCATGTGATTGTCGCCGACATCAATGCCGATACCGCCACCAAAACCGCCGAAGACATTACCGCAGCCGGGGGCAAAGCCACTGGCATGACGGTGGATGTGACGAACCGCCAGAGTGTCACCGAACTGATTGCCAAAACCGTTGAAAAGAACGGCAAACTGGATGCGATGTTTAACAATGCCGGCATTGCGCATGTAAAAAAATTCAACGACATCACCGAAGAAGACTGGCACCGAGTGATGGATGTGAATGCGATGGGTGTTTTGATTGGCACCCAGGAAGCAGCCAAGCATTTTATCGCCCAGGGTAAGGGGGGCAAAATTATCAATACCGCCTCGATTGCCGGAAAACAGGGTTACGAACCGCTGGCCCATTATTCCGCCAGCAAATTTGCCGTGGTCGCCCTGACCCAGGCGGCGGCCCGCGCCTTTGGCAAACATAAAATCAACGTCAATGCCATCTGCCCTGGCGTGGTTGCCACCGATATGTGGAAGCTGATCGACAAGGGCTTTGTCGATGAAGGCCTGACCGAACGCGACAACGAAGCCTTTGACGGTTTTTCGGCAGATATTTTAATGGGTCGGCCCTCGCGCGCCGATGACATGGTGGGGGTCAGTATTTTCCTTGCCTCGTCTGGCTCCGATTACATGACCGGGCAAAGCCTGATGATTGATGGCGGGATGGTGCTGGTTTGATGAGCGAGAACCCGGACAATACCAGCGTGCAGGACAAACTGAACGCCATTAACAGCCGCGCCATGAGCCTTTTTGCCGCCGACAAAACCACCATGACCGCCTTTCGCGGGGTGATGCAGGCTGCCAACAACAAAGGCGAAATGTCACCCGCGATCAAGGAATTGATGGCGGTTGCCATT
This sequence comes from Thalassospira sp. TSL5-1, assembly GCF_001907695.1. Taxonomy (NCBI): domain Bacteria; kingdom Pseudomonadati; phylum Pseudomonadota; class Alphaproteobacteria; order Rhodospirillales; family Thalassospiraceae; genus Thalassospira; species Thalassospira sp. TSL5-1. The sequence continues at coordinate 273,286 of NZ_KV880640.1, forward strand.
GCCGTCGCGAAAGGATGCGAAGACTGCATCCTGTTTCACATTAACGAAGCCCTTAAACACGGTGCCAGCCGCCAACAGCTTGTTGAAAGCCTGGCTGTCAGCATTGAAATGGCCGGCGGACCCGGCACGGTTTATGCGGCCAAGGCCCTAACCATTTTTGATGCCCTGCAAAACGGAGAACCCGCATGAAAGCCCTACGGTTTCACGCCGCAAAAGACCTGCGGATTGAAAATATCGACCAACCGCCCGCACCCGGCCCCGGCCAGGTGGTGATCCGCAACCGTTATGTGGGGATCTGCGGCACCGACCTGCATGAATATGTGAGTGGTCCCATTTTTGTGCCATCCGATGCGCACCCTTTTACCGGTGCAACATCCCCACAGGTGCTGGGCCATGAATTTGGCGGCGAAGTTATTGCGGTGGGCGAAGGTGTGACGAAGGTTGCCCTTGGCGATCGTGTTTCGGTGCAGCCGCTGATCATGCCGCGCAGTGACGAGCATTTTGCCGACCGGGGTTTGTTTAACCTTTCGGGCAGCCTGGCCCTGGTCGGGTTAAGCTGGATTTCCGGCGGCATGTCGGAAATGGCGCTGTTAAACGACTATAATGTCGAGAAAATCCCCGATAGCATGAGTGACGAAGAAGCCGCCCTTGTCGAACCAACAGCAGTATGTGTTTATGCCTGCGACCGCGCGGGCATCACGGCCGGTGACAGTGTGCTGGTTACGGGCGCTGGCCCCATTGGCATGCTGGCATTGCTTTGCGCCCGGGCGTTTGGTGCGACCAAGCTGTTTGTTTCGGACCTTAATGAAACCCGCCTTGAACTCGCCCGCAAGATTGTACCGGGTGTGATTACCATCAACCCCAAACAGGATAATGTTGGCGATGTGGTGCGCGCCCACAGCCAGGACGGTGTGGGCTGTGACATCGCACTCGAATGTGTTGGCAATGAACATGCCCTGCAAGCCTGCCTTGATGCCATTCGCAAACAGGGCGTGATTGTTCAGACCGGCTTGCATCCGGGCAAGGGCAGCCTTGATTTCTTCCAACTGACTTTCAAGGATGCCGAAATTCGCGGGTCATGGTGTTACCCGACCCATAGCTGGCCGCGCACGATTGACCTTATTTCTTCAGGTGCCGTGCCGGCATCCCGCGTTGTGACCAAAAAAATCAAGCTGGACCAGGCTGTCAAAGACGGGTTTGACGCCCTGCTCGACCCGGCCGGGTCGGAGCTTAAAATTCTGATTGACCTGAAAGCCTGACGGTTTTGTCGGCGCCATAAAGTCAACACAGATAAGACCTTTGCTATGGGGCGGTCAAAGATGGTATTTTGACCGCCCCATATTATGGGAGGAAACAATGGGAAGGCTAAATAATAATCAGCCCCATACCCTCGAAATCATGCGCGTGGCAGAAGGGCAAAAAAGCCCCCAACGTGACGAGGATGTGCAGGCTTCCTGGCGACGCTGTTTATATGAACACCAGTTGGACCCGACCCGCTATGAAGGCGCGCGGATATTGACCCAGCAGGAATTGCGCCATCATCGCCAGGCATCGGAAGAATTGCTGTGCATGGCTCGCTACGGGATGGAGGATCTCTATCGACGGGTCAATGCGATGGGCTATATCCTGCTTTTGACCAATGCACAGGGTGTTGCCATCGACACCATCGGTGATCAAGACCTAGACCGGGAATTGCGCCACGCCGGGCTGATTGCCGGGTCTGAATGGCACGAAAGCCATGTGGGCACCAATGGGGTTGGGGCCTGCCTGATGACCGGACGCGAAATTATTGTTCACCGCACCGATCATTTCGATATGGCGCTTACCCCACTTTCCTGCACGGCAGTGCCCATTCACGACACAAAGGGCGGCCTGATCGGGGTTTTGGACCTGTCACACCTGCAAGCCCCGCAGGATAAAATGAGCCAGGCGCTGACACTGGAAGTCATGAAATCCTGTGTGCGGCGGATTGAAATGGCAAATCTGGTACAAACCCATCGGCAGGACTGGATTTTGCGGCTTCATCCCACGGCGGAGTTTCTCGATGTGGACCCGATGGCGGCCATTGCCATTGGCACCGACGGGCGCATTCGCGGCATGACCCATAATGCGCATAAACTATTGGCCCGCTCTCTGCCCGATCAATCCCGTAACATTCAAAACGGTGCGACCATCACCGGACAATTGATTGGCCGGACTTTTTCCGACCTTTTTGCCTATGACCCCGAGGACCTGCCGAAACTGTCGCGTTCACGCGGCAATGGTGATGGCATGATTGAGTTGCAAAGTGGCGAATTTACCTTTGCCCGGGCCGTGCCGCCGGTTGCGGCGATCAAAAGACGGGTCATCAACGCCCTGCCGCTACCGTTGCAAAATATTCACGGCGGTGATCCCGCCCTGCAAAAACTGGCCGAACAGGCCGCCAAACTGGTCGACCGGCAAATCAGCATCATTTTGCGCGGTGAAACCGGCACCGGCAAAGAATTCATTGCCCATGCCATGCACAAGGCCAGCCAGCGCCGCGGGCCATTTATCGCCATTAACTGCGCTGCCCTGCCCGAAAGCCTGATTGAAAGCGAATTGTTTGGCTATACCGCCAATGCCTTTACCGGGGCCAATGGCAAAGGCAAAAAAGGCCTGATCCGCGAGGCACATGGCGGCACCCTGTTTTTGGACGAAATTGGCGATATGCCGCTGGCCATGCAGGCCCGGCTGTTGCGCGTTTTGTCGGAACGTGAAGTGATGCCAGTGGGCGGCAGCCGGGCGGAACCGGTGGATATTCGGGTCATTTCCGCCTCTCACCGCGACTTGCCCCAACTTGTTGCCAGGGGCGAATTCCGTCAGGATCTTTATTACCGCTTAAACGGGCTAACGCTGGATATTCCCGCCGTTCGCAACCGGGCGGATGTGCAATGGCTGATCGAACATATTGCCCGCAAGACCGAGGGCGCACCCACCTTCTCAACCGAGGCCATGACCCTGTTACTTGCCCATGACTGGCCCGGGAATGTGCGCGAAATTGTCAATTTATGCGCGCTATGTGCCGCCCTGTGTGATGGTGCGGTCGTCACCCCGGATGATTTACCGCCCGAAATTACCGATACCAGGCAAACCCAACCAGCAAAGCCGCTGTCACTCCTTGCGGCAAATGGCAACCATCCTGCATCTCATTCACCCCCGGCAAGTGATCAAAACGAAGCCGCGAGGCTACGCACCCTGATCATGGCCTGTGATGGCAATATTTCGGCGGTGGCCCGGCGGGCGAATGTCAATCGCAGCACCATTTATCGCCGTTTGCAACGGTTGGGGCTGGGCCATTTGATCAAACAAAACAGGTTTTCCGATGTGAACCGCCTTTAGCCCGACGTCATGCGCAGCGGTTTATGGCTGCCGTGGCGGATAAGCCGCTCGGCACACGCCAATCACGGTATCGCGCAACCATTTATGGGCGGGGTCGGCCTCCTGTCGCGGGTGCCACATTGCCGATATTCTGATTTCCGGTAGTAAAACCGGCACGTCAAACATCATCAGGCCGGAAATTTCGCGATCATCGGCCTGCAACAGGCTGCCAAGACAGGAATGTGGAACAAGGGCCACCAGTTCCGAGTGTCGCGCAATTCGTATGGCATCGGGAAAACCGGGAACAATAACCCGAATGTTTCGCGCAAGCCCCAAGCCATTCAGGACCGCATCAACGGGTTGCGCGACGTTGCCATCCTTTGACACCGCAATATGGTGACAGGCGGCAAAGGTATCGGGACTGACGGGAGTATCCCCCGACAATAAAGGGTGCTTCGCGCGCGCAATCCCGATCAAATGATCACAAAATAACAGGCGGGTGCGAATTTCGGGCGCGGTGGTGCCGATCACCCCTATTTCAAGGTCAATCATGCCGTCGCGCAACGGCCCGGCGTTTTTGTCAGGCTTTGGGGCAAAACGCAGGCATATGCCAGGCGCGGCTGTGCTTACTGCAGCCACAACCGGCCCCGCAAGACACGCCATGAAGGCTTCGCTAACCCGAATGGTAAAGGTACGCTCAAGGGCGCCGACGTCGAGTGTTTTTGGCTGTGGTTGCAGCACGGCCTGGACATCACGCGCCAGATTGTGAACATGATCGCGCAATTCCTCGGCGCGCGGGGTTGGTACCATGCCGCGCCCCGCCCGCACCAGCAACGGATCACCGGTTGCCGCCCGTAACCGCGCAAGCGTGCGGCTCATGGCGGAAATACTCAGGCCAAGGCGCTGTGCCGCCGCCGTTACACTGCCTTCAACCAGCAATACATCCAGCGCGACAAGAAGATTCAAATCAACATCCACATTCTTCATGCCCAAAGCCTATCCTGTTTATGCGCTGCGACATAGCGTTTGATGCAACTATATTGTGCATTTGCAGCGTCTGGCGCCTATTAGGCATTAATTTATATTGACGTTATCGTAACCCCGGAAAGGACGATAACGAATGTCTCAAACACAACCCCAATCCAGCCTCCCCACCCCGACAATCCTTCTCATTGGTGCGTCACGCGGCCTTGGACATGCAATGGCGGCAGAGTTTCTGAAAAAAGGCTGGAACGTTGTTGGCACAGTCCGCGCTGGCAGCGGTCACACCTTGCTTCATGATTTGCAATTGGACTATCCAGATCGGGTGGAAATTGAAATTCTCGATATCTGCAAAACCGATCAGCTTGATGCGTTGCACCAACGGTTAACCGGCCGGGAATTCGATATTCTGTTTGTGAATGCAGGCACAACCAACCCCGACCCCGGCCAGACAATTGGTGAAGTTTCAACCGAAGACTTCACCGACCTTATGATTACCAACGCGCTTGGCCCGATGCGCGTAATTGAGACGCTAAAAACCCGGGTCACATCAACGGGCACCATCGGCGTTATGTCATCGGGTCAAGGCAGCATCAGCAATAATGAAACCGGCCTGCGCGAGCTTTATCGGGGGACAAAGGCCGCTCTTAACATGTTTATGCGCAGCTTTGCCGCGCGTGAAGCCACCACCACCAACACATCGCGCGCGCTGGTGACAATGGCACCGGGTTGGGTCCGCACCGATCTTGGGGGCCCGGAAGGCCGCCTTTCAATCGAGGAAAGCATCCCCAGCCTCGTCAACGTCCTGTTGGAAAAACACGGCAAACCGGGGCTGGAATATCTGGATTATCAGGGACGCACCGTGCCCTGGTGAACCGGGTTCACAACCCCGCCAAAATCTCTGCCGTTACCGGCATTCTCCCAAGGGTGTTCTCAATCCGGTTGCGCCATTTGGGGCCACGGTCCCGGGCGTCCTCTAATGCTTCCTTAAGGTCATAGGGACGGTCCTGTGCCAAAACATCGATCAGCAGGGCGGCCTGTTGCTGGTCTTTGCGCTGTTTAAGGGCGACATCGCTACCACGGCGGCGGTCAGCGACGATCAGTTTGTGAATGGCAAAGCGTTCCGGTCGCGGCACATTCACCAACAGGCCATTGCGATACAAAACCGCCGATTTAATGGGATCGGCGATCAGATAATTCAAATGATGCAGGGACAGCGCACTCACGCCAAGGGCGGGAAGGTTTTTAACCCTTTCCTGTTCATCAAAGGACGGGCTTAAAAACTCGACCAAGGAGCCATCCTGTTTTTGTTTCCAGCGCCAGAATGTCCGTCCCTCCTGCGAGGGAATGGCTTCAAATTTCAGATCGGCAAAAACATCGGCCAAATTTTCATCGACCTGATCATCAATCGCGACGGACAACCGCTCGAAACTGGCGATATCGACATCCATCGTCTGGGCCAGGTCGTCGGTTGTCAGGCGAATGCCCAATTCGCCTTCATACAGACGAAAGGCATTTGTGCCGACCAGCACACCGCCGAGACGAAACACCCCCACCCGCGCCATTGCGGCGAGCAAACTGCCCGTGCCACGATCCACCGGCAACAGACCTTCGGCCCGCAAAATCCGCATCAGGCGGCCACACTGTTTTTGCCGTTCTTTCTGCTCCGCCCGGATGGCGTTAATCCGTTCAATGCGTTGGCGAATATCATCATTATTCGGACCAATGAAACGGGCAATGGTATCGGTCCCCAAACGGTAACGGTCATACCAGTATTCGCGCCCGTTCAAAACGCGCAGTTCAGGCGTGCCACGCACCTCCAAAACTTGTTCGTCCTTTAGCAAACGAAGCAAATCCGTATATGTCGCAACCGCTGTTGCACTGAGATTTCGGTAATTTCCGGCCATAACCCGCCATACTGCACAAATTATTTCATGTGCAGTATGGTAACAGAAACTAAAAATACTGCACAAATTATTTTATGTGCAGTATTTCAAGGACTATCAACCCGACACAATGTTTACGCCGTTAACACGATTTCGTAAACCGTTGTGGACTTGTCTGTTTTCAGGGTGAAATCAGCGGCTGAAGGGTCACATATCATGGCATCAAGGGGTTGCAATTGATGGGTTTCACCATCGCCCACAACGATTTCGACCGCATCCTGCACCAGTATGAACGTAACCGTTTTTTCCGATGTTGTGAGGATTTGAGTACCATTCACGACATGCCGGGTCACGCGATGTGTGCTGCGATTTCGCCGGGTCATCACATTCAAATCCGTGATGGGCCCGTCCACCAGCATTGCCGATGTTGGTATATCGGCCGCAAACGGATAAGGCGGCGTATCGTGCGTTAGTGTGACAGGGGCCTGATCGCCAATCACAAGCGTCATCCCCGCCCCTTCCAGAATGGAAAGGGTGCGATCAATACCGGGAAAGCTGGAAAACGGGCCATCACTGGCAACCTTTGCCATGCTGATGCGCCAGGCAAAATCATCCAGCCCGGCATTGGCGGGGTAAACGGCGATTTCCACCGTTTCCCCGCCACCGTTTTTCCAAGGCATTCGGCGATAGTCACTTGCCCGCAAAATGCGGATGGCCGAAGGCGCAGTCATGATCAGTTACCCAGAATACCGGGCAAACGCAGGCCATGTTCGCGGGCGCAATCAATGGCAATGTCATAGCCCGCATCGGCATGGCGCATCACGCCCGTTGCCGGGTCGTTCCACAAAACACGTTCCAGGCGACGGGCGGCGTCTTCGCTACCATCGGCACAAATTACCATGCCCGCATGCTGCGAAAAGCCCATGCCAACGCCACCCCCGTGATGCAGGCTTACCCAGGTTGCCCCCGAAGCGGTATTCAGAAGGGCGTTCAGAAGCGGCCAATCCGAAACCGCGTCAGATCCATCCTGCATCGCTTCGGTTTCGCGGTTGGGCGATGCAACCGAACCACTGTCAAGATGGTCACGGCCAATTACAATCGGGGCTTTCAGTTCACCCGATGCAACCATTTCATTAAAGGCAAGGGCCAGGCGGTGACGGTCACCCAAACCAACCCAGCAAATACGGGCGGGCAAGCCCTGGAAGGAAATGCGTTCACGCGCCATATCCAGCCAGTTATGCAGATGATGGTTATCGGGCAGGATTTCCTTTACCTTGGCATCGGTTTTATAAATGTCCTCCGGGTCGCCCGACAGCGCCGCCCAGCGGAACGGACCAACACCCCGGCAGAACAGCGGACGAATGCAGGCCGGAACAAAACCGGGGAAATCAAAGGCGTTCTCCAGCCCTTCTTCCTTGGCCATCTGGCGGATATTGTTGCCATAATCGATGGTCGGAATGCCCTGTTCGTGGAAGGCCAGCATCGCCTCGACATGTTCGCGCATGGAGGCACGGGCGGCCTTTGCAACTGCTTTCGGGTCGCTTTCGCGTTTGGCCTTCCATTCGCCCATGCTCCAGCCTTTAGGAAGGTAGCCATTTACCGGGTCGTGGGCCGATGTCTGGTCGGTCACGAGGTCCGGTTTTACGCCACGGCGCACCAGCTCGGGCACAATTTCGGCGGCATTGCCCAATAGCCCGACCGATTTTGCTTCGCCCGCCTTGGTCCAGCGGTCAATCATGTCCAGGGCTTCGTCAAGGCTGTCGGTTTTGGCATCGACATAGCCGGTGCGCAGGCGGAAATCGATGCTGTCCGGGTTGCATTCAATCGCCAAACAACAGGCCCCGGCCATGACAGCCGCCAGCGGCTGCGCGCCACCCATGCCACCCAGGCCAGCGGTCAAAACCCATTTGCCTTTCAGGTTGCCGTCATAATGCTGGCGGCCAACCTCGACAAAGGTTTCATAGGTGCCCTGTACGATGCCCTGGCTGCCAATGTAAATCCATGAACCGGCCGTCATCTGCCCATACATCATCAAACCCTTTTTATCGAGTTCGTTGAAATGGTCCCAGTTCGCCCAATGCGGCACCAGATTGGAGTTGGCAATCAGAACACGCGGCGCATCCTTGTGGGTCCGGAAAATCCCCACCGGCTTGCCAGACTGCACCAGCAGCGTTTCGTCTTCTTCCAGCGATTTTAACGACGCAACGATGCGGTCAAAATCCTGCCAGGTGCGCGCAGCGCGGCCAATGCCACCATAAACCACCAATTCATGCGGGTTTTCGGCAACATCGGGGTGCAAATTGTTCATCAACATGCGCAGCGGGGCTTCGGTCAGCCAGGATTTGGCCGAAATTTCGGTGCCGGTTGGTGCGATGATCTCACGAATATTATGGCGCGGATTGCTCATGGTTCAGTTTCCCTTGGCTAGATCAAAGGCGATCTTTTCGATGTTCTGCAAAATGTCTTTAAGGTGCGCGCGCAATGGTGCTGCGACAGTCTCGTCATATTCAAAAGGCGGTTCTTCGCGGGCAAGATGAGTGGATTGCGCCAGTTCCATTTGCACAGTGTGTATATTTTGTGCCGGGTTGGCATAATGCCGGGTGGTCCAGCCGCCACGAAAACGGCCATTCAAAACCGATGTAAACCCGGCGGCATTTTCGCACACAGTTACCACAGCCTGTTCGATACGCGGGTCACAGGTGGTGCCGCTATCTGTACCGATATTGAAATCCGGCAATTTGCCATCAAACAGGAACGGAATATGTGACCGGATCGAATGGCAATCATAAAGCACGGCAACGCCATGAAGGGCCTTAACCCGGTCAATTTCCGCCTTTAAGGCGGCATGATAGGGCGCGTGAAACTGTTGCTGGCGGCGCGAAACCTCATTTTCATCAGGTTCCTGCCCCTCTCGCCAGATCGGTTTGCCATCAAAATCCGTTACAGGCACCAGCCCGGTGGTGTTTTGCCCGGGATACAGGCTTTGCCCCGACGGGTCGCGGTTGGCATCAATCACATAGCGATGAAAAAGGGCGCGCACCGTGGTCACACCGGGCAGCAGGCCATCATAAAGCCTGTGAATATGCCAGTCGGTATCGGCCAGGATTTTACCATTGTCATTCAGCTTTTCGCGCATATCGGCCGGGACATCCGTTCCCGTATGCGGGAAGGCCAGAATCACCGGCGATGAGCCCTGTTCAACGTCAAAAACACGCATGCTGGAATATCTCCCGCCTCGTTTGAATGTTCGCAACCTGCTGTTTTCAAGACGATTTTTTATCATCCCGGACGCAGATTGAAAAAATTGCGATCACCTGATTGGAATTGTATCTTTTCCTTTGTTGCTTTTATGTATATACATAATAAAAAGCAACACAACATATTTCTTGCCGTTCTGACAAACAGAACGCCGATGGGAGAGTTAGGGACATGGCAATGCTGCATGCAAAATCGCTTCTGGGTGAACATGGCTGGCAGGAAAATGTAAGGCTATCGCTAGATGATGGCAAAATTACCAACCTGGAAACCGGCGTGTCCCCTGCCCCTGGCGATGAATGCCACGCCGTGATTGTGCCCGCGATGCCCAACCTGCACAGCCATGCCTTTCAGCGCGCAATGGCGGGCCTGGCGGAAATGCGCGGTACTGGCAGCGACAGCTTCTGGAGCTGGCGCACCAACATGTATCATTTCGCGCTGTCCATGACACCCGATGATGTGGAGGCGGTTGCCAGCCAGCTTTATATGGAAATGCTCGAAGCGGGTTTTTCGCGCGTTGGTGAATTTCATTATCTGCATCATGACCATGACGGCAGCCCTTATGCCCATATCGGCGAAATGGCAGATCATATCGCCAGTGCGAGCGCCACCACCGGCATAGATTTAACCCTGCTGCCGGTTTTTTATGCCCATGCCGGGTTTGGCGGCACCGCCCCGACGCAGGGCCAGCGCCGATTTATCAATTCGGTTGAGCAGTTTGAAAAACTGATTGCCGCCTGCAATGCCACGGCCCAAAACCGTGATGGCATGATTGTCGGTGTTGCCCCGCACAGCCTGCGCGCGGCCACGCCCGAAGAACTGGCAAGTGTGAGCAAAATGGCAGGCAGCAACCCCATTCACATCCATATTGCGGAGCAATTGCTGGAGGTCAATGACTGCATCAAATGGTCCGGCCAGCGCCCGGTTGAATGGCTGCTGGACCATGCTGATCTCAGCAATCAATGGTGCCTGGTGCACGCCACCCACATGACCGAAGATGAAACCACCCGCATGGCGCGGGCCGGTGCCATTGCCGGCCTGTGCCCGATTACCGAGGGCAATCTGGGCGATGGTACCTTCCCGGCGGAAACCTTTTTGGCACAGGGCGGCCAGTTTGGCATTGGGTCGGATTCCAACGTGCAAATCAGCATTTCATCCGAATTGCGCCAGTTGGAATATTCCCAGCGCCTGCATCACAATTCGCGCAACGCCATTGCCAATATCTCCTCCTCGACCGGGCGGACAATTTTTGACCATGCGCTTAAAGGCGGTGCCCGCGCCCTTGCCACCGATTACGGCATTGAGAATGGCAAAACCGCCAATTTTGTCTCGCTTGATACAAGCGAGGCATCCTATCTTGCGGGCGATCACATCCTTGATGCCTGGATTTTTGCCGAAACCATCAAGGTTGATAATGTGTGGGTGCGCGGGCGCAAGGTTGTGCAGCAAGGCCGCCATATTGCGCGCGACCAGATTGCACCGAAATTTCAGCAAACCATGAAAAACCTGCTGGCGAAATAGTCCGCCTGCCATAACGAGTTTGTTTCCCTTTCCCCTGTCGGATCGGCTAAAAGGGTCGTTATTGGCAAATCAGGAACAAGCGTTATTCATGCGGGCGAAAAAGTCACCTACCCTGCACCAGCAGATTATCAACGATATTGAAGGCTATATTCTGTCGGGCGCATGGCCCCCGGGCCATCGCATTGCCAATGAACTGGACCTGGCGGAACAGTATAATTGCTCGCGCATGACGGTAAACAAGGCACTCAGCCAGCTTGCCAACGCCAATTTGATTGAACGGCGCAAAAAATCCGGCAGTTTTGTCACCCAGCCCCAGGCGCAATCGGCGGTACTGGAAATTCACGATATCAAGCTGGAAGTGCAGTCTCTGGGGCTGCCTTATGAATATCATCGCCTTGGCCGGTCAACCCGCAAGTCAACGGCAAGTGACATGAAAAGCCTGGAGCTTTCGGAAAGTGCCGACATTCTGGAAGTAACGGGCAAGCACCTTGCCGGTCCGCGTGTTTTTTGCCGGGAAGAACGCCTGATCAATTTATCGGTTGTACCCGAAGCCCGCGATGAAGATTTCATCGACATCGCACCCGGCCCCTGGCTGACCAGCCGGGTGCCCTGGACCACGGCCGAACACATGATCAAATCCATCGGCGCAAATGCCCATTACGCCCGCGCCCTTGATATTGCAGAGGGAACGGCCTGCCTTGTCATCGAACGCCGCACCTGGAGCCATAACGGCCCCGTTACCCATGTACGCCTGACCTATCCCGGCGACCGGCACGCTCTGGTCGCCCGTTTCACCCCGACAGACCCGACAGGAAAGGCCTCCGGCTTTTAGTTGTATATGCAACCTCGCGCCAATACGATGACATAGGACATTCAGGTTGTTTTTCCCTGCCTGCTTTCAAGACGATAGCGCGTACCGGGGTAGATCAGACGGGCAAGCGAAACCACCCCACCACTCGACCAGGTCCGGCGGCGGATCATCAGGCAGGGCTCATTATGCAGGATTACCAGTAACTTAGCCTCCCACGGCTGCGCCAGGATCGACTCGACGACATGTTCCGATCCGGTCAGCGGGGCCATTTGCGACAGATAAACATTTGGTGTAATCGCCGAAAAGTCCTGAGACAAATAATCCGGCGCCAAAGCCGGATTGACAAAGCGGTCCTCGATCTGGACCGGCACATCATTTTCATGATGCACAATAAGCGAATGAAAAACCGGTGCCCCGATAGGCAAATCCAGCGCATCCGCTACATCAGGCGACGCCGCCTGGTCGGCCAGAACAATCACGGAGGCAGAATGAACATGGCCGCGTTCGGCAATTTCCTCGGCAATGTTGCGCACCTCAAACAGAGCGGAATAGCCCTTTTTCTGGGCCACAAACGAACCGACTCCCTGAACGCGCACCAATTCTCCCTCATGGGCCAACTCGCGCAGGGCCCTGTTGGCCGTCATTTTGCTAATACCCAGCTCTGAAACCAGCTCGTTTTCCGATGGAATCCGGTGATTGGGCTGCCATTCCCCGCGATATATGCGGTCCAGGATCAACTGTTTGACCTCCAGATACAACGGCCCGCCGCCATCCCGTTCCTTTCGCAAGGCCTGACCAGTAAATACTGGCCCTTCCTGTTTGTGCCGGGCTGGTCGTAATCCATTGTTTTTTGTCATTATTAACCCGTTTCCGCTTCGTTTTCATATTGCCCATATAATACACTTTTTATTTGATGAGCGTAAAAAAGTGTCATATGTTACATATACAACTAAAGACGTAACAATTTCTGCCACTCTGCATCAATATAACGCAATATAAAAACACGCAGGATGTGGCCGCGTTTATCAGGGCCAAATCGCTTCATTCGTTGCAAGGAGACCTCTCAATGAAGTTCAAGTCAATTCTTGTGGCTGCTGCCGCATTGTTTGCTGTTGCCAGCACAACACCGTCGCAGGCCAAAGAGTGGAAAGAAGTCACCATCACCCTCGAAGGGGCCTATGCCCCCTGGAACATGACCAACCCGGACGGGTCACTGGGCGGGTTTGAACCCGAACTGGCCGAATATCTGTGCAACCACATGAAGGTCAAATGCAATCTGGTTGCCTCGGACTGGGACAGCATGATCACCAGCCTCAATGCCGGTAAATTTGACGTGGTGATGGATGCACTTTCCATTACCCCGGAACGTCAGAAGGTCATCGCCTTTTCGATCCCCTATGCCAACACCCACGCTGCCTTTGCCGCACCGACAGAAAGTGATTATGCCCAGGCACCCGGCACCGGCGAAGTTGTGAAAATGGCACCGGATTATTCTGGCGGCAAAGACCAGATCGATGCCCTGCGCAAAACGTTTGATGGCGCAACCATCGGCATCCAGGCGGCAACGGTCTATGCCAAATTCATCTATGACAATTTCAAGGACATCGCGACCATCCGCGAATACAAAACCGGTGCCGAACGCGACCTTGACCTGCAAACCGGCCGTATCGACGTTGGCTTTGACGATACCACCAACCTGTTGGCATCTTTCAAAACATCCGACGAAGCCATGGCCATTACCGGCCCGGAAATTGCCGGAACTGTCTTTGGCATTGGTGAAGGCCTGGGCCTGCGCAAGGAAGATACCGAGCTGAAAGCCATGTTCGATGATGCCATCAAGGCCGCCCTTGCCGACGGGACCATCAAAAAGCTGTCGATGAAGTGGTTTGGCACCGACGTCACCCCGGAATAACCGCATTGCCAATTAGCGGGAAGCAGGCTTTTTTTTAACGCGGCTTCCCGCCGATTTTACGTCGCTGTTACTGTTAGGGGCCTGCGCCCCAAAGGCAGCAACATTCCCAAGCCCTTCAGACTTACGAAGGCCTGGCAAATGGAAATTTTTGAACTTCTCGGCTTTGGTGCCAAGGGCTGGGGTGCACTTATCCTGACCGGCATGTTGCTGACCTTGTGTGTCACGCTGGCTTCTCTTGCCATTGGCGCCGTTGTTGGCGGCCTGATCGCAACCGCCAAATTATCGAATTTCTGGTGGCTGCGCGTGCTGGGCACCACCTACACCACCATTTTTCGCGGCGTGCCTGAACTGCTGATCATTTACCTGATCTATTTTGGCGGCTCAAATGCCGTTACCGCCATTGGCCATGCGATGGGGATTGAGGGCTTTTTGGGCATGCCCTCCTTTTTGGCAGGCGCACTGGCCGTCGGGCTGATTTCCGCAGCCTATCAGGCAGAGGTTTATCGTGGGGCCTACCGCGCCATTCCCCGCGGCGAGATCGAGGCGGCCGCCTCCATTGGCATGCCGCCCCTGCGCTGTGTCCGCCGGATTATCCTGCCGCAAATTCTGCGTTTTGCCATTCCCGGGCTTAACAATGTCTGGCAGTTGTCGCTTAAGGATTCCGCGCTGATTTCAGTTACCGGTCTGGCCGAACTGATGCGCACCACCCAGGTCGCGGCTGGTTCGACCCGCCAGTATTTCATGTTCTATATTGTGGGCGGGGTGCTTTACCTGGTTCTGACCAGCTTTTCCGAACGGCTTTTTAACAGTGCCGAACGCCGCAGCAACAAATCCATGCCACGCGGCATGGGCCAGGTTTAAGGGGTGGTCATGGATTTTGCATTTCTGTTTTCGACCATGAAGGACCTGCTGGCCGCGACACCCACGACCATTGGCCTGTTTTCGTTATCGGTGTTTTTTGGCGGTCTTTTGGCCCTGCTGATTGTCACCATGCGGGTCAGCAACAACATCATCGCCCGCAATTTCGCCAAGGGCTATATCTTCGTCTTTCGCGGCTCCCCGCTTTTAATCCAGATGTTTCTGGTTTTTTACGGGCTCGGGCAATTCGGGGTGATCCGCCACAGCTTTGTCTGGCCTGCGTTGCGCGAACCCTTTATTTGTGCCGTTCTTTCGCTCGCCCTGTGCACGGCGGGTTACTCGGCTGAAATTTTTCGCAGTGGCCTGCGCGCCGTACCACCTGGCGAGGTGGAAGCAGCCCGGGCGGCTGGCATGTCCGGCTTTTTGCTGCTGCGCCGGATCATTGCGCCCATCGCACTCCGCCATGCCCTGCCCGCCTATTCGACCGAAATTGTCCTGATGGTCAAATCAACCGCGCTGGCAAGCCTGGTAACGGTTTGGGAAATTACCGGGGTGGCACAGCGGCTGATTTCGCAAACTTACCGCACAATGGAAGTTTTCCTGTGCGCCGCCGCCCTTTATCTGCTGTTGAATTTTATCATCCTGCAGGGCCTGTCCCTTCTGGAAAACCGGTTAAACCGCCATCACCGCCGCCCGACGGGACGCAAACCGTCGGTGATGAATGCCCTGTTTGGTGCCCGCCCCTAACCGGGCCGCATATTTGCCCCTTTAGTAAAAAGGATGGTTCCATGTCAGCCACCCCAAGGCTTTCTGTTCGCAATATCCGCAAAAGTTTTGGTGCCCACGAAGTCCTGCGCGGCATTTCCCTTGATGCCCATGATGGCGATGTCATTAGCGTGCTGGGGGCGAGCGGGTCTGGCAAATCCACGTTTCTACGCTGTATCAATATGCTGGAAACCGCCGATGACGGGGATGTGATTGTCAGTGGTGAAGAAATCACCATGAGAACCACCAGCCAGGGCCGTGGCCCTGCCAGCCGCAAGCAGCTTGACCGCATCCGCACCGAACTGGGCATGGTGTTTCAGTCCTTTAACCTGTGGTCACACATGACCATTCTGGAAAACATCATCGAAGGCCCGGTCCATGTGCAAAAACGCCCGCGTGCCGAGTGCATTGCCGAGGCCGTGGCCCTTTTGGAAAAGGTCGGCATTGCGGATCGCAAGGATTATTACCCGGCCCATCTTTCCGGCGGGCAAAAACAGCGCGCCGCCATTGCCCGCTCGCTTGCCATGAAACCAAAGGTCATTTTATTTGACGAACCGACATCGGCCCTGGACCCGGAACTGGTGGGCGAAGTGCTGCGTGTGATGCGCGACCTGGCGGCGGAGAAAATGACGATGCTGGTCGTCACCCATGAAATGGGCTTTGCCCGCAATGTGTCGAACCGCGTGATTTTCATGCGCGAAGGCCAAATCGATTGTGAAGGCACGCCAGATGACATGTTTGGCGGCCAGGGTTCGCCCTATTTCCAGCAATTCATCCGTCATATGGAAACCGAAAATGACGCTGCCTGATGTTATTCTTGATGTTGGCCTGACCTGGCGCGAAATCGCCGCCATTGCCAATGGTGCCCCCCTGACCCTGGCCGATGCCCCCAACAAACGCATTAACCGGGGCCGCAAAATTGTGAATGCACTGGTGGATCGCGGCATTCGGGCTTATGGCATTACCACCGGTGTTGGCGCATTGGCCGATACGGTGGTGGACCGCAGTGCCCAGGCACAGCTGTCGCGCAACATCATCCTCAGCCACGCTTGTGGCACCGGACCGTTGCTATCCGCCCCGGCGGTACGCGCCATTATTGCTGCACAAATCAACAATTTTGCGCATGGTTATTCCGGTATTTGCCCGGAAACGGTCGCTGCCCTGCAAGGCTTGCTCAACCACAACTGCATTCCGGCGGTTCCCTCCAAGGGGTCGGCAGGGTATCTGGTGCATATGGCGCATATTGCCCTGGTGCTGATTGGCGAGGGGCGCGCAATGATTGACGGGCAGATGCTTTCAGGGGCGGATGTGCTGGCAAAAATTGGCCTAAAACCGCTGACATTGCAGGCCAAAGAAGGCCTTAGTCTGGTCAATGGCACATCATGCTCTGCCGGGTTGGGGGCCTTTGCGCTGGCGCGTGCCCATCGCCTGGCCGACTGGGCTGATGCCATTGCCGCCATGACCCTTGAATCATCGGGCGCGCAAATGGCCGCCTTTGATGCCGATATTCTGGCTCTGCGCAAATCGGCGGGTATTCAAAAGGTGGGCGCAACCCTGCGGGCCCGGTTGGCGGGCAGCCGCCATATTGACCAGTCCTTTGCCAAACGCACACAGGATGCGCTAAGCCTGCGGGCAACGCCGCATGCCCACGGTGCCGTGCGCGACGTTTTTGATAACACGGCCATTGTCGTTAATCAGGAACTGGCATCCGCGACCGATAATCCCATTGTGCATGGGTCCCCCGAAGATCCCAAAGTCGCCTCCGAAGCCCATGCCGTTGCCCCGGCACTAGCCCTGGCGCTTGATGGGCTGGCGATTGCCATTTCGCAGCTTTCCATGCTGTCCGAACGGCGTCTGGACCGGCTGGTGAACCCGTTGGTCAGTGGCCTGCCACCGTTTTTAACCAATGATCCCGGTGTGGGGTCCGGCCTGATGATTGCACAATATACCGCCGCTGCGCTTGCCGCCGAAAACCGCCGCCTGGGTGCCCCGGCCAGCCTGGATGGCGGTATTACATCCGCCTTGCAGGAGGATTACCTGGCCCACCCCACGGCTGCGGCCAACAAGCTGTTACAGGTGCTTGATAATACCGAACAGGTTTTGGCGATCGAGCTTCTGGCCGCGGCCCAGGCCTCTGATCTGATTGCAATTAACCCCGATGACGGCATAAAAATGCGTGCATCGGGCACCAATGCCCTTTATCAACAAGTCCGTCATTTGCTGCCTGCTTATGGGGATGACCATGCCCTCGCCAACGATCTGGAAACGCTACGCAACCTGATCGCAAACGAGGAACCAGCCCCCATCCCCTAAACAGGCAACCACGATAAATAATATCACCCGGGTTTAACGCGCCACCCTGCGGCAAACCCGGCATTACCAACGCCACACCCGCAATCAACAAGGATCGTCCCATGTCCAACCAATATGATGTCGCTGTAATCGGTCTTGGTGCAATGGGCAGCGCCGCCATCTCGTTTCTGGCAGCACGCGGGGTACGGGTGATTGGTTTTGAAGCCGCAAGCCCGGCGCATGGGCTGGGTTCTTCGCACGGGGACAGCCGACTGATCCGGTTGGGATATTTTGAAGACCCCAGCTATGTGCCACTGTTACATCGCGCCTATGACAACTGGCGCGATCTGGAAAACCAGTTGCGCGAAACGATCCTGAACGTCACCGGTGTTTTGCAGGTTGGCCAACCCGACAGCGATATTATTACCGGCACCCTGGCATCCTGTGAACTTCACAACCTTGCACACGAGAAATTTAATGCCGCCGAAACGCGCAAACGATTTCCGGTTTTTGGACTGCAAGATGATGAAATTGCTGTACTTGATCCTAATGGCGGCTGGTTAAAACCCGAAGCCGCCCTGTGGGGATATTTGCGCCTGGCGGCCGCCAATGGTGCAAAGCTGCATATCGGCGAAAAGGTTGACGGCCTTTCATCAGGCGACAAGGGCGTTATCATTTCTGCAAGCGGACAAAAATATCATGCCGCAAAGGTCATTGTCGCAACCGGCGCCTGGATTTCGCAGTTGGTTCCCGGCCTTCAGGCGTTGGCAAACCCGATCCGCCAAGTAGTGGCGTGGTACCGGCCGGAAAACGGCTTTGTCACCAATCCAATCCGCATGCCCGCCTTTTTGCGTGACGACACCGAAAATGGTACGTTTTTTGGCTTTCCCGAAATTGGTGCAGATGGCGTTAAAATTGGCCGCCATGCCCATTTCATGGAAAGTATCGACCCTGATAAACCCAACCCGCCCGTCAACGACCAAGATTTGGCCTTGCTCGACGAATTTGCCGCGCGCTGCCTGCCGGGCATGAATGGCAGGCGGGTTAATGCCGTTACCTGCCGCTATACCATGCTGCCGGGCGAAGATTTCCTGCTGGACCATTTACCGGGTGACGACCGGGTGATTGTGGCCTCGCCCTGTTCGGGGCACGGGTTCAAATTCACCAGCGTGATTGGCGAAATTCTGGCCGATTTGGCAACACAGGGCGGAACCGACCTGCCGATAGATGCCTTTACATTTGACCGCCTGATGAAAGCGGCAAAAGCCGAAAAACCCGGCATGACCGACCCGGTTTGACAAAATATGAGAAAACGGTTGAAACCGTCATAATCCATGCCAAAACTGCATGCGTAAAAAGGTGGATTGCCTGTTGTGGGCCAGAAGTTCGGCACGAGTGAAAAGAGCATGATATGAAACGGGTTGTTATCGCCATTACCGGGGCATCAGGCGTGATTTATGGTGTCCGCGCCCTGCAATTGCTGCGCGAGATTGCCGATATTGAAACACATGCTGTTATTTCGCCCTCCGCCCTGCGTACCGCCAAGGCGGAACTGGATATTGATGCCGACGAAATCCGGTCCTATGCCGATGTCGTCTATAATTACCGCGATATTGGTGCGGCAATTTCTTCCGGGTCTTTCCAAACCGAAGGCATGCTGGTAGCCCCCTGTTCGATTAAAACGCTTAGCGGGATTGCCAATTGTTACAATGACGAACTGATTGTGCGGGCTGCCGATGTTTGTCTGAAGGAACGGCGCCGAGTGGTGCTGCTATTGCGTGAAACGCCCTATCATGCCGGGCATATTAACCTGATGGCCCAGGCAACCCAAAACGGGGCCATCATCATGCCGCCCGTCCCGGCCTTTTACAGCCGCCCGCAAAGCATTGACGAAATGGTCACACAAACCACCGGCCGGGCGCTGGACCTTCTGGGTATTCATCTGCCCGTCGTCAAACGCTGGACGGAAGACGATAATAGCGCGTCTTGACCCGGTTAAAACAACAAACCTGCCCTGCCGGATCATCGCTTCTATTCAATTGAGGCTGAAGACATCGGTAACACTGCCACAACCCTTTCAATCATTCGGGTAATTGGCAATTCTCCATCAATCACAACACCCTTTTCATCCGGCGCAAGGGGCTCCAGGGTTTCAAGCTGGCTATCAAGCAGGGATACTGGCATGAAGTGATCCCGCCCGGTCATTCTTTGCACCAAAACATCGCGCGGCACGGCAATGTGAATAAAAACGACGTCGCCCGCTGTGCGTAACCGGTCGCGATAAGATCGCTTTAACGCCGAACAGGACACCACAATGCCACCATCTGGCGCGGCTTTTATCTGCTCTGCAATGCGGTCCAGCCACGGGCGGCGCATGTCGTCATTCAGCGGGCGACCCTGTGCCATCCATTCCACATTCGCTTTTGGATGAAAATGGTCGCCCTCAAGAAACGGCAGCGATAAAAACCGGGCCAATTCGATACCGATCGTCGATTTACCACAACCGGCAACACCCATTACAACAATACGCTGCTTCATTCAGGTCAACCAGGAAATCGGATACATCACAATCTGCGGGAAGGCCGCAACCAGCACAATCACCACCAAATTCACAATATAAAACGGCATTGCCGCCTTTATCAGTTTTGGTGTTGGCACCTTCGAGACATAGGCCGTTGCAAACAGGCATGTCCCCACCGGCGGCGTTGCCAGGCCAACCGCCAGACACGTCA
This sequence comes from Thalassospira sp. TSL5-1, assembly GCF_001907695.1. NCBI lineage: Bacteria > Pseudomonadati > Pseudomonadota > Alphaproteobacteria > Rhodospirillales > Thalassospiraceae > Thalassospira > Thalassospira sp. TSL5-1. The sequence continues at coordinate 293,638 of NZ_KV880640.1, forward strand.
CCATATAAATCAGAAAGTGCATCGGATGCACCCCGGCGCTGATCGCGGCGGGCATCAACACCGGGATCAGCATCAAGGCGGCGGCAACAATGTCCATCATCATGCCGACAATGATGAAGATAACCCCCATCAGCATTAAGGTGCCAAAACCCGACCCGGCAAATAGCGCCAGAAAGCCCGAAGCCTTTTGCGGCAGCATATCCACCGTGAAAACAAAGGTTGCCACATTGGCGACCATCAAAATCAGCAATACCGAGCCGGCAAGCTGACCGGAACGTATGGTTAGTACCAACACATCCTTAAGGCCGATCTGCCGATACACCGCACCAGCCACCACCAGAGTATACAACACGGCAAGACCCGCTGCCTCGGTCGGGGTGACAATACCCGAAAACATGCCGGTCAAGATAATGATTGGCGCCCCAATGGCAGGGGCAGCACGCACCAACGCGCGCACGGAACGGCCAAAACTAAAGGATGTGATTTGCCCGTAACTGTTTTTGCGCGCAATGAAAGTATTATACGCCGCCAACGCCAGGGCCAGCAACACACCCGGCCCCAAACCACCCGCCAGTGCCGCCCCCACCGACTGACCAGAAGACGCAGCGGCAACAATGATCAAAATCGAGGGCGGCACCAATGTTGCCAATGTCGATGTTATCAGTGTTAACGCCGCCGCATAGGGCTTGGGATAGCCGCGTGACGTCATGGATTTGATGGTAATCGGCCCCAAGCTGGCAATATCGGCCACGGAGGAGCCCGAAATCCCGCCAAAAATAAAACTTGAGACAATATTCACATGCCCGACACCGCCGGGCAAACGCCCCACCAGGGCTTCGGCGGCATCAAATATCCGTTCGGAAAGCCCGCCCCGTTCCATAATCTGCCCGGCAAGAATAAACAGGGGCACGGCAATCAGCAAAAACGAATTGATCGAGGTTGCCATAGACTGCGTCACCATCGTCAAAGGCAGCCCGAACCACCAAATGGTTCCCGCCGATGCCAAGCCCAGGGCCACGGATAACGGCACATCGAGAAAAGCCAGAACGACAAAAATCACAATAAGGGTAAGGCTCATGGCACGCTTTCCTGATGTTCGTCAGCCATATCAACGGGGGTGGCAAAGTCATCCTGCGCAAATAGCGCATTTAGCGCGGCCCCAAAAATTGCCAGGCCCGACCCGATCACCAGCGGCAAGGTGGCCAGCCACATGCCAACCTGAAGCGTTGCAGAGCGTTCATTAAAGCTGATTTGCTGCAACAACAGGTTCCATCCCTGCCAGCAGGCAATCCCGAACAGCAGCATGGCGCACACAGCCGGAATAAGACGGTAAATGCGACGAAACGACTGCGGGATCAATACGATCAAAAAATTAAGCGCCGGATGCTGACCATTGCGAAACCCGACGGCAAGGCCCAGCCAGACCGTCCAGATGAACAAAAAGCGGGCGAGTTCCTCGGTCCAGGCGACGGAATGCCCCGCAAAGCGCGAAATCACCTGCACCGCAATAAGTATCACCATGCTAAGGACAGCCAGCAAAATGATTGCATCGACAATCCGCCAGACGATTTTGTCGATAAGCTGCATTTAACTTCCTCCCAAAAGACCGGAGCCTGCCTGCGCAGGCTCCGTTGGAAAATCAATGCGCATTGACGAAATCGATGCTTTCCTTGGTGAAATCTGCACCAATCTGGTCTTCAAATTCGCCGTAAATGCCACGGGCAATCTTTTGAACCTTTTCAAGTTCACCATCTGCGAAATGGTTCACCTGCATGCCCTGTGCTTTCAGTTTTTCAATAATTTCGTGCTCTTGCTGAATCTCCTGGGCGTCATGCTCCGCAATCATCTCGTGGGCGGCTTCCATAACCGCACCCTGATATTGCGCCGGAATACGGCCCCACGCCTTTGATGACAGGCCAAGCAGGAAACTATCAGCAATATGCTGGGTCATGTTTAACTGGCCCTGCACTTCGGCGAATTTGTTATTATAGGGCACTTCAACCGGGTTTTCCTGCCCTTCAATCACCTGCAACTGCAGGGCGGAATACACCTCGGAAAAGGCCATTGGTGTCGGGTTGGCACCCAATGCCTGGAACAATTTCACAAATAGCGGGTTATTGGGGGTGCGCAGGGTCAGGCCCTTAAAATCCTCGGCCTTTGTAATCGCCCGGTCGCGGGTTGTGACATCGCGGAAGGTCCGCAAAAAGAAACCAAGCCCCTTGATATTCATGCGTTCAAGTGATGCAATCAGTTCCTGGCCCGGCTCCCCGTTCAGATAAGCCTTTAGCTGATCATAATTGGCAAACAGGTAAGGCAGGGAAATGGCGTTCATCCTGGGTTCAAACGAGGCATAAACCGAAGATGCCAGGATAAGACCATCCAGCGCCCCGGCGCCAAGCTGGTTAACAGCCGAGTTCTGGTCACGGCCAAACAGCACGCCATCGGCAAAAACCTGGAACTTCACCTGCCCGTCGGTTTTCTGGTCCACCAGTTCGGCAAAACGGGTCGCAGCCCGGCCAACCGAACTTTCAATCGGATCGGGCACGGCCAGCATCAGGGTTGTTTCGGCCGCAGCCGGGCGCACACCGGTTACACCGGCAATCGCAACCGCCCCCAGCAGGACAATGCGCAAAAGTCCCCGACGTGTTGTGTTAAAACGATTCTTCATAGTTTCCTCCCGTTTTACTATTTTCAGGGTTTTAAGGGGCTGCCTTCTGGCAGTCTTCCGTTAAGACGTTTAAGCTCAAGAAACAGGGCAGAGTGATCCAAATCCCCGCCACCATGTGCAACCAGCGATGAAAACAGCCGGTCAACAAGTTCCAAGACCGGCAAATCAAGATCCAGTGCCCGTGCCGCATCAAGCGCAGCACCCGTATCCTTGATCTGATATTTTGCAGGTCCGCCGGGATCGAACAGTCCGGCAATCATTTTCTCGCCGTGCAGGTCCAATATGCGCGAATTGGCAAACCCGCCCAAAAGGGCTTCGCGCACCTTTGCCGGGTTGGCGCCACCGGCCTCGGCCAACAGCAACCCTTCGGAAACAGCGGCAATCGTGCTGGCAACCAGCAACTGATTAACCAGTTTTGCCAATGTACCAGTGCCAGCGGGGCCGATATGCACAACCCGCCCCATCGCAGATAAAACCGGGCTAACTGCACGCACATCCCCCAATTCACCCCCCGCCATAATCGACAGGGTCCCGTCCGTTGCGGCAGGTGTACCGCCCGACACTGGCGCATCAAGCCAGCGAATACCCAGATCGACCGATTTTGCCGCCATCTCCTTGGCCTCGGCCACACCGATCGACGACATCACCACCAGAAAGGCGGCCTTTTTGATCAGCGGGGCAATGCCATGCTCGCCAAACAAAATGTCAGCACATACTGGCCCGGACGAGAGCATGACAATCACAATATCCGCATCACGCACCGCATCCGCCGGGCTTGCGGCGATAGTGGCCCCTTTGGTTGCCAGGGCGGCGGCCTTTTCCGGCGTGCGGTTCCATACCGTGACCTCAAAGCCCGCCGCCAGCAGATTGGCCGCCATTGGTGCCCCCATCAGGCCCGTGCCGATAAAGGCTATTTTCTGTGTTTGCAAACCGCTCATCACGAGGCCACAACACGGTCAAAAAACCGAACCGGCCCTTCCTGCACCAAATGCAGTGCGGCCCGGAAATGGGCCAGATGCGGGGTTTGCAAATGTCGATCAAAGGCCGCGCGGTCATCATAAACTTCGTAAAACATCACCCTGATCGGTGTTGTTTCAATATCCACAATCACGTCAAACTGCTGGCAACCCTTTTCATTCGTCATCGATGCCTCGGCATCGTCCCTGGCCGCCTTTAAAAAGGCGTCCAGGTTCTCTGCTTCGACGACAAATTCCGGTAAAACGACAAAGCTCATTTGTCCGCCTCACTTGCCGGTCCCATTGTCGTCACCTGTTCACGGCGCAGATTGACAACATCCAGATCATCCACCAGTTCGACATCCGACATGCGAACAATCTGGTCACGCTTGATGGGGTTCTTCAGTTTGACATTATGGGCCAGGCCAATTGGCAGGGCATCAACCTCGGTGGAAATGGTTGCCGGAATGGCCTTGGCCCAAACCGCATACCCGCCTTCACCATCAAGCATATCGCCTGCCTTGAAATCGCCCTTTGCCGTGGCAACGGCATCGCCCCGATATTCCTTTGAGGATCCGGTTGGTTCGCCGCGCAAAACCGCCGAAAGAACAGAGACAGACGTTTCAAGGCCAATCAGGTGGAACGGACGCCACATCGAACCATACCAACCCGATTTATCCGTCAGCAGACCATATTGTTCAAAACAGTCCCGGGTATATTCATCAGGCGCACGGAAGGTGACAAACATGCCGTAACGGATATTGTTCAGCACTTCGCGACCATCGGGTTCCTGGCTGGCGGCAATATCGACCAAACCATTTTTCGGCAGGCGCCCCCCCTTGGATTTGGGTTTAAAAACCGATGCCAGATCCTGTAAGCCAGACGGATAAAATGCCAAACCATCATCGGGGCAATCCAGACCTGTCCCATTGGCTACAGCGGCCATTTCAATGGCGGCCTTGGTGCCGTCGGTAAAGGAATTATACATTTTCGGGTTAAAATCACCCTTGGCGACAAATTCGTCGCTCCAGCCGAAATACCCCCAAACCGTATCCGGGGTGGAATAGCGATATTCGGGTTGGAAATTCATACCCTTGCCTGCCGACACCAGCTCGAAACCGCAGGAACGGGCCCAATCGACCAATTCACAAATAAAGGCGGGCTGATCGCCATAAGCCATCGAATAAACCAGGCCGTTTTTGCGGGCCTTTGCCGCCAAAATCGGCCCGCACATCACATCGGCCTCGACATTGACCATGACGATATGTTTCATGCCATCAATTGCCATCAGGGCATGGCGTGTGCCTGCAATCGGGTGGCCGGTGGCCTCGATGATACATTCGATGCCCTCAAAGGCGCACATGTCTGCGGCGTCATCGGTGACATAGGTCTTGCCGCGATCCATCGCATCGGAAAACGATGTGGCGTTGTATTCATCTTCCTGCCAGCCGGTCCGCTTGAGCGACCCGCGCGCTTTGCCAATATCGAGATCAGCAACGGCAACAATATGATAACCGGCAATTTTGCGTGCCTGGGCCAGAACCATCGAGCCAAACTTGCCCGCGCCGATCAGGCCAACACGAACAGGGCGGCCCTCGGCATTTCTTTTCGCGAGCATCGAGTAAAGGTTCATCTTGCAAATCTCCATCTTTCGGCCAACAAGGCCGGACGGCAGCGCAAGGAAGAATAAAGCTGATGTTCCGGCAACCCTGCCCGGATGGCAGATTGACGACGAACGATTTTGCGGTTCCTCCCGGCGTGCCCTGTTTTTATGTTTTCGAGCACGCTGATCTTTGATCTCGGGACGTCGAAGATCAATTTACTTTTTATGTTTGTTTATTAAGTTTAACTAACCAATTATCGCGCGATCCTGATTAAACCAAATCTGCGCTTCGCGTTTGATCCATTGAATAAACCGTTTGACCCGGCTGCGCCGTAAATGGCTATAGGGGCAAACAATCCACTGGGTGGTAATGGGCATATTCGGGGCATTTTCAATCGCCGGCAACAATTGCCCCGCGCGCAATTCCTGTTCCATCATCAGGGTGCTTTCCAGGGCCATGCCCATGCCCAAAACGGCTGCATCAACCGCCATATGGGAACGGTCGAAATAAAGCCGTTTTGACGATGCGTCATGATCAAGTCCCTGCTCGGCAAACCAGGTTTTCCACTGGATCTGTGCCTTGACCGAATGGATAAGGCGGTGATGCAACAAATCTTTGGCGACAAGATTATTGCCCGATAGCAGTGACGGCGCGCAAACCGGAATGAACCGTTCTTCGACCAGTCCTTCAACATGCAGTCCCGGCCAGCGCCCCGCCCCGTGCCGAATTTCCATATCAACCAGATCGCGGTTAAAATCGGTCGGCTCATTTGACCCGTCAAGACGAATATCAATATCGGGATTTGCATCCAGAAAACGCGGTAAACGCGGCAATAACCACTTGGTCGAAACCGTTGGTGTCGCCCGAATGGTCAGCAGGGCCGAATTGCTGTTGCCCTGTATCAAGTCGGTTGCCTTGATAATATCTTCGACATGCTGCGAAATCAGATCGAAATATCTTTCACCGGCCTCGGTCAATTTAATCTTGCGACCAACTCGCACAAACAGGGATGTACCAATCTGGGTTTCCAAGGCGCGCAATTGCTGGCTTACAGCCGAAGACGTCACGTTTAACTGTTCCGCTGCGGCCGCAACGGAATTTAACGTCGCAACATGATAAAACACGGCAATTGATCGAAACGGTGCCATTGCCACCCCTCCCCCTCCCTAAGCTGCAAATATGTCCGTCGCGTTTTTATAACGATTGGTTGGTAATGCTTATGCC